>JBAXQV010000198.1:0-5139 GCA_037131575.1 Actinomycetota bacterium
ATGGTGGACGGCCGGGGGTCAGCCGAAGATGTTGGCGGGGGCGAGGCCGGGGAGATCGAGGCGGCCGAACAGCCAGGCGAGGCGATGCCCAGGGCTGGCAGCCAGGGCCTCGGCCGGAAGCTCGGTGAGACCCATCGGGCGTCGACTGGCCCACTGCATGGTGAGGAGCACGAGGTCGGTGCGCACGTAGTGGGTGGGCCACGCATCGATGCCATACCCGAGGCCGAGGTCGGTGTGATGCACCACCGCTTCGCGCCAGCGCCGCATCGGCAAGTCGCTGATCGATGCCGTGCCCAGTGGAGTAATGCCGGAACCAGCCCAACACGCTGGCGATGCACTGGCCCACGCTGCTTCGAGACGCTCGGCCGAGGCGCGCACATCGTGCACCAACTCACTCGCCGAACGCTGCGCGCCAGCTTCGATATCGGCGGCCCGGCCTGCAGCACCACCCTCGTACTGGGTGACCACCTCGCCTCGCTCGGCAGCACTGAAGAGGCGCACGTGGCTGTCGGCGTTGCGTGCCAAGTGGGTGAGCACATGCCCTACCGACCAGCCCGGCAGCAATGACGCGGAACGAGCTTGCTCGTCGGTGAGCGAACCGAGCGCGGCGAGCAGCACGCGATGCGCCTCCACCCCGCCCTCCAACGTTCTTGCGAGTTCGTGTCCTTCCATCAGCGGTTCCTCCTGCATGACGCACGGCACAGTTGACGCTACAACCCTCGCGAACATGGCAACCTGACCGCATGGAACTTGGCATGATCGGTCTTGGGCGCATGGGCGCCAACATGGTGCGGCGGTTGCAACGTGCAGGTCACCAGTGCGTGGCCCACGACGTGAGCCCCGATGCGGTTGCAGCAATGGAGCACGAAGGCGCACGCGGCGCACTCACACTCGACGAACTCGTCGCCGCGCTGGCCGCTCCACGCAACGTGTGGATCATGGTGCCCGCGGCGTTCGTCGACGACACCATTGCTCGCTTGGCACCCCTGTTGAGCGCAGGCGACACCATCATCGACGGGGGCAACTCGTGGTACCGCGACGATGTCGACCGATCTGCCCCGTTGGCCGACAAGGGCATCCACTACCTCGACGTCGGCACCAGTGGCGGGGTGTTCGGCCTCGACCGGGGCTACTGCCTCATGATCGGCGGCGACACCGAGGCCGTCGATCGCCTGGCCCCTATCTTCGACACCCTGGCACCAGGCACCGGCACCGCCGAACGCACGCCTGGCCGCACGGGCGAACCCGTCCCCGCCGAGCGCGGCTGGCTGCACTGCGGCCCGAGCGGTGCCGGCCACTTCGTGAAGATGGTGCACAACGGCATCGAGTACGGGCTGATGGCCGCCTATGCCGAAGGCCTCAACGTGTTGGCGAAGGCCAACATCGGTGCCGAGAACCACACCAACGACGCTGAAACCGCGCCGCTCACGCACCCCGAGTACTACCGCTACGACTTCGACCTCGCCGCCATCACCGAGGTGTGGCGCCGGGGCAGTGTGGTGGCCAGTTGGCTGCTCGACCTCACCGCCGCCGCTTTTGCCGCCGACCCACAACTCGCCGAGTTCGAGGGGCGAGTGTCCGACAGCGGTGAGGGCCGGTGGACGGTGCACGCCGCTATCGACGAGGGTGTGCCCACACCGGTGCTCGCGGCCGCGTTGTTCGATCGTTTCTCGTCGCGCGACCGCGGCGATGTGGCCCACAAAGTGTTGTCGGCGATGCGTTCGCAGTTCGGCGGCCATCACGAAGTGAAGGGCTGAGCACCACCATGGTCGATCAACCCGTCGCCGATGCACTGGTGCTGTTCGGAGCCACCGGCGACCTCGCCAAACGCAAACTCTTCCCAGCGTTGTACGAACTCGAACGGCGCGGCGTGTTGAAGGTCCCGGTGATCGGTGTGGCTCGTAGCGATTGGAGCGACGACGACTTCCGATTGCATGCTCGCGAAGCGGTGGTGGCTGCCCAACCCGATGCCGACCCCGACGTCCTCGACCGCTTCATCGGCCGCCTCGACCTCATCCAAGGTACATACGCCGATCCCGCGACCTGGGCCGAGTTGCGTAACACACTCGACCGCTACAACAGCACAACGACTGTGTTCTACATGGCCATCCCACCCACGATGTTCCCCATGGTGGCCACATCGCTGGCGTCGGTTGGCTTGAACGAGCGGGGTCGCATCGTGGTGGAGAAGCCGTTCGGACGCGACCTGGCCAGCGCCCGCGAACTCAACACCACTCTGCATGCGGTGTTCCCCGAAGAGCGCATCTTCCGCATCGACCACTACCTCGGCAAAGAGAGCGTGGAAGACCTGCTCGTGTTCCGCTTCTCGAACACCTTGCTCGAGCCGGTGTGGAACCGCAACTACGTGCGCAGCGTGCAAATCACCATGGCCGAATCGATAGGAGTGGAGGGCCGCGGCAGCTTCTACGACAGCGTGGGCGCCATCCGCGACATCCTGCAGAACCACTTACTGCAGGTAGCCGCGCTGGTGGCCATGGAACCTCCCGTTGGCCCTGAGGCCAGCTTCCTGCAGGACGAGAAGGCGAAGGTGTTCGCGGCGATGCGACCCATCGACTCGAGCATGCTCGTGCGCGGCCAGTACGTGGGCTACCGCGATGAGCCCGGCGTTGCCGCCGACTCGACAGTCGAGACCTTCGTGGCCGCCAAGGTGGAGATCGATTCGTGGCGATGGGCCGGTGTGCCGTGGTATGTGCGCTGCGGGAAAGGGCTCACCCAGGCTGCCACCGAAGTGGTGGTCGAGTTCCGCGAACCGCCTCGCCTGCTGTTCGACGAAGCGGGCGGCCCAGCACCGATGCGCAACCTCATCAGGTTCCGGCTCGGCAAGAACGATGGCGTCACGTTCACCGTGCAGGCGAAGACCCCCGGCCAGCATCTCGACAGCCAGAACGTCGACCTCGCCGTCGACTTCGCGGCGGCCCTGGGCGAACGCAGCGAGGCCTACGAGCGACTCATCGACGATGCCCTAGCAGGCTCACCCCGTCGCTTCGCGCGCGAAGACATCGTCGAACAGACGTGGCGCGTGGTGCAACCCACGCTCGACCACCCCGGCCCGGTGCACCCGTACTTCCGAGGTTCGTGGGGCCCGTCGGAGGCCGATCGCATCCTCGCCGGCGACTCGTGGTTCGACCCAGCCTGAACGTTCGGCTCAGGCAACACCCTCGAGCAGGTCGGCCGCACGCACCACACCCGAACGGGTGCGTACATCGGCGCCGATGGCATCCATCCGTGCCCGCAGCGCGCCATCGGCGAGCAGCTGCTCGATCGCCCCGGTGAGTTCGTCGTCGGCGAACGAATACGTGGGCAGGCGCACACCGAAACCGGTTTCGTGCACCCGCTGTGCGTTGTCGTACTGATCCCAGAACAACGGCAGCACGATCATCGGCTTGCCGAAGTGGAAGCACTCGGTGGTGGTGTTGTTGCCGCCATGGGTGATGACGAGATCGACCAGTGGCAGCACATTGGTTTGCGGCACCTGCTGCGCCCCCCACATGTTGGCTGGCAGGTCGTAGGTGTCGGCCAACGGCCCCTTCGACACGATGAACCGGTGCCGTGTGCGGCCGAGTACCTCGACGAGGCGCCTCATGAGGTCGACATCGGCCGAACCGAGCGAACCGAGCGACAGATAGATGAGCGCGCCCTCGCCACCGCGCAGGTTGTCGGGAACCTCGAACGAAGCGTCAGTGGTACGCACCGATGAGTCGAGCCGCTGCCACGTGGCATCGAGCGAGCGACGATCGGTGTAGTCGACCGCACCCGGGTAGAGGTACATGTTGAGATGCGCCGACGTGTGGATGAAGTCGAGGTCGGCTAATGCAGGCGCGCCGCACGACTGCACCCATTCGTTGTACGCGCCCCACATCGGGCGGTGAGTGCGGTCGTATTCGGCACGGAACTCATCCCACCCGGTGCGGTCGTCGGCTGCGTATCCGCTGAACACCGGCGCCACATCGGGCCCGCGCACCTCGAGAGGGTTGCAACTCATCATGCGCACGAACGGAACCCCGGCCGTCACCAAGGCCGGGAAGCAGTTCACGTTGTCTTCGATGACCACATCGGGCTGATTGCGGGCGATGATCTCGCGCAGCTGCGGTTCGCAATACATGGCCCCATCGATGAGCGCCTGCCACGTGGGTTGCACGAACGTGGTGAGTTGCTCGATGGTGGGCTTGCGGAACTCGGGCGAGGTATCGCGGATGAAGTCGGTCCAGAATTGACCAGCGGCCTGTTCGGGCGCGTCGGCCGGTGGCGGCGGGGCGAGGTCGACCAGATCTTCCACGAAACCGAGATCACTGAGCCGCCCCTCCCACGATCGTTCCGCCGCGAACACCACGCGGTGGCCGCGCTCGCGCAGCACATTGCCGATACCGATGCAGTTGTTGGTGGGCCCGTAGGCGCTCTCGGGCATGAAGAGGAAGGTCCGTGCAGCCATACCCCGATCGTAGAGCGTGCCGCGGGTATGGCTGGCAGTAGTGTCGCTAGCGACACCACCTCTCGCCCGTAGCTCAAGTTGCGGCTTGACTCTCGATTGCGACCACCATGCACCGCACCATCATCGATCCGTCCACCGGCGCCACCATCGGGTCGGTTGCCGACTCGACGCCGAGCGGTGTGGATGCTGCGCTCCGTGCCGCAGCCGATGCCGGCCGGGCCTGGGGTGCGGCGGTGCCGTCTGTGCGTTCGACGGCGTTGTTCGCGCTCGCCGATGCCATCGAGCGCCATGCCGATGAACTGTGTGCCATCGAAGTCGCCGAAACCGGCAAGCCTTGGACCGTGATGCGCGATGGTGAACTGCCGTTCGCGCTCGACAACCTGCGGTTCTTCGCCGGGGCCGCACGCGACCTCGGCGGCACCGCCGCCGGTGTGTTCTCACCCGGCTACACCTCGATGCTCTTGCGCCGACCGGCTGGTGTGGTGGCGGCCATCACCCCATGGAACTTCCCGCTCATCATGGCGATCTGGAAGATCGGCGCTGCGCTCGCGGCCGGCTGCACCGTGGTGCTGAAGCCGGCACCGGCCACGCCCGGCAGCTCGCTCCGCCTCGCCGAGATCGCGCGTGAAGCCGGCCTGCCCGACGGTGTGCTCAGCGTGGTCACCGGCGACAGCGAGGTCGGCGAAGCA
>JBAXQV010000199.1:0-5106 GCA_037131575.1 Actinomycetota bacterium
CACGACAGCAACGTCGACGCCCTCGAGCGCCTCCACCACTACTGCCACGGCCGAACCAGTCATGCCGCCATCATGACAAGGGGGTGTAACAGGGTTTCCCGGCAGCCCGAGCGGGGAAAGAAATCGCCGCCTGAACCGTGGGGGCTCAGGCGGCGTTGATGCGAATGGTGCGCCCCCTGGGTCTCGAACCCAGAACCTGCGGATTAAGAGTCCGTTGCTCTACCATTGAGCTAGAGGCGCATGTGGAAACCGGCAGTGTAGGGAACAACACTGCCAGCCCACAAACCAGGCCCGAAGGCCTCGGGTGACCGACGGGACTCGAACCCGCGACAGCCAGTACCACAAACTGGAGCTCTACCAACTGAGCTACGGCCACCAAGGAGTATCAAGTCTGCCATACGCGTCGCGAAGTTCCACCCTCGATTGCGATGCGTGGCCGAAAGGCCCGTTCACGATGGAATCCGTTGTCTGCTAGAGTTCAGAGAACGTGATCCGCAAAGGTGAAACCATGAGTGCAACGGAATCCATCCGCCACCTCCAACTCGTCGATAGGGCTCGTCAGATCACCACCCGCGAACTGGGTGTGTACATCAAGCGAACCACAGGTTCCCAACAAGCAACGGCTCGGGCTCGCACGGTGCTCCCGCTGGGCGTGCCCTCGAGCTTCCAGGCCTACGACCCTCACCCCATCGTGGTGCGCCGTGCGCAAGACGCGTGGATGGAAGATGTCGACGGCAATCGCTACGTCGACTTCGACATGGGCTACGGCGCGCTCTTCGCCGGCCACTGCCACCCGGCCGTGCGCGATGCCATCACCCGCCAGCTCGACGACGGCACCCTCTACGTCACCCCGTGCGAGATGAACACCGAGGTGGCGCAACTGCTGGTCGAGCGGTACCAGCTACCGATGTGGCGGTTCACCAACTCGGGCACCGAGGCCACCATGGATGCCATTCGTGTAGCCCGTGGTGTGACGGGCCGCGACAAGATCGTGAAGGTGGAGGGCGGCTATCACGGCCACCACGACGAAGTGATGATCTCGATGAAGCCGCCGCTCAGCGCGGCCGGCCCAGCCGATGCACCCACTCCTGTGCCCGCCACCGCAGGCATCACCAAGGCAGTGCTCGGCGACACCATCGTCATCCCGTACAACGACGCCGCTGCGCTCGAGCGCGTGCTGGCAGCGGGCGATGTCGCCGCCTTCATCGTCGAGCCGGTGATGGAGAACATCGGCATCTGCTTGCCCAAGCCCGGGTACCTGCAAGAGGTACGCGAGATCACGCGGCGTTACGGCACGATGCTCATCTTCGATGAAGTGAAGACGGGTATCACCGCCGGCTGGGGCGGCGCCACCGGCGCTGTGGGTGTGCAACCCGACCTCGTGACACTGGCCAAGTGCATCGGTGGCGGCCTGCCGTTGGGTGCCTTCGGCGGCACTGCAGAGTGCATGGATCAGATCACCAGCGGTCGTGTGCTGCACCTCGGCACCTACAACGGCAACCCGCTGTGCATGGCCGCAGCCAAGGCCGTGCTGTCGGAGATCTGCACGCCCGAAACCACTCGCGCCGTCATCGATCGCAACACCCGTCTGGTCGAGGCGTGTGCAACCACCATCGACCGTGCTGGCCTCCCGGCGCACACTGTGCAGTTCGGTGCCAAGGGTTGCGTCACGTGGGCCGAGAACCCCGTCGAGAACTATCGCGACTACAAGGCCACCGACTTCGACCTCGCGTTCGCGCAGTGGATGCACGGCATCAACCGTGGTGTGCTGCTGCCGCCGGGGCTCGATGAACAGTGGCTCGTGTCGGTGCTGCACACCGAGGCCGACGCCATGAGCTACGCCGCCGTGTTCCAAGAGTTCGTCGACGAACTCACCGCCTGAGGCGGCTCAACTCCAGCGTCGTTCTTCGCGGTACCGATAGGTGCTCACCGGTGTGCTCCAGCGCCGACTGCGACGCATGCGCGTGGAGGCCGAATAGAGCACACCGCCCACGACAGCGAACAGCGCCGCGGTGACGATGGTGAACACCACGCGTCCCTTTGCGAGGCCGGTGGGGATGTGCGTCCACACCGACTTGTCGAACAGCGGCGGCACGTAGGCGGGAATGACGAAAGCGAACAACACGATCACCACCGCCATGGCCAACAACCCGGCGCCGAGGCTGGCGCACAGCACATCGCGTTCCGGACGAGAGATGAGCGCAATGAGGAAGAACGCAGCCGAAGCGATGGCGCAGATGGGCACCAATGTCTCGAGTGCCGAGCGAAGGCCGGCGAATGCGCTGACGCGTGGCACCGTGAGTTGTAGAGGGGGCACCGCGGCCGCGTGCTGATCGCGCACGATCTCGACGAGTTGTTCCGGCGACACCACCACGGGCGCCTTGGTTTGGCCGATGAGGTGCGCATGGGCGTCTTCGAGCACCTTGGCGAAGAGCGGTGCGCCGGCCGGTAGCGAAACCACCTGTTCCACGGTGGCGAGCACCCGTACCCGGCTGTTGGCGTCGTCGGGATACATGGCCGTGGCAGTGGCATCGGTGATGAGATGCACCAGTTCCTTGCGCAGTGGCGCATCGGCGAGCACCGTGCCGGGCGACACCGCGACGCGATGGGGTGAGAGCGCGGTGCGTTCGAGCAGCCATCCGCCCAGCGCGATACCGGCGAGCACGAACGCGATGGCGAACAGCAGGCTGGCAAGTGGACGGCGCACGCCGCCATTGTGGCCTATGGCGAACCCGACGCGAGACGCAGGCCACAAGTTCTGGCCGGCGTGATGTGCCAATAGGGTTGGCGAGGTGCCTCCGTCGTCGCCTGCCAAGTCGAGTGCCGCAAGGGTGAACCAACGCTTCACCACCATGGTGTGGCGGGCCGTTCGTCTGCGGTGCCCGTGGTGCGCGAACCGACGGACCTTCCTGCGCGGTTGGTTCAGGCGCTACCCGCGGTGTCGCACCTGCGGCATCGCCTGGCAGCGCGAAGAGGGCTTCGAGCTCGGCGCCGTCACCATGAACACGATGATCACATTCGGAGCCATCGTGGTGGGCATGGCGGCGGGGTTGGTGGTCACCGCGCCCGATATCCCCGTGGTGCTGCTGTGCAGCATCCTGGCTGGTGTCGCCGTGGTGGTGCCGGTGCTCATCTATCCATTCACCTACACGGTGTGGCTGGCGTTCGATCTCGCCACGCACCCGCCCGAGGTGGTGGAGTTGGCCGAGGCCACCACGTGGGTGGCTGCCAACGAGGGCTAGCGGCCCGCCTTGTTGCGCAGACGTTCCATGTAGGCGAGCGCCGCCGCGCGGCCTTCGGGGTCGCGCATTCCGGCGGCCAAGGCATCGGCATCGGCCCAACTCCTGCCGGTGCTCACCATCGATTCGGTCACGGCGTTCACATGCGCCTTGGTCTCGAGCAATGCCAACTTCGGCTTGGCGAGCAACTGCAGCACCAAGGTCTCCACCTCGTCGTCGAGTCGGTCATCGGGCACCACACGGTTCAGGAAACCGGCACGGTAGGCCTCGTCGGCATCGAACGGACGACAGGTCATCACCAATTCCTTCGTGAGTGCCGGGCCGATTTCGCGCACCAGGCGGGGGATCCCACCCCACGTGAGCGGAATGCCGAGATCGACCTCGGGGATGGAGAACCGTGCCGACACCGCTGCGATGCGGAGGTCGCAGCCGGTTGCCAAGAGAAGTCCACCGCCGACGCACCACCCCTGGATGCGCGCCACGGTGACGGCACGCATCTCGTCGAACGCACGGCCCATGCGCCAACCTTGCTGGCGGTCTTCGTCGGCGCCCGATGTGTTGAACGAACTGATGTCGGCGCCCGCCGAGAACGCCCGGCCGGCACCCGACACCACCACCACCTTCAGGTCGAAATGTTCGTCGAACCAGCGTGCGGCACGCTCGAGTTCATACAGCGTCTGCATGCTCAACGGATTGAGTTGGCCGGGTCTGTTGAGCTGGAGCGAACCACGTGGTCCGTCGACGCTGACGGCGATGGTGTCGAACGATGGGGCATCCATGAGCGGCGACAGTAGTGGGCCATCGCCTGGTAACTGGCAGGAACTTCGCCGCAATGCTTGATCGAACGACTGTTCGTAACTACAGTGGTGTTGTTCCTCCGGTGCCCTGGCACCAACCGTCGGTCTCACCCCTCGACGAAACCCTGTGACACCCCCTCCGTAGGGTGCTCAACGAACAAGCGACAACACATCGGGCCGTGCGATTCGGCCTCACCACCACAGGTACGACACCGGCGTCAGGCGCCGGCAACACAGAAAAGGGAGACACGATCATGAGCAACGATCGCGACAAGGCACTCGAAATGGCACTGGCCCAAATCGACAAGCAATACGGCAAGGGTTCCATCATGCGGATGGGCGAGAAGGGTTCCTTGGCCATCGAGGTGGTGCCCACGGGTGCACTGGCGCTCGACCTCGCACTCGGCGTGGGTGGTCTGCCCCGTGGCCGTGTCGTCGAGATCTACGGTCCCGAGTCGTCGGGTAAGTCGACCCTCGCCATGCACGTCGTGGCCGAGGCACAGCGCAATGGTGGCATCTGCGCCTATATCGACGCCGAGCACGCCATGGATCCGGTGTATGCCCGGGCCATCGGGGTCGATATCGACGAATTGCTCATCAGCCAGCCCGATACGGGTGAACAGGCGCTTGAAATCGCCGACATGCTGGTGCGCTCCGGTGCGCTCGATGTGATCGTCATCGACTCGGTGGCGGCCCTTACGCCCAAGGCCGAAATCGAGGGCGAGATGGGCGATTCCCACGTGGGTCTCCAGGCCCGCCTCATGAGCCAGGCGCTGCGCAAGCTCACCGCCAACCTCAACCGCTCGAACACCATCATGATCTTCATCAACCAGTTGCGCGAGAAGATCGGTGTCATGTTCGGCTCGCCCGAAACCACATCTGGTGGCCGTGCGCTGAAGTTCTACTCGTCGGTGCGCCTCGACATCCGTCGTATCGAGAGCATCAAAGATGGTGCTGAAATCACCGGGTCGCGTACCCGTGTGAAGGTCGTGAAGAACAAGGTGGCCCCGCCCTTCCGGCAGGCCGAGTTCGACATCATGTACGGCAAGGGCATCAGCCGCGAGGGCTCG
>JBAXQV010000200.1:0-5000 GCA_037131575.1 Actinomycetota bacterium
TCAGCCCTTGGCCAACACCTCGGCGAAACGACCCAGGTAGCCCCGCGCCGAGAGGTAGTCCACCCATACCTCTCGTGCCCGGTGCTGCAGGGCGACGAACTCGTCGGGCGTGAGCCGGGCGTGGAATTCGGCCACCGCCGAGGCGATATCGCCCAGGTCGCGTTGGTCGACCCACACGCACAACGAACGCCAATCGATGACATCGTCGAACGGCAGTTTGCAATCGGTGTCGACGAACACCGGGATACGCCCCATGCACAATGCTTCGTAAAAGCGGTACGAGTAGTTCCCCGATCCGCGCATGCACAACACGTAGTCGCAGTCGATCATGTTGTCGACATATTGCTGGCGCACATCGACGAGATCCTTCGCGTCGCCCACCACGAAGAACACCGACTGCGAACGGATGACGAAATTGGTGCTCACCCGAGCATCGGCGGCCAGCAACTCGAGTGCCTCGGCGCGCATGTTCTCGCCCAGGAACTGCGATGGGTCGATGCGGTGCTCGGTGAGGGCGATCTTCCCCGCAAAGGCAACGCGCTTCGCCGCGTTCTTCAGCCCGGTCTTGCGTCCGGCCAACCCGCAGAACCCCACCACCGGTCGTTCGCCCTTGGCGCGCTCGACGATCTGCCCATCGCAGAAGTGCGCAACCAGATCTTCGGCGAACGCAGGGAGCACTCGGTCGTTGGCCGACATGCGCGACTTGAACGGGCCCTCGCGCAACACGATGGCCTCAGGCATGGGCACCCGATCGCACGAACGATCGCCAGTGAAGAACACCACCACCGGCTTTCCCGCCGCCACCGCCCGGCGATACAACTCGAGACACCGTCCTGCCAGTTCACGATCTTGTTTCGACGCCCACGAGGTGCCGCGCACCCAGTACCAGTCGGCAGGTATCAGCACAACATCGGCGTCGGGCACATCGACCACCTCGAACAAGGAGGCGGCATCGCGCCAAAAGTCGAGGTACCGCTTCTCCCACGATGTTCCCTGCTCGGCCGACGTGAGGTCGGCGAAGAACGGATGCAACATCGGCGCCACAGGCAGACCGGGCTTCTGACAAGCAACATCGGTCGCGATCCGCATATCGGGCAGGCTAGCGAACAGCCCCTGCGGCTAACGTCGCTCGACGTGCCCCTCACCGACCAGCCCGTCGCCGCTCGCGCCTATGCGCCCACTTCACTGGCGGCCGACTGGACCAACCGGCTCATCCGTTGCCTCGCGGGCCTCGGCTTGTTCGGCGTGGGCATCAGCCTCATCCTCGAGGCCAACCTCGGCGCCGCACCATGGGATGTGTTTCACCAAGGCGTGGCGCGCCACACCGGCCTGTCGGTGGGAACCGTCATCACCATCACCGGTTTCGCATTGTTGCTGCTGTGGCTTCCACTGCGGCAGCGGCCCGGTGTGGGCACCGTGCTCAACGCTCTCGAAATCGGCTTCACCGTCGACCTCATCATGCCGCTCATCCCCACCACCGAACTCTTGGTGGTACGGGTCGTGTATCTCGCGCTCGGCTTGGTGGTCATCGCCATGGGCTCGGGTCTCTACATCGGCGCGGGCCTCGGGCCCGGCCCACGCGACGGCATCATGATGGGCTTGAAGGCGCGCGGCATCAGCGTGCGCCTGGCCCGCACACTTGTGGAGATCGTGGTGCTCATCGCTGGCCTCGCCCTCGGCGGCACCATCGGCATCGGCACCGTGGCATTCACGTTTGGTATCGGCCCGCTCGTGCAGATCTTCCTGCCGATGTTCAGCCTCCCGCCGTTCAGTGAGACCCGGCGGGGGCTGACATATCGGAACGCTGCGATCTAGTAGCGGTAATGCTCGGGCTTGAACGGGCCCGACGGTTCGATGCCCAGGTACTCGGCCTGCTCGTCGGTGAGCTTGGTGAGCTTCACACCCAGTGCGTCGAGGTGCAGCGCCGCCACCTTCTCGTCGAGCCGCTTGGGCAGGATGTACACGCCCGCTGGGTAGTTCTCGGTGTACTGGAAGAGTTCCATCTGCGCGATCACCTGGTTCGAGAACGAGCAACTCATCACGAAGCTCGGGTGGCCGGTTGCGCAACCGAGGTTCACGAGACGACCCTCGGCGAGCACGATGATCGCCTTGCCGTTGTCGAACGTCCACAGGTCGGTACCGGGCTTGAGCTCGTCGCGGGTAGCTCCGCTGCGGCTGAGGCCAGCCATGTCGATCTCGGAGTCGAAGTGGCCGATGTTGCACACGATGGCGTTGTGCTTCATCTCACGCATGTGGTCGACGGTGATGATGTGATCGTTACCGGTGGCCGACACGAAGATGTCGACCTGACCCACCACATCTTCGATGGTGGTGACCTGGTAGCCCTCCATGGCGGCCTGCAGAGCGTTGATGGGGTCGACTTCGGTGACGATGACGCGTGCACCCTGGCCGGTGAGCGCCTGGGCACACCCCTTGCCCACATCGCCATAGCCGCACACCAGGGCCACCTTGCCGGCGATCATGACGTCGGTGGCGCGGCAGATGGCGTCGATGAGCGAGTGACGACAGCCGTAGAGGTTGTCGAATTTGCTCTTGGTGACCGAGTCGTTCACGTTGATGGCGGGGAACAGCAACTCGTTCTTCTCGGCCATCTTGTAGAGACGCATCACACCGGTGGTGGTCTCTTCGGTGACACCCTTGATCTTCGCGGCCATACGAGTCCACTTGGTGGGGTCGGTGCGCAGCGTCTTCTGCAGCAGGCCGAGCACGATGGCGAACTCGGCGTTGGTGGCACCGGCGGGGTCGGGCACTTCACCCTTGGCTTCGAACTCGACGCCCTTGTGCACGAGCAAGGTGGCGTCGCCACCGTCGTCGAGAATCATGTTGGGGCCGTCATCGCCATCGGGGCCGACGGGCCACGACATCATCTGCTCGGTGCACCACCAGTACTCCTCGAGCGTCTCACCCTTCCAGGCGAACACCGGAATGCCCTGCGGGTCGTCGGGCGTACCGTTGGGGCCCACGGCCACCGCAGCTGCGGCGTGGTCTTGAGTGGAGAAGATGTTGCAGCTCGCCCAACGTACTTCTGCGCCGAGCTCGACCAGGGTCTCGATGAGCACCGCGGTTTGGATGGTCATGTGCAGGGAGCCCGAGATGCGAGCGCCCTTCAGTGGCTTGAGTGGGCCGAACTCTTTGCGCAGGGCGCGCAGGCCCGGCATCTCGTGTTCGGCGAGGTGGATCTCCTTGCGGCCAAAGGGTGCAAGGGAGAGATCGGCGACGCGGAAATCGCGGCGCGTGGCAGGAGCTGACGTCATGGAACAACCCTTTCGAGGAAGTATGGATCGGAGCCGGCGCCAACTGGCGCACGCCCATCGCCCGTGACGAGCACGGAGCCGGATCAGCCCACCGAAGCGAGCACGAGTCTAGCTCTCAGTCGTTGAGTACGACCGCGGATGCATCGAACAAATAGTGCGCATACCCAGCCAAGTTGTACACCCACGACGTCGTCGAGGCACCGTACTTGACGATGGTGAGGTTGGGTACCGGCACGTTCTCGACGGTATTGAGGTTCGATGTGCTGGGGGCGGCGCCAGCAGCGAGCTGATCGGGATACACGCTGATGAAACTGTTCGCGGCCTGCGTGGCGTACTGCCTGCGCAGACTCGCCGAGGTGAGGTTGCCGATGACCGCGAGTTGCGGGCCGACCGACGTGCCGCCGATGTTCACCGAGTTGGCGAAGTCGGCGAAGCTCCACGGCTCGGCCTGACCGGGCCCCAATTCGACCGACCCGAAGGCAGGGTCACGGGTGTCGAACACGCGGAACGGTGAGCCGAGGGGCACCACACGCCCGGCGCGAGTGTTGTCGGGCCGCAGCTGCAGATACCCCACCACATCGGCCACCAGGTCGACGGTGCCGGTGTTGTTGAACAGACGCACCTTGCCATCGGTTGCGTTCACCGGCACGATGACCAAGTTGGGCTTGATGAGCCCTTTGGTGAGGTTGAGGTTCGAAGTGCTGGGCTGGCCCACCACCGGGTCGGGAACCACCGACACGAACGTCGGCTTACTGCCGGCAGTGGTGTTCACCCCGGTGACGTTGAGCACGACACCCACCACATCGGGGGTACTCGGAATGGTGAAGGCGTTGGGCACACTGGCCCCGCGGATCTGCAACTCGATCGATTCACCCTGCCCCACTGCGCCGGTGCGCCCACCCGTACCGGTGCGAGTGTCGAGCACACGGCCAGGGGTTACTGGCACCAAGCGAGCGCCACGGTCGGCCGCAGCACTGGTGGAGAACCAACCGAACACGTCGACCACCACCTGTGCGGTGGCGGTGGCGCTGGGAGTGAACAACTGGATCGACAACTTGCCGCCGGCGCCTGGGCGCACGATGGCCAGGTTGGGCACGACCTGATCTTTCACGAAGTTGACCAACGACGTGTCGCTGGAAGGTGGCGAGCCGGCGCCGAAGGCGTTGAGCCAGCCGCTTGCGGTGGGCGACACAACGGTGATGTTGACGACCACGGCCAAGACCTGGTTGGCATCGGCGGGAAGGCCACCCAGACCGAGCAACGAGATGTCGAAGGTGGGCTTCGTCGGTGTGGCCGGCTTGGGCCCAGGTGCCGGTTCGTTCACCGCCGAATCGGCGCGAGAGTCGTAGACGCGAGCGGGTGTGAGCGGATGAAACTCGCCACCTGCGCCCAGACCGTCGGCGGCTACCGCTGCGCGCGGGCGCTCGGTAGCCGCGGGAACGGCCACGGCAGCCACTGCGAGTGCAGCAACTGCACACCAACGCAGGAGACGGCGGGTTGAGCGCATGGCTCCAGTATGCCTCAGTCGGTCGGGCCTGTGGACGCGGCAAATGTGGGGGCGATCGACTCGGCCGCGACACGGGCCATGATGCGCTCGTGTTCGGCCTCGTCGACAGCAACGGCCTCGTCGATGAGCATCACGGGAATGCCATCGCGTACTTCGTAACGACGATGCAGGCGCGGGTTGTAGAGCCCCTCGGCATCACCGAGGTAATAGAGCGGCCC
>JBAXQV010000201.1:0-4937 GCA_037131575.1 Actinomycetota bacterium
TGACGTTGGGTCGGTTGAAGCACTCGAGGTATTCGTCGTTGAACGTGGGCCGCTTACACATCACCCGGTAGTACGGCTTCAGTAGCTCGGCGGTTTCGCTATCGGCGACGGTGGAATCGACACGGCCACGGATCTCCTCCATCTTCTGGAAGTCGGTGAGTTCGACGATTCGGTCGCGCTCTTCGCGGGTGCGTGGCCGGTTCTCACCCTTGGGTGACGAGATCGCCCGGAAGATGTCGGTCCATCCGTCGTCGACCAGATCGACATCGACTCGCCGACCCATCGAGATCGCATCGAAGTTCTCACGCCGCTGCCGCTGCCAGCCCGGTTCGAGCGACGACCACCACTCGGGGTCGGTGGGGCGGTTGCGTCGCCAGTCGACCGATGACGGCGTGCGCTGGAACACATATACGTGCTGCGCGTCGCGGGCAAGGCGCGGCACGCACTGGATGGCCGACGCGCCGGTGCCCACCACCGCGACGCGCTTGTCGGCGAGTCGGGTCATACCGCCGCTGGAGTCGCCACCTGTGTAGTTGAAGTCCCAACGGCCGGTGTGGAACGAGTGACCGGAGAACAGTTCGAGGCCGGGGATACCGGGCAGCTTCGGGCGCGACATGGGGCCGAGCGCCGACACGATGTAGCGAGCCATCACATCGTCGCCGTGGTCGGTGCGCACATGCCAGCGGGCGGCCGAGTCGTCCCATTCCAGCGACGAGACCCGGGTGGAGAACAAGGTGCGGTCGTACAAGCCGTAGTGCGTGCCGATGCGCTGTGAGTGTTCGAAGATCTCTGGGGCGTAGGCGTACTTCTCTTTCGGCATGTAGCCGAGTTCTTCGAGCAGCGGGAGGTAGCAGTAGGCATCGGTGTCGCACTGCGCGCCCGGGTAACGGTTCCAGTACCACGTGCCGCCGAAGTCGGCCCCGGCTTCGATGAGTCGAAACGTCGTGACCCCCCGCTCGCTCAACCGGGCGGCAGCGAGCAGCCCGCTGAACCCGCCGCCGATGATGACCACATCGACCTCGTCGTGCACGGGGTTGCGTTCGGCCCTGGCGGACGCGTAGGGGTCGACCTCCACGTAGTGGGCCAAGGCACCTCGGGCCTCGCGGTATTGGTCGGTACCGTCGGGGCGCAACCGCTTCTCGCGCTCGCGTCGGTAGCGCTCACGCATCGCCTCTGCATCGAAATCGGACCCGTCGCTGTCTCCCATGACCCCTCCACGAGCTGTCGCCGGATGCTCCATTGTCTACACGTCGAGCCGCCGACGCGAGGAGGCGGACTTCCCCGTGACACCCCTTGGGCACAGTGCCCGTCATGGCACTTGAAGACATTCCTACGCCATCGAGCCAAACGGCTCCTCCCTTGTCGAGCGAAGAGATCATCGACCGCTACGGCTTCGTGGTGCAACACGTCGGCTACGGCCGGTGTTCGGTGCCGGGCTGCCGGTGCACCACACCGAGCGCGAAGCCCTGGTCGTACACCGCTGGCCTCACCTCCCTCGGTCAACCCGAACTCGTCATGCTCGGTCCATTCATCGACATGGCCCATCACCTGGTGAACGTCCTCGTCGAGGCACGCCGCGAGGGCGAATTCGGCCTCGGTGTGGGCGACTTCGACCTCTGTTGCTCCGATGTTCGCATCGTCGAGGTGCCCAACCGCTGGGTGCTCGCCGATCGCTCGCGCATGGCCTCTTGGTTCCGGCACTACGGCACTCGCGACCTCCCGGTCATCCAGCAGGTGCTGTGGCCCGACCGATTCGGCAACTTCCCGAACGATCCGGGTAGCCAACCAGGCTTTCGCAAACGCCAACCCCTGTTGCGCGACCATCCGCTCAGCTACCCGCGCCTCGAGGGCCGAAGTTCGTACCGAAGGCGATGGTGAGCGGTCGGAACTGCGCGACGCGAGCCCGCTCGACTGCGCGAGCAGCCACCATGTTGCAACAGTGGGTGCTGATCAGTTCACCATCCGCTGCTTGCCTTCCCAGAACGGCGCGCGCAGATCCTTCTTCAGGATCTTGCCGCTGGGGTTGCGTGGCAGCGCATCGATCCAGTCGACACTGGTGGGGCACTTGAAGCGGGCCAGGCGCTCGCGAGCGAAGTCGATGATCTCCTGCTCGGTCACCTCTGCACCGGGCTTGCGCACCACCATCGCCTTCGCCGTCTCACCCCACCGCTCGTGCGGCACACCGATGACCGCCACATCGGCAATGGCCGGGTGGCTCATCAACACGTTCTCCACCTCGGCCGGGTACACGTTCTCGCCGCCCGACACGATCATGTCTTTCACCCGGTCGTGGATGTAGATGTAGCCCTCGGCGTCCTTGTAGCCGGCGTCGCCGCTGCGGAACCAGCCGTCGGCGTCGATGCTCTTCGCGGTTTCGTCGGGCATCTTCCAATAGCCCTTCATCACCTGGCCCGACTTGATCCAGATCTCGCCCACCTCACCCTGCTCACAGTCGGTGAAGGTGTCGGTGTTCACGATGCGCACCTCCACCCCGGGGCCGGGCAGGCCGCAACTGCGCAGGCGATGCTTGTTGGCGCCATTGGGGTCGTGGTCGGCCGGGGCAAGGTTCACCACGGCACCCGTGGTTTCGGTGAGCCCGTACGCCTGCCAGAACTTGCACTTGAACGTGAGCACACTGCGCGCCAGCACGTCTTCGCTGATGGGCGAGGCGCCGTAACAGATGACCCGCAGGCTCGAGAAGTCGGCCTGGTCGACCCCCGGCACCATGAGCATGAACTGCAACACGGCCGGCACCACGAACCCGTGGGTGATGTGCAGTTCGCCGATGAGCCGAACCAGCGCGGCCGGGTCGAGGTCGCGCAGCACCACCGTGGTGCAGCCGGTGAGCATGCCCGCCACCGCCCAACCACCGCCGCCGATGTGGAACAGCGGCATGGCGGCAAGGTTCACCGACTCGGGCGTGAACTCCCACATCGCCACGCCGGCGGTGCCGAGGCTGAAGAAGTTCGAGTTGCTCAGCATCACGCCCTTGGGCCGGCCGGTGGTGCCACTCGAGTAGAGCTGGAACGACACGTCGTCGGATGTGGCCTGAGCACCCGGGTCGGTGGTGGGTTGCGCCGACACCACCTCGTTGTAGTCGGCATACCCTGGTGCGCCACCGATGACCAGCACCAGCGATGTGTGGACCAGGTTGGGGGCGATGGCTTCGAGCATCGGCACGAAGTCGGCACCCACCACCAGCACCTTGGCCTCGGCATCGTTCACGATGTACTCCACCTCGGGTGCGGCAAGGCGCCAGTTCACATCGACGCACACGGCGTTCAGCAGCAGCCCACCGAAGAACACCTCGAAGTGCTCGATCGAGTTCTTGTCGAGGAACGCCACGCGGTCTTGGTTCCCAACCCCCGCCGACGCAAGCAGGTTCGCCACCTGCCCGGCCCGCGCGTACAGCTGCCCCCAGGTGAGCTGGCGGCTGCCTTCGATGAGTGCCGGATGGTCGACACGGCCCACACCATGCGTACGGATGATGTCGACGACCGTGTCGATGCTGCCTGCGTCAATTGTCCCCATCCACGAACAGTAGCGAACGGCCAACGCCCCGCGCACCGAGCACCCCGGGCAGGGCGACCACTAACGTCGGCATCGTGCACGACCATCCGCCGACCGAGCCGCTCTCGGTCGACGAACGCCAACTCGACGTTCGCTTTCACCGGTGGGTGGCCGCGATCACCGCGGTCGGAGCGCTGTGGCGCCTGCTGCGGTTGCTGGCGAAATGGAACGTGCCGCTCCACTACGGCGATGCCTGGTATTACAGCATCCAGGCAATCAACAACGCGCACGGGCGCTGGTTCAAAGAGGCGCAGGGCCCCATCACCAATTGGGGCGTGTTGCCCGGGGCCGAACATCCACCGCTCACCTCCGTGGTGCTCGCGCCGGCAAGCCTGCTGTCGCACCCCGAGTTCTGGCAACGCGCCACGATGACCCTCATCGGCATCGCCGTGGTGCCGTTGATCGCCCTCGTTGGTCGGCGGTTGGGCGGCCGACGGGCGGGCGTCATCGCTGCGGCACTGGCGGCCCTGTACCCCAACCTGTGGTTGAGTGACGCGCTGGTGATGTCGGAGACGTTGGTCATTGCATCGGTGGTGGTGGTCACCTGGCTGGCACTACGCCATCACGACCGGTTCACGCTGGCCACTGCGCTGATGCTGGGGGCGGCCATCGGTGTCGCCGGGCACGCCCGCAGCGAGATCCTGCTCTACGCACCGTTGCTAGCCTGCGTGGGGTTGCGCTCTCACCCGTGGCGACTGTGGCTCGGCCGGGCTGCGTTGGTGTTCGGGGCCACCGCACTCACGGTGACCCCGTGGTTCGTGTTCAACTCGAGCCGGTTCGACGCGCCAGTGCTGATGAGCACCAACGAGGGCAGCACCTGGCAGGGCGCCAATTGCTCGCTCACCTATCACGGCCCCGGTGTGGGCGGCTGGAACCTGCTGTGCCTCACCGAACCAGCCCCCGATGTGAACGAGGATGCATCGCAACGATCGCAGCGACGACGCGACGAGGCGTTCACATTCATGCGCGCCAACATCACTCGACTGCCGGTGGTGGTGGCCGCCCGGGCATTGCTGGGCACCGACCTGTGGGGCTGGCACGAGACGGTGCGTGCCGACCTGGGCGAAGAACGCCCCCGGTGGGCCATCTGGGCGGGCATCGTGAGTTGGTGGCTGCTCGCACCGCTGGCGGCCATCGGCTGGTGGCGGTTGCGACGCGGCTCCCGCTACATCGTGGCAGTGCCCGCCATCGGTGTGGCCGTGGTGACCTTGCTGTTCTACGGCTCGCATCGCCTCCGCGCCCCACTCGAACCAATGGTGGTGCTGTGCGCTGCAGTGTTCCTCGCCAACCTTCCCATCGTGCGACGACTCACGGGCACGGCAGTGCGTTCCTGACGGCACCGGGGCAGACTGGATGCACGATGTCAT
>JBAXQV010000202.1:0-4935 GCA_037131575.1 Actinomycetota bacterium
CTCGGCATCGTCACCCGGGTGTGGTTGCGCACCCATCCGCTGCCTGCTGTGCAACGGATGAACGCCTACGCGTTCGCCACGTTCGAGGCCGGTATCGAGGCCTGCCGACGCATCATGCACGCTGGCGCCACCCCGGCTGTGCTGCGGCTCTACGACGCTGTCGAGAGCCAGCGCGGGCAGGGCGGCGACGGCACCCAGTGCATGTTGTTGGTGCTCGACGAAGGCCATGCCGCCATCGTCGACGCCACCATGGGCATCGTGGCCGAGGCGTGCGCCGACGCCAGCGAGCTCGGCCCCGAGCGGGTCGAGCGCTGGATGCACCACCGCAACGACACGAGCGCCCTGCAGGGGCTCACCCGCAAGGGGTTCGTGGTCGACACGCTCGAAATCGCTGCCCCGTGGCGCGAGCTGCCGGGCATCTTCGACGCAGTGCGCGCCGCCATGTTGGCCGTACCCCACGCACGCGCTTCCACCTGCCATCTCTCGCACAGCTACAGCGACGGCGCCTGCCTGTACTTCACGTTCGCTGCCACCCCCCCGGCCGACGAGGTGGAAGCCACCTATGTGGCCATGTGGGATGCCGGCCAGCGCGCCGTACTGGCCGCGGGTGGCAACCTGTCGCACCATCACGGCGTGGGCCTCAACCGCAACCGCTTCATGGCCGAGGCCTTGGGCTCGGGCATGGCGGTGCTCGACGGGTTGAAGCGCACCCTCGACCCGAGCGGCATCTTGAACCCGGGCAAGCTCGGCCTTACCCATCCGTTCGGAGCAGTGAACTGGCCGTGAGCAACGCGGTGCAGCAAACAGGGCGTTCGGGCCGCTGGGACGTCGATGCCATCAAGGCGGGGGCCGGAGTGTGCATCGTGTTCGCCGTGCCGTTCCAGGTGCTGGCCCTGCTGGTGGGCAAGACGTCGAGCCTCGCCACACTGCTGCGCGTCCTGGCATTGCTCGGTTTCCTCCTCGGTGCAGGCGTGGCCGCCTGGGTGCAACGCAAGCAGTTACCCCTCGCCCACGGCATCGTCACTGCGATCGGGGCATTCGCTGTGGTGCAGGTGGCCTTCATCATCGGCCGCGCCATCGTGGGTAACGACCTACGCGTCGGTGCTGCCGTTGCCAACCTCGCTCCCGTTTTGGGCGTTGGCCTCCTCGGCGGCTTCCTGGGGCAGGCACTCCAGCGGGGCGGATTGGCTCCAGGCATGCGCGGCCGCGCCCTCGGCCACGACCAAGATCCCGGCATCGACCCCGATCAGACCCACGACGAAGACGGAGAACAGCGATGAGTGTGCTCGTCATCGATATCGGCACCACGGGTGTGCGTTCAGCCATCCTCTCCCCCGACGGCGAGTTGGGCGATGTGGTGTATCAGCACCTCCCACCCCAGTCGCCGGCTCCAGGGTTGGTGGAGTTCGACGCACTCGAATTGGCGGCCGCGGCGCTGAGCACGGCGCGTGAGGCGTTGGCGCGCCACGGCCAACCCGTAGCTGCGCTCGGGGTGAGCACCCAGCGCGCATCCACCGTGGTGTGGGATCGCTCCACCGGCACACCCGTGGGGCCAGCCCTCGGGTGGCAAGACCTACGCACCGTGTTCGACTGCATCATGGCCAAGGCCGACCACAACCTCGCCCTCGCCCCCAACCAGTCGGCCACCAAGCTCGCCTGGTTGCTCAACACCTTCGACCCCCAACGCAGCCGCGATCTCTGCTTCGGCACCGTCGACACCTGGATCGCCTGGGTGCTCACCGAAGGTGCGGTGCATGTGACCGACCGTTCGAACGCGGCGGTCACCGGGCTCACCACACCAGGGGCCACCGACTGGGCCGACTCCACCCTCACGGCACTCGGCATTCCCCGCTCGGTGCTGCCCCGATTGGTCGACACCTCGGGCCCCATCGCACCGGCCACTGCGCTACCGGGCGCGCCGCTCTTGTGTTCGCTGGTGGGCGACCAGCAGGCCAGCCTCGTGGGCCAGAGTTGTGTGCGCCCCGGCGATACGAAGATCACCTTCGGCACCGGCGGCATGCTCGACATGGTGCTCGGCAACGAACCGCCGGCCTCCGCCAACCGCAGCAGTAACGGAACGTTCCCCATCGTCGCCTGGGGCGTGGGCGCCAGCACCATGTGGGGCCTCGAGGGCATCATGCTCTCGGCGGGCACCAACATCGAATGGCTGCGCGACGACCTGGGCATCATCGCCTCAGCCGAGGAAAGCCACACCATCGCCCAGCAGTGCGCCACCACCGACGGTGTGGTGTACGTGCCAGCGCTGTTGGGGTTGGGTACCCCACACTGGGACTACGGCGCTCGGGGTGCATTGTTCGGCCTCACGCGTGGCAGTGGCCGGGCGCAGATCGTGCGTGCGGTGCTCGAAGGCATCGCCCACCGAGGCACCGACCTGGTCGAGGCAGCCGAGGCCGACAGTGGCCGCCGCATCGATGTGCTGCGAGTCGACGGTGGCATGAGCCGCAACGCCACGTTCGTGCAGGCGTTGGCCAACGCGAGCCAGCGGCCGGTGGAAACCTCACCGGTGGCCGATGCCACAACCGTGGGCGCCGGCTACCTGGCCGGCCTGGCCGTGGGTGTGTGGAAATCATTCGATGACCTGGCCGCTTTGTGGCGTCCGCAGGCTCGAATCGAACCGAATGCGGTACTCGACCGGGCCCAGTTCGCCAAGGCTGCGGAACGAACACGCGCATGGATACCCGACCTGTCTGCGCTGGACTTCTAGAGTTACCTACTGGAATTGCTCCGCTCACCTCCGGCGAACAAGGCTGTAGGGAGCGATTGGAAAGGACACACTCCCTCGTGGACATGGATTCCCCCGACATTTCGACGGCTGCGCCAGCCGACGCTGAGCCTCGCCTCGGCCGCCGTTTGCTCGGCGCCGGGCTCATCGGTGTGGCCGGTTCGCTGCTCACCAGCATCGCTGCCGGTGCTGCGGCCACCACCACTGCCGCGGCCACCACAACAACCACCACACCGCCACTGCGCCCCACCGCCGACGATCAGGTGTTGCTCGGTTTCGCCCAAGCGGTAGAGCTGTCGGCCCTCAGCCTGTACGACACGGCACTCAGCGGTACTGCGCTCGACGACACCGGCAAGTCGGTGTTCGCCACCCTGCGTGACGCACACCGTGCCTACGCCAACTCGCTCGGTGCGTTCCTCGGCAAGGTGGCACCCGATGCCCCCGATGCCGATGTGGTGTCGAGCAACGAAGCTGCGTTCAAGGCTGCAACCCAGGCCGACTTGGCCAAGGCAGCCATCGCCCTCGAGAACACCGCTACTGCAACGCACACCGACATCGTCGGCGAACTGCAGGGTATCGATGGCGCCAAGCTCATCGCCTCCATTCTCATCATCGAGGCTCGTCACGCCATCGTGCTCAGCGACCTCGCCGGCGTCACCGACCTCGACGCAAGGCTCACCAACGACGCCACCGCACTCAAGCCGAAGAAAGGGTGACGAACATGTCCCGTGACCCCATCAGCCGCGACGAACTGAAGCGTCAGTTGCGTGCCAACACCGCCTCTGCCAAGCGCGAGCAGCAGGCCACCGCCAACGCCTTCGAAGCGTTGCTTGCCTCCGATGCCTCCACCGACGCCCGAGTGGGCGCGCTCGTGGGTCGTCGCCGGTTCCTCGCCGTGGGCGGCCTCAGCGTGGCCACGGCAGCGCTCATCGCCGCCTGTGCCGACGACGGTGCACCCGGTGTGGGTCGCATCGGCAACGCGCCCCCCACCACCAAGCTTCCCGACGCCAAGGTCACCAACGTCACGCTGTTGCGCACGGCTTCGTCACTCGAGCATTCGGTCATCACCATTTACAACACGGTCATCGACCATGCCGAGTTCCTCGACCCCGCTGCCAACGACCTGGCCAAGCGTTTCCGCGACGATCACATGGCCCATGCCGAAGTGTTCGAAAAGCTCACCACCGCTGCCGGCGGCACCGCCTGGACGTGCGGTAACCCACGGTTCGATGAGGTGCTCATTCCGACACTGCTGATGGGCCTCACAGGCGGCACGAAATCCAACGGTGAGAAAATTGCTCCCAGCGATGACCCCAAGCGCGATGTGCTCAACATCGCCCAGGCGTTCGAGTCGCTGGCCGGCGCCACCTACCAGGGTCTGGTTCCGGTGCTCACCGAGGCGAGCCTGCGCAAGGAAGCGATGATCATCGCCGCCGCCGAAGCACGCCACGCAGCCATCTTGTCGATCGCCATCACCGGCGCACCGTCCGGCTATTTCTCGCCCGACGATGTCGTTGCCGCAACCGGCATGGCCCCTGCCACCACGGTTGCCGCGAAGCCGGCATCGGGCCCGCCGCCCACGCCCATCCCGGCCGTGTACGCAGTGCCTGGCCAGTTCGGCAACCTCGGCGTCACCCCCGTGGTGGTGGGTGCCCCCAACGAACTCGGCACCCGTGTCACCGTGAACCTCGAAACACCGAGCCTCAACAGCCTGGTGTACGAGTACATGACCCCAGCCTGCTGAGCCTGCTGCGCACCTACACTGAGCGGCGATGGTGAGTCGCCCGGGTGGCCGCGGCGCGACAACGGTGCTGAACCGCTGATCGCGTCGAGGAAAGTCGGGGCTCCACAGAGCAGAGTGCTGGCGAGAGCCAGGTCGGGGCGACCTGACGGACAGTGCAACAGAAAGCAGACCGCCGATGGGCCCGCGTTCGCGTGGGTCACAGGTAAGGGTGAAACGGTGCGGTAAGAGCGCACCAGCGTGCGGAGCGATCCGTACGGCTCGGTCAACCCCACTCGGAGCAAGATCAAGCAGAAGGTATGGGCTGCTCGCCTGCCAAGGTTCGCCGAGGCACCCTTCGGGTCGATCGCATAGAGGGATGGTCACCCGTACCCATCGGGTACGACAGAACCCCGCTTATAGGGCGACTCACCATCACCATCCGAGTCCACAGCCGCCATCCGAGTCGGTG
>JBAXQV010000203.1:0-4934 GCA_037131575.1 Actinomycetota bacterium
CCGATGAGGCGGGCAACCTGTGGGCGGTGCTGCGCGGCGAGCGGCCCGACATGCTGGTGGTGGGCTCGCATCTCGACAGCGTGCCCAAGGGCGGCTGGCTCGACGGTGCGCTGGGTGTGATGGCCGGCCTCGAGTTGCTGCGTGCACTGGCCGCCGAGGGCACACCGCCGGTGTCGGTTGCACTGGTCGATTGGGCCGACGAAGAGGGTGCCCGGTTCAGCCGGAGCCTGTTCGGGTCGGCTGCCAGTGTGGGCACGCTCGACATCGACGTGCTGCGCGGCTTGGCCGACAAAGAGGGCAACAAGCTGCCCGAGATTCTCGCCCAGCATGGGGTCGACATCGACAAGCTCGACGGGGCACGCACCCGCATGGCCGATGTGAAGGCCTATGTGGAAGTGCACATCGAGCAGGGCCCCATTCTCGAGTCGATGGGCAAGGGCATCTGCACCGTCACGGGCACCAAGGGCATCGAGCGCGAGCGTCTCATCTTCCGTGGGCAGGCCGCCCATGCCGGCACCATGCCCATGGAGATGCGGCGCGACAGTTTCCGTGCCGCCTCACGGTTCGCGCTGGCCATCGCCGAAATCGGCGAGCGGCACCAGGGTGTCACCACCGTGGGTCATGCGCAGTGCTGGCCCGGTGTGGTCACCGCGGTTGCCGGCGAAACGCGCATCACCATGGACATGCGCCACATCTCGGCCGACTCGCTCGCGGCCATGTTCGCCGAGGCCCACGAGGCTGCGGCTGCAGCGGCCGAAGCCGAGGGCTGCACGGTGGAATGGGAGCACATCTTCCGCATCCCGCCCATGCCGTTCCACCCGTTACTGCTCGATGCCGCCCGCGACGCGGTACGCGCCGTAGAGGGTCACGATGTGGAATTGCCGAGTGGCGCCCTGCACGATGCGAGTGAAATGGCCCGTGAGGTACCCACGGTGATGATCTTCTCGTCGAGCACCAATGGCCTCAGCCACACCAAAGAAGAAGACACGCCGGTCGAGCACCTGCACATGGCCGTCGATGCCTTCGACCGCACCTGTCGGCGAACGATCGAACTCATCGCCTCCGGCGCGCTGTAACCCAAGCGGCTACGGCTTCTTGGCGTTGAGCAGGGCGGTGACCTGCTTGCCGTCGGCCTTGCCCTGGCTGAGCTTCATGACCGCACCCACGAGTGCGCCCATGGCCTTGCCTTCGCCGGCGCAGAACTTGGCCCATGCGTCGGGGTCGCCGGCGATGGCCTGGTCGACCAGCGATTCGAGCGCTGAGGTGTCGATGGCCTCGAAGCCCTTCGCCGCAGCGATGGCCGCCGCATCGCCGCCACCATTGGCGACGATGTCGGCCAGCACCGCTTTGGCCTGCGTGGCGGTGAGTTTGCCACCCACCTCCATGGTGGTGAGCAGTGCCAGGTCGGCCGCCGGCACACGCGGCTCGGCGCCCTCATCGGCGTAGGCCTCTTTCACATGCACCAGGGCACGGGCCACATCGCCACCGGCGGCGGCCACGGCGAGCACATAGTCGTCTTGCCCGCGCTCGACCACAGCCATCACCGACTCGGCATCGGGGGCCACCCCGGCGGCCGTGGCCAACCGGGTGCGGCGAGCGGCCGGCAGCATGGGCAGCGCGGCACGCACCGCGGCCACCCATTCGTCGGACGGGGCCAGGGGCACGAGGTCGGGTTCGAGGAAGTAGCGGTAGTCGTCGGCATCTTCCTTCGAGCGCAGGGTGTGCGTGCGCCCGTCGTTCTCGTCCCAGTGACGGGTCTCTTGGCGGATCTTCTCACCGGTTCCGATGAGGTCGATCTGGCGGCGCGCCTCGTACTCGATGGCCCGGCCGAGCGAACGCACGCTGTTGACGTTCTTGATCTCGCAGCGCGTGCCGAACGGAGTGCCCGGCTTGTGCACGCTCACGTTGGCATCGACGCGCATCGAGCCCTCTTCCATCTTCGCGTCGCTGGCGCCGACGGCCAGCAAGATGCCCCGCAGCTCGGTGACGTACTGGCGGGCCTGCTCGCTGGTGCGGATATCGGGCCGGCTGACGATCTCCACCAGCGGCACACCGGCGCGGTTGAAGTCGATGAGCGAGTAGTCGCTGCCATGGATACGCCCACCGCTACCACCCATGTGGGTGCTCTTTCCGGTGTCTTCCTCGAGGTGGGCGCGCTCGACACCGATACGGGTGCCGTCGGGCAGGTCGAGGTGGCCGTCGATGTTGAGCGGCTGGTCGTACTGGCTGATCTGATACGCCTTGGGCATATCGGGATAGAAGTAGTTCTTGCGGTGGAACGTGCACGGCTGAATGGTGCAGTTGAGCGCCGCGCCGATGCGCATGGCCAACTCGACCGCCTGCCGGTTGAGCACCGGCAGCGCACCCGGCAGGCCGAGCGTGACCGGGTCGATATGGGTGTTCGGCTCGTCGCCGAAATGGTTGGCACTGGCGCTGAACAGCTTCGTGGCCGTGGCCAACTCGACGTGCACCTCGAGGCCCACGACGAGCTCCCAGCCACCGGCCAGCAGGTTCGATTCGTCGATATCGCTCACGATGCTGCCCTTTCGAGTGCTGCGCCCACACGGAACATGACGGCTTCGCCCAGGGTGGGGGCCAACACCTGCACACCCACCGGCAGGCCGTCGGCACCGGTACCGAACGGCACGCTCATGCCCGGGTGGCCGGCGAGGTTGGTGGGAATGGTGTAGAGGTCGCACAGCCACATCGCAAGCGGGTTGTCGCCCTTGGCGCCGAACGGGAACGCCACCGTGGGCGAGGTGGGTGTGAGCAACACATCGGCGTGCTGATAGGCCCGCTCGAAATCGTCGTGGATGAGCCGGCGCACCTTCAGCGCCCGCCCGTAGTAGGCGTCGTAGTAGCCGGCACTGAGGGCGTAGGTGCCCAGCATGATGCGTCGCTTGACTTCGTCGCCGAACCCTGCGGCTCGAGTGGCCGAGTACATGGCGTTGGTATCGGCCGCGTCGACCCGGGTGCCGAACCGCACCCCGTCGAATCGGGCCAGGTTGCTGCTGGCCTCGGCCGGGGCGATGAGGTAGTAGGCGGTGAGGGCGTAGCCGAAGGCCGGCACCTGCACATCGACGATGGTGGCCCCAGCGGCGCGCAGGGCATCGAACGCTGCTTCGAGACGCTCGGCCACATCGGGGTCGGCACCCTCGGGCAGGTCGGTGATACGACCCACGCGTAGGCCTTCGACACCCTGGTTCAGCACATCGACCAGCGGCGCGTGCTGCTTCGGAATGGACGTGGAGTCCATGGGGTCGTGCCCGCCGATGACATCGAGCACCAAGGCTGCGTCGTGCACATCGGCGGTGAACGGACCGATCTGGTCGAGCGAACTGGCGAAGGCGATGAGGCCGTAGCGGCTCACGTAGCCGTAGGTGGGCTTCACACCCACCACACCGCACAGCGCTGCGGGCTGACGGATGGACCCACCGGTGTCGCTGCCGATACCCACGGGGGCGAAACCGGCCGCCACAGCAGCAGCGCTGCCACCGCTCGACCCACCGGGTACACGGCCGAGATCGTGCGGGTTGCGGGTGGGGCCGAACGCCGAGTTCTCGGTGCTCGAACCCATGGCGAACTCGTCGAGGTTGGTCTTGCCCACGCTCACCGCACCAGCGGCGGCGAGGCGGCTCACCACGGTGGCATCGTAGGGCGGGCGCCAGTCGCCGAGGATCTTCGACGAGCAGGTGGTGGGCACACCGCGGGTGCACATGTTGTCTTTCAACGCCACCGGCACACCGGCCAGAGGGCCGGGGTCGCGGCCAGCGGCCACTGCAGCATCGACGGCGGCAGCCGCTTCACGCGCCCGGTCGGCAGTGACGAGGTTGAAGGCGTGGATATCGCCCTCACGGCGATCGATCTCGGCCAGATAGCCCTCGAGCACGTCGGTGGCCTTCAGCGAACCATCACGCACCCCGGCGGCGATGGCGGCAGCCGAACGAACCGACGCGCTCATTCGGTGCTTCCGATGATGGGCGGTACCCGGAAACGGCCATCTTCGGCCAGCGGTGCCTCGGCCAGCACTTCGGCACGGTCGAGCCCCTCCACCACCACATCGTCGCGGAACACGTTCTGCAACGGATACGGCTGAGTCATCGGGGTGACAGCGGCAAGATCGAGCGCGTCGATATCGGCGAAGTGTTCGAGCACTCCTTCGAGTTGCACCGTCATCCGGTCGATTTCGTCGGGGCCGAGGTCGAGGCGGGCCAGTTTGGCCACCTTCACCACGGCCGCAGGGGTGATGCGTTCAGGCACAGCAGTTGATGCTATTGCCTCGCCCGCCCCACCGTGAGGCGATATGCGAACGAGTACTCGCCTGCCGCCACCTGATACTGCGGTAACACATCGGGGCCGCAACTCGCCGTACCCACCCCGCGGTGGGCCACGTCGAGGTGCACCACCAGTTCGTCGCCCGGCTCGAGGTCGGCTTGGTTGGCAGCCGCGAACAGGGCGTGGTCGCGCACATTGGTGGCCGACATGTGCAGTGCGTTCGGTTCGAGCACGTCGATGCGCACCACGTCGCCGGTGCCCGGGTCGGTGGCCGTGAGCCAGCGCACATCGGTGCGCAGGCCGAACTCCTGGGGCACCAGATACGGCTGCTCATCGGGGCCGCCCTCCCAAGTACCGAGCATGGCCGAGGCATTGCGGTCGGGATAGTTCTCGTGCGGTCCGCGCCCGAACCAGCGCAACGCGCTGAACCGACCGGGCAGTACGAAACGCACGCCCACACGGGGCAGGTCGGCAAGCGCTTCGGGTACCACCACGCGGTGGCGGTACACCACCGAGAGGCCATCGGCCGACACCTCGCGGACCACATCGTGCTGCACCAGTTCGTCGGCCGGGCGCTGGTCGACACCTGCGCGATGCCACTGCACCATGCCTCGCCCGCCGATGCGCATGCGCTCGGACAGATCGGGCATCAGTTTGAA
>JBAXQV010000204.1:0-4931 GCA_037131575.1 Actinomycetota bacterium
ATGCCGCGGTGAGCGCCGCGACACCCACCGCCGCACCAATGAGCCGCGCACCCAATCGGTCGGGCACCATCGATGCCTGCACCAGGGTGGCGCCACCCGATACGGCGCTACCCGATACGGCGTTACCGCCGCTGGATTGTTCGGCCTCCGCGATGAACGGGATCGAGTGCGACTGACGGTCCCAGTGCATCCGGCGCGTGGTGACCGTGAGGCGCGTGAGCGTGCTGCCTCCCGACGGCACCCCAACCGACGGTGGATCGAACCTTCCGGTGAGCCTCCCGGTGGGTTCGATGAGGTTCATCCGACAACTGGCCTGCGTATTGCCGAGGTTCTCGATCATCACCTCGAACCTGGCGCGGCGGCGGGCACGAATGGCCGGCTGCAGCACGGTGAGACGGCGGTCGCCGATCTCGGCAACGTGCACCGTGGTTTCGGCTTCCACCACTTCGTCGGGTGTGCCTTGCGGAACGATGCGCACCCCCAGTGTGAGTGGGCCGGCAGTGGTGGTGGCCAGGCGCGGCGCACGCACATCGATGTCGACCGATTCGTTGGAACCGCCGAACAGGGTGATGTAGGCAGGCCGGATGGTGGTCCACGCCGCAGCCATACCGGTGGGGGTGAGCGCATAGCTCTCGGTACCGGTGCCGAGGTTCTGCACCAAGAGCGCGAGCCGCAACGGTTCACCAGGTTCGAGTTCGGCGTTGTCGAGGTTGAACTGTCCTTGAGCCGGCATCGATCGGAACCCTACCGAGCCGTTCACCTCAGTGGAACACCACCCGGTCGCCGCCAGCGCGTTTGGCGTTGAGCATGGCTTCCTCAGCGGTGGTGAACAGGTGCTCAGTATCGACACCATCGGTGCCGATGGCCGCCCCGATGGACGCGCTGACGCGGATGTTCGAGGGCAGGTGTCGCCACGACCGGTTGGCGATGAGGACGCGCAGGCGTTCGAGCATCGGCCGTGCATCGTCGGGCGATGTATCGGCGAGCACCAGAGCGAAACGATCGCGGCCGAGGTTCAGCACGGTGTCGCCCCGGCGACACACGCGATGCAACAACCCGGTGAGTTCGTCGAGCAGCATCTCGGTGTGCCCCGGTGCCACGTCGTCGTGTAGTCGACTGAAGTTGTCGAGATCGACGATGGCCACGCACAGCGTGCCGGTGGAGAGATTGTCGCCAGGCACAGCGGGCCCACTCTCGGCCACGACCGTCGGTTCCACCTGCGCGGCAGGGCGTTCGGTGAGGCGCCACCGCACCGCACGCTCACGGCGCAATTCGATGGTGGTGCGTTCGATGCGCTGTTCGAGGATGAGCCGCATCTGCTCGGCACGACCATGTGCAACCAGCAGATCGATGAGCATCGGTTCGAACGCGGCGAGGAAGGGTGCCGCGGACAGGCGTGCCGGTTCGGTGTTTCCGTCGAGCATCGGCCCAACGATGGCGCTCACCAGCGCGGCTGGGTCGGTCATGCCACCGGCCCAACGCACCAAGGCGTCGGCAGCAGTGGCCAGCGCTGCCACTGGGGTGAGGGGTGTGATGGGTCGCGTGCGGCGTTGGGCGAGTGCTGTGCGTGAATCGGCGAGCGGGCTGCTGCCCCGACCTGCCGTTGCTGCACGATCGCCGATGTGGTCGAGCATCACCGTCATCAGGGCACGGTGGGCCGATGCTGTGGCCAGCGTGGTGGCATCGCAGCAACTGGGCTCGTCGAGGGCAGCGCTGGCAGCGGTGATACCCGCCTGCAGATGTGCCTCGGCGAGGCTGCGGTCTTCGGCCAGTTCGGAGTCGGCCAGTTCGGAGTCGGCCAGTTCGGAGTCGGCCAGTTCGGCATGGGCGACGTCGGGATCGAAGCAACTGGGGCGATGCGACATCAACTGAGCAGCAGCCAGGTGGTGCGCCACGGCGAGTAGCGCCTGTGAGACGGCTCGTTGGGTGTCGTTGGCCGCCACTTCGAGGGCCCGTTCGAGCCAACTGATGGCCGGATGGGTGAGTTCACCGCGCAAGCAACTCTGGCCGAGGTGGTGCAGCACATGATGCGATGCCGAGCGGTCGGAGATGGGGGCGAGCACTTCGAGCGCGTCAGACAAGGCCTCGGCTGCGGCGCCGGCCAGTTCGGTGGCGCCATCGGGGTCGCGGGCGAAACGCGGGCTGCTGGCCAGGCTCGAGGCCACTGCCGCTGCCAGGCTCAACGCATCGGCCCGTGCTGCACGGGTGACGGTGTGGGCGACCCCCGGATCGGGGTTCGCGAGGGCCTCGTTGGTATCGGCGATCACGGCGAGCGCCAGTTCTTCGGCGCTCTCGAGGTCGCCGCCAGCGTCGAGGCAATGGGCACGACGCATCACCAACGCCCAGCGCAAGGGGCTCATCGCCGCATGGCGAGCGGCGCGACCGAACAGTTCGGCAGCCTGTTCCACCATGCCGAGCGACAGTGCCGCTTCGGCCTCGTCGCAGAGCAGCACCAACTCGTCGTCGAGTTCGAGATTGTGCATGGCCCGGTCGCTCATTGGCCCACCTCGCCACAACGGGCCGTACGATGCACATCCATGACTGCCATTCCTGCGTCACCGTTCCCGGTGCAACGCCCACGCCGGTTGCGCACCACAGCGGCCATGCGCGAACTCGTCGCCGAAACCCGCCTGCACCCCAGCCGTCTCGTAGCGCCGCTGTTCGTGCGCGAAGGCATCGATGCGCCCCAGCCCATCTCGTCGCTGCCGGGCGTGGTGCAACACACCATCCCTAGCCTCATCGCCGAAGCGGAGGCGCTGGCCGACCTCGGCGTCGGCGCGCTGGTGTTGTTCGGCGTGCCGGCGGAGAAGGATTCCATTGGGAGTCAATCGTTCGACCCGAACGGGATCGTGCAAGTTGCTCTGCGAGAAATTCGAGAAAGAATCGGCGATCGCCTGGTGGTGATGGCCGATCTGTGTGTCGACGAATACACCGACCACGGGCATTGCGGAGTGCTCGACGGCGATGGGTCGGTCGACAACGACGCCACGCTCGACATTTACGCCCGCATCGCGGTGGCGCAGGCCTGGGCGGGGGCCCATGTGGTGGCGCCCAGCGGCATGATGGACGGCCAGGTGGGTGTCATCCGCAGTGCGCTCGACGCCGAAGGGTTCTCCGACGTGGCCATCCTGGCGTACTCGGCGAAGTATGCGAGTGGCCTTTACGGGCCCTTCCGCGAGGCCGTCGATTGCACCATCGTGGGCGGTGGCAATCGCAAGGGCTACCAGCAGGACTGGCGCAACAGTCGTGAGGCGTTGGTGGAAGTACGCGCCGACCTGGCCCAGGGTGCCGACATGGTGATGGTGAAACCCGCCATGAGCTATCTCGACGTCATCGCTGCTGTTCGTGCCGAGGTCGACGTGCCGGTGGCCGCCTATCACGTGAGTGGCGAATACGCCATGATCAAGGCGGCGGCAGCCAACGGTTGGATCGACCACGACGTGGTGGCCACCGAGCAACTCACCGCCATCGCCCGTGCCGGTGCCGATATCACCCTCACCTACTTCGCCCGCTGGTTCGCCGAGCGCTACGCAGCAGGTATCGCATGAGCGGCATCGGTTTCTGCGACCCCACCACCTGCCCTGCGGCGGGTTGTTCTGCCACCACCTGCACCGGTGCGGGCATCGCCTCGAACGCGGCGCTGTTCGCCCGTTCGGCCGAGGCCATTCCGGGTGGGGTGAACTCGAGCATCCGGGCATTCCGTGCGGTCGGTGGTACGCCGTATCTGGTGGCGCGGGCTGAAGGCCCGTACGTGGTGGATGTGGAAGGCACTCGCTACATCGACCTGGTGCAGAGCTACGGCGCCATCATCCTCGGCCATGCTCACCCGGCAGTCACCGCCGCACTGGGCGAAGCCGCCGCCGGAGGCACGTCGTACGGCGCCCCTACACCGCGTGAGATGAAGCTGGCCGAGGCCATTCGTGAGCGAGTGCCCAGTTGCGAGCGGGTGCGGCTCATGAACAGCGGCACCGAAGCCACCAGTACCGCGGTGCGGCTGGCTCGCGGCTTCACCGGCCGCGATCGCATCGTCATCTTCCACGGCAACTTCCACGGGGCCACCGATGCACTGTTGGCCGCCGGTGGGTCGGGCGTCGCCACACTTGGGTTGCCCGGCACGGCCGGTGTGCCCGCCAGCGCCGTTGCCAACACCCTGGTGGTGCCCTACAACGTGGTGCCGCAGCTCGACGAGCAGGTGGCGGCCGTGTTCGTGGAGCCCGTGGCGGCCAACATGGGCGTCGTGGCCCCCGCACCGGGGTTCCTCGAGGGCCTTCGTGCCGAATGCGACCGGGTGGGCGCGCTGTTGGTGTTCGATGAAGTGATCACCGGTTTCCGGCTCGGTGTGGGTGGAGCACAGGAGCACTTCGGTGTGCGCCCCGACCTCACCACCTTCGGCAAGGTCATCGGCGGTGGGTTGCCCATCGGCGCCGTCGGCGGTCGTCGCGACGTGATGGAAACGCTGTCGCCGCTCGGTTCGGTGTTCCACGCCGGCACCCTGGCCGGTAACCCGCTCGCCACTGCTGCTGGCCTGGCCGCACTCGACCAACTCACCTCCGAGGTGTACGTCGAGTTGGCACGCCGTGCCGAACGGTTGGCCGATGTGCTGCAGCAGGCATGCGACGCCGCCGGGCTGCCCGCCCGCTTCCCCGTGGTGGGCACATTGGTGGGCATGTACTTCGGCACCGGGTTGGCCGGCTCTGGTTTGGCTGGCTCTGGCACCGGCACCGGACTGCCCACCAACTTCGCCGAGGCGAAGACCACCGACGAGGCGCTGTACGCCCGCTTCTTCCACGCCATGCTGGCCGAAGGGGTGGCGCTGGCGCCCGGTGCGTACGAGGCCCTGTTCGTGGGCATTGGCCATACACCAGAGGTGATCGACCAGATCGGCCTTGCCGCCACCCGGGCAGCCGCTCGAGCCATGTCGGCTGGCTGAG
>JBAXQV010000205.1:0-4922 GCA_037131575.1 Actinomycetota bacterium
TTCCTGCCCTACGACTCGAGCCCACTCCATCTGCTGCGCACCTTTGCCAGTGGATGGAACGCCCGCGAGCTGAGCGTCTCGTCGGCCAACCCCACGGGCCTCGCACTGGTGGGCATCGCCAGTGTCGTCACCCTCTTCCACATGGGTGCGCTGCAAACCTTGGGCATCATCGGTGCACTGGTGGTGGGGCCGATGGGCATCTGGCGGGTGACGCGTGGTTTCTCGTCGCGTCGGGCGCGGCTTGCCACCCTGCTCGTGTATGCGGCGATGCCGTTGGCCAGCCAGGCGATCTCGGTGGGGCGATGGAGTGTGCTCGCCGTGTCGGCGGCCCTGCCCTGGTCGCTCGACGCCATGCGCCGAGTATCCGGTTTGGCCGCCACTGTGAGCGACGACGATGGTGAGCGGGTGGTTGCCACCACGACCCGCCAGCGGGTGCAGATCATCGCTGGGGCAGGTGTGGTGGCTGCCATTGCAGGGTCGTTCGAGCCGTCGTATCTGCTGATGCTCGTCATGGTGGGATGCCTCGTCGGGCTCGCCACCCTCATCTCGGGAGCGCCTGTTCGGGCAGCGCTGTGGATGGCGGGCGCCGCGTTGTGCGCTGCCGTCATCGGGTTCGTGCTCGAGATGCCGTGGTCGGCGGCGATGTACTTCCACGGCGGATGGGCAGCCCTTATGGGGCCCTCGCGCGCGGCCCTGCCGGGGCAGTCGGCGTTCTCCACGCTGAGTTTCCACATCGGCCGCGGTTTGGGTGCACCACTTGCGCTCGCGCTCTATCTTCCGGCGCTCGGCGCGGTGTTGTTGGGGCTGGCGGTTCGGTTGGGCGCTGCGTGCTGCGGTGCTTGTGGTGAGCTTCGGCTGGCTGGCTGTGTGGTCGGCACAGCCGTCGTCGGTGCGCCTGCCCGAATCCGGTGTACTGCTGGTGCCCGTTGCACTGGGGCTGGCGCTCGCTGCAGGGTGCATCGTGGCAGCATTCGAAACCGATGTGCGTGTTGCCGGCTTCGGGTGGCGACAGCCGCTCGGTGTGCTGTGCGGGCTGGCTGCATTGTTGGGGGCGGTGCCGGGTGTGTTGGCACTGCGCAGCGGGCGATGGGACACCCCTCGCTACACGCTGGTCGATCTCCTCGGCCAACTGCCGCAACACCCTGCGGAAGGTGATTACCGAGTGTTGTGGCTCGGCGACCAAAGGCTCGTACCCGTGGCGCCGCATACCTTGGCCAACGGTGTGGGTTACGGCCTCAGCAACGATCGAACGCTGTTGGTCGACGACACGTGGGCAAGCCCGGCCAGCGCTGGCGACGGTGAGGTGGTCGATGCACTCGAAGCCATCGCGACGGGCTCGACCACCCGTGCCGGGCGCCTTCTCGCGCCGTTCGCCGTTCGGTATGTGGTGGTGCCAGTGATCGATGGGTCGATCTCCACCGGCGACCGACCGCTACCGCTGCCGGTGGGGTTGCTCGACGCCTTACGCGATCAACTCGACCTCGCCGAGATGTACAGCCCACCGTCATTCGTCGTGTTCGAGAACCGTGCTTGGGTGCCGATGCGCAGTGTGCTCACTGCCGATGGCGCCGTGGCCAGTACCAAGGCGGGGGCCACTGCGCTCGCCCAAGCTGACCTAGCGGGCGCTACGCCCATCATGGTGGGAGCCGATCAACTCTCGGCGGCCACAGTGGGTGCCCCGCAGGGCACCGTGCACCTCGCCGTGCCGTTCGACGACCATTGGCGGCTCTCGCTCGATGGCAAAGGTGTGGCCGGCCGCCCGGCATTCGGCTCCACCACTGCGTTCGACCTCGCTCATCCGGGCACCGCAACACTCGAGTACGCGCAGCCCCTCCTGCGTCGGTTCGAGTTGCTCTTGGTTGCTTTGGGCTGGGTAGTGGCACTCGGCGTGGCCATGGGTGTGCGGCTGCGTCGACCGCTCGAACGCACGGCACGAGTGGCCACTGAACCTGCCGAACCAGTCATCGTGTTCGACCCCATCACCGAAACCAGCGAGGCCGCCGAATGAACCTTCGCCGTGCAATCGCCGGGGTCGTGGTAGGTGTATCGCTGGTGGGCTTCGGCCTTGCGCAGCGTCGCGACCTGCACGTGCCGATCAGCTCGTTCACCAACCTCGGTGCGCCCACCTTGCCCTTCGTTCCGGCAGGTTCGTTCATCACCTCGTCGTGGTTCTGCCCGGGTGTGCCTGCCGGTGCGCAGGGTCTCGGTGGGGTGGTGGTGGTGACCAACCCATCTGATCAGCCCAAGCATGGGCAGATCACCGTGTACTCGAGCGACCCGACGGCCACCGCAGTGGTACGCCCGGTCGATGTGGCGGCCCGTACCAGCGCCAGCATCGATCTCGCCACGTTGCAAACCACTGGTGCGTACGTTTCGGCGGTGGTGGAAATCGAGGGTGGGGGCGGGTTCGTCGAGCAGCATGCGGTGCATCCGGCGGGCGATTCGGTGTCGCCTTGCGCCAACGCTGCGTCGTCGAACTGGTACTTCGCCGATGGGTTCACAGCATCCGATTCGGTGGAGCAGATCGTGCTCACCAACCCGTACCCCGAGGCCGCCATCGTCGACATCGGCTTCGTCACCAACGCCGGTGTACGCAACCCGTCGAGGTTGCAGGGTTTTCCGGTGCCTGGGCGTTCGGTGCAGGTGATCGAACTTGGGGCGAAGGACGAACCGGTCATCGCCACCAAGGTGGTCGCCAGCCGCGGACGTGTGGTTGCGGCAAGGGCGCAGCACTACCTCGGCAGTGGTCGGCTCGGTTTCGGACTCTCCCTCGGTGCGCCCGCGCTGGCCGATCAGTACTTCTTCGCCGATGGCGAGAGCGGTACCGGCATCAGCGAGTTGTATCAGGTGTACAACCCAACCTCACAAGATGTCACTGTCGATGCACGGTTCCTCGGGGTGCCCGCATCCGACAGTTTCGCCAACGACACGCAGATCGATGTTGCGGCCGGTCGTGTGGTCACCCTCGACGTGGCGACGGTGAAAGGCCTACCCGCCGGTCGGCATGCAGCGGTGTTCTCCACCTTCTCCACAGCGTCGATCGTGGTCGAACGAGTCATCAACCGGCCGGCCGGTAAGAGCGTGGCCACCACCGTGGTCATGGGCATGCCGGGTGGGTTGGCATCCGCTCGATGGTCGGCAGCCATTGGCACCGATGAACCCATCGAAGCTGGTTTGGTGGTGCTCAACGCCGACAGTGTGGCCACCACGGTGGAGGTGGCAACGCTCGGGCCGGGTGGGTTCGTACCGGTACCTGGGCTCGAGGCGGTACCCCTGGCCGCAGGCGGGGTGGTCACGGTGCCGCTCACCGATCCCTCGCTGCTCAAGGCGCCGCTCATCATCACCAGCAAACAACGGCTGTTCGTGGAACGCCTCCTCGGTCGAGGTGGCGACCTGCGCGGCCGCACTGGCTCATTCGCCCTGTCGGGCTGACGATCGGAGATCAACCGATGGAACGTGTCGTGATCGCCCTGGCGATCGTGGTGGTGGTGGGTGTGGTGGCTGCCGTGATCCGCCGCCGCCGACCCGCCGACGCCCCTACGCAGGTGGCCCATACCGTGCCGCAGCAACTCGATCGGGCCGACTTCGGCCACGATGATCTCGACTGGCTGGTGGTGGCGTTCACGTCGGCGTCGTGCCATACCTGTGCCGACATGGTGGCCAAGGCCCGGGCTGCGGAGACTCCGCAGGTGGGGTTCGAAGAGATCGAGTATGGCGCGCAGCGCGCCCTCCACCAGAAGTACGGCATCGACGCTGTGCCCACAGTGGTGGTGGTCGACCGTAGCGGCGTGGTGCGGCGGAGTTTCTTGGGGCGCAACAGCGCCACCGATCTGTGGGCCGGTATCGCGTCGGCTCGTGATGAGGCCGACGCGTCGTAGCAGCTCAGTTGCCGGTGCCGGTGCTCCATGTCGAGGTCTGCTCGGGCGACGCCTCGGAGCCACCCATGGCGGTTTGCAGCAGGCGGGCCACTTCGGCGCCGTCGATGGTTTCCTTCTCGAGCAATGCCTCGGCCACCAGGTCGAGCCCGGTGCGGTGCTTGATGAGGAGGTCCTTGGCTCGTTGCTCTTGCTCGTGGAGAATGCGCGAGATCTCTTCGTCCATGAGCCGTGCCGTGTCGTCGCTGTATTCGCGCCCACCGGTCATGAGGTCTTCACCGAGGAACACCTGTTGCTGGCTGTGCCAGGCCATGGGGCCCACCTTGTCGCTCATGCCCCATTCACGCACCATGCGACGGGCGATGCCGGTGGCCTGTTCGAGGTCGTTGGCAGCACCCGAATTGAGCGATCCGAACACGATGATCTCGGCAACACGTCCGCCCATTGCGCGGCAGATCATGTCGTCGAAGTAGTCCTTCGAATACGTGTGGCGCTCTTCAGGCAGGCTCCAGGTGACACCCAGTGCCATACCGCGGGGAAGGATGGTGACCTTGTGCAACGGGTCGGCGTAGGGCAGCACCACGGTGAGAATGGCGTGACCGCTCTCGTGGATGGCGGTGGCGCGCTTTTCCTCGGCCGACATCACCAGGCTCTCGCGGCGTGCGCCCATGACCACACGGTCGCGAGCATTCTCGAAGTCGATGCGGGCGATTTGCTGGCTGCCACGACGCACCGCGAATAGCGCCGCTTCGTTCACCAGGTTGGCCAGGTCGGCGCCGCTCATGCCCGGGGTGGCCTTGGCCATGGTGTCGAGATCGACATCGGGGCCGATGCGCTTGTCGCGGCTGTGCACCTTCAAGATGGAGAGGCGCTCTTCGGCCTCGGGCAACGGCACCACGATTTGGCGGTCGAAGCGGCCTGGGCGCAACAGCGCTGGGTCGAGGATGTCGGGCCGGTTGGTGGCGGCGAGGATGACAATGCCCTCGCTCGTTTCGAACCCGTCCATCTCGGCGAGCATCTGGTTGAGGGTCTGCTCGCGCTCGTCGT
>JBAXQV010000206.1:0-4917 GCA_037131575.1 Actinomycetota bacterium
TGGCCGGTGCAGCCTTCTTAGCGGGTGCAGCCTTCTTAGCGGGTGCAGCCTTCTTGGCCGGTGCAGCCTTCTTGGCCGGTGCAGCCTTCTTGGCCGGTGCAGCCTTCTTAGCGGGTGCAGCCTTCTTGGCCGGAGCGGCCTTCTTGGTGGTTGCCATGGTGGGTGTTCCTCTTCTTTCCTGGGTTACTTTTTCTTGGGGTTGAGCGCGGCCTTCAGCGTGCTGCTGGCCGTGAACTTCATGCGGGTCGACGCGGCGATCTTCACCGGCTCACCGGTGCGCGGGTTCTTACCCGTGCGGGCCTTCGACTTCGTGGTGCTGAACGAGCCGAAGCCCGGCCATGCAACCTTGTCGCCCTTCTTCGCCGTCTTGGTGACGACACTGAAGAACGCTGCGATGGAGCGCTCTGCGTCGGCCTTGGTGACGCCCGCTTCCTTGGCAACTTCGTCGATCAACTCTGCTTTGGTCATGTGCTGTGGTACCTCGTGATATGGACTGAGTAACGGAGCGTTACGCACGCGTATCGAACAACTTTCGACAACGAATATCAAGCACCCTTTTCATTGCAAATGCAACAACATGATCCGGGCCGTTCGCGCCGACAGAACAGTCCGTAGGCGCGATGATCGCGCCATGAACAGTCCTCGCATCTCACCCGTCACGCAACCCAGTCCTGAGGTGGTGGAGTTGTACGAGCGCGGCGGTTTACGCGCCCCCGATGGGTCGACGCTCAACATCTTCGCAACACTCGCGAACCACCCCGCGCTGTTGAAGCGTTGGCTGGTGTTCGCCACGCACGTGCTCTCGAAGAACACGCTGTCGGCCCGCGACCGAGAACTGCTCATCCTGCGCGTCGGCGTGCGTTGCCAAGCCCCGTACGAGTTCGGGCAGCACGTGGTCATTGCGCAACGATGCGATATCACGGCTGCCGAGATCGAGCAGGTGCGCGTAGGGCCGAGCCATCAGGCGTGGAGCCCGTTCGAGGCAGCGCTCCTCCGGGCGGTCGACGAGCTGCACGAGTTCAGCCGCATCCAAGACGACACCTGGACCACACTGTCCACGCAGTATTCGGTGGAGCAGATGCTCGATGTCATCTTCACCGTCGGCCAGTACCACCTCGTGTCGTTCGCGCTCAACAGTTGCGGTGTGGTGCTCGACGACGGCATTCCCGATGTGTTGTGACAGTCGTTCGATGAACGCGGGGTGAACGTTGCCTAGACATCCACGCACCGCGTGACGACGCCCGCTAGAACAACAACTGTCCTTCCAGCGACATTCGAGCCCACTGATTCACGACCCCTACCAAGGAGTTGCATTGACCGAAGTGCTTGCATCCCGTCCGATCGATCATTCGACTGGGGGTGCGACGCCGTCACTGCGCACCCGCCTCGTGCTCGATACCTCCGTGCTCGTGGCCGACCCCACATGCGTTCATCACCTCGGTGACGTCGACGTAGTGATACCGCTCACAGTGATCGAAGAGCTCGACGGGTTGAAGAGTCGACCCGACGACGTGGGGCGTGCGGCTCGGGCCGCACTGCGCGGCATCGAGGATCTGCGCGTCCGAGCGGGCGGCTCGTTGGCCACGCCCGTACCGCTCACCGACCGCGCCGACGGCGGCACGCTGCAGATCGAGATCAACGGCGTGCAACATCATCTGCTCATCGAGCACGGCCTCGACCCGAAGTTGCCCGACAACCGCATCATCGGTGCTGCGCTCGGGCAAGCTCGGTATGCCTCGACCGTGATGGTGTCGAACGATGCGGCGCTACGCATCAAGGCCGCGCACCTCGGAGTTGCCGCAGCCGAGCACCAGCCAGCCGGCCGCGTGGAAGCCACGCGCAACAGCGGCTGGGAAACACTCGACGTGGGCGCCGACGTGGTGGACGGCATCTATTCCTCGGGCACGATCGACGCGGCGAGCCTCGACGGTGCAGCAGCGATCGACGAGAACGAATTCGCTGTACTCAAGGCCGGCAAGCAATCGGCTCTCACCCGTCGCACTGGTCGACACCTTTCCTTACTGGGGCACAATCCGCCGGAAGCCTGGGGTTTGCGACCGCGCTCGAAAGAACAACGGTTCGCGCTCGAGTTGCTCGCCGACCCCGAGGTGAGCGTGGTGGCGCTCGACGGCCGCGCCGGCACCGGCAAGACGTTGCTGGCCATCGCTGCAGGCCTCGAGCAGGTGGTCGAGCGGCGTGCATTCGAACGACTCGCCATCTACCGGCCGCTGGTACCGGTGGGTCGTGCCGATGTGGGCTTCCTGCCCGGCGGGCTCGACGAGAAGCTCGATCCATGGATGTCGGCCATCCACGATGCCATCGTGGCCCTCACCGATCAGCGTTCGAGTCGCGATGCACGCACACTCATCGACGAGCTCACCGTGCGCAACCAACTGTCACTCGAAAGCGTCACCTTCCTCCGCGGCCGGTCGCTGCACCGCCAGATGGTGATCGTCGATGAGGCGCAGAACCTCGAGCCCACCACGCTGAAGACCATCCTCACGCGAATCGGCGAAGGAACCAAGGTGGTGTTCACCGGCGATACGAGCCAGATCGATGCGCCCTACCTCGGCGAATCGAACAACGCGTTGGCCGTACTCATCCATGCCTTCCGAGGGCAATCTTGCTTTGGGCACATCACCCTCAGTGCGTGCGAACGGGGCACCGTGGCCAGCCTCGCCGCCGAGTTGCTGTAGCCAGCCGAGCCGCCGCTTCCCTGCCTTCTTCGTCGCGAACATTTCCTTGCGCGCGCCGCCTGGATCATTTACTGTTAAATGTTAGTAGTAAATGAAATCGGCGAGCAGGACGCACCTCACTCGTCGGGCAATCGAGCGGGAGTTGAACCATGGCAGCAACCGAAATGATCATCAGCCAGGTGTCCACCGGCAACACGTGGGCCGAACTGGCGGCGTGCAAGGGCCGCACATCGCTGTTCTTCCCGCCTCGCGCCGAACGCCCACAGGCCCGATCACGACGCGAAGCACAGGCCCGGTTGTTGTGCGCCACCTGCGCCGTCGCCAGCAATTGCCGCGAGTTCGCTCGCACCCACCACGAATACGGGTACTGGGGCGGAGAAAGCGAAGAAGAGCGCCATCTCGCCGGGTACACCGTGGCCGCCCCGATCGGGCTGCGAGCTCGCGCCCACGCCCGCTGACCAACGCCCGCTGGCCCAGAGAGCGTCGCAGCACTCTGGCCCCACCTTGGAAGGGTGCGACCAGCTACTGCGCAACACCCCCGGCATAAGGTGAGCTCGTGACATCCGCCGACCTCTCCGAGCTTCGTTTCGCCGTCGTCGACGTCGAAACCACAGGCTTGTCCTCGGAGCATGATTCGGTGCTGCAGGTAGGCGTGGTGGTGGTCGATTCAGCGGGCACCGTGCTCGATCGGTGGGGCAGTCTGCTCCGGCCCCGCCAGCGGTGGTTCGGCCGGGTGGGCGCGCAACACATCCATGGCATTCGTCGGCGCCAGCTGCGCCACGCTCCTCCCGCGCCCCAGGTGCTCGCCCGGCTCCTCGAGTCGCTCGACGGGTGCATCCTGGTGGCACACAATGCCGAGTTCGACATTGCCTTTCTGCGCAAGGCATGCCAGCGGGCGGCCATCGAGTTCCCGCCGCGACCCACGCTGTGCACGCTCGAACTCGCTCGCGGGCTCGACCCGAATCGCACCATGTCGCACCGTTTGGCGGCCCTGTGCGAGCGATACGGCATCGACCTGCTCTCACCGCACGATGCACTCGCCGATGCCGATGCCACCGCCGCGTTGCTGCCGGTGCTGCTCCGCGAACACGGCATCGCCAGTGCCGGCCAACTCGAGGCTCAACTGTCGTCGCGATAGCGCGCCGCTAACAGAGCGCTCGCTGCTTCTGCCGCGCTGCCCCGGCGCGATGCCGGTTCCAGCACCCGAGCGTTCGGGCCGAGTTGCAGCAATAGCGTGTCGAGCCAGCGCGCATCGGCTACCGCAAACGTTGCCTTGACCGTGGTGCCATCGTCGGCCTCGATACGCACCGGGTAACGCTCGGCCGCCCAACGGGCTTCGCCGCGTAGTTCCACCGTCACTGTGCTGAGTTCGCTGAACTCCTCGAACCAGGCACCGCCCGATGGCGCCGCCACGTCGCGCGCGGCCACCTCGTCATCGGTGATCGTCCAGTCGGTGATGCGGTCGATGCGGAATCGACGTGCCTCACCCGAACGGTCGTCGTCGGCATCGACGTACCAGTTACCTCGGTCGGAGAACACAGTGCGCGGCGTGATGGTGCGTTCGGTGGTGTCGTGACTCGATGCCGACCAATAGGTGATGGCCATCCGCCGACCTGCCTCGATGGCCTGCACCACGGATGCTGTGGCCGGGGGCTGCCCCAGCTCGAGCACCACCCCGTCGTCGCCCAAGTACCCCTCGAGTTTGGCCAGCGCTCGCGCCAATGAGCCGGCCGTATCGTTGCCCGGCAGTGCCGTAGCGACGCGGCTCGCCGCCAGCAAGTCCCAGGCCTCGGGAGCGGTGAGTTGCAACGGCCTGGTGAACAGGCGGGGTATATCCATGTAGGCCACCCCTTCGTCGATGTACAGATCGATGCATTCCTCGATGTACGGAGGCAGGCCGCAACATGCAGCGAGTTCGAGATCGGCCTCGAGTTCCTTCACCGTCAGTTGGAACCGCTCCGACATCTCGGCCAGCGTCGCCTCCTTGCGCTCAGCGAGCCAGGGCAACATCACCAACAGGCGTCCCACTCGATCGGCCACCCCGCGCGGCCCCCGGCGCTGTGCCATCAGTTCCGCCCTGCTTCAACAACCGTGGTGCGGAGCCACGCAACGATGTCGGCGCGCACGGCGGGCGGTCGCAACACCTCGGCATCGACACCGAGGCCGAGCACCCACGAGCGAAACGCTGCAGTGTTCGAACAGGGCACGCTCACCACCACGC
>JBAXQV010000207.1:0-4916 GCA_037131575.1 Actinomycetota bacterium
CGAAAGCAACTCGCACTGCCCGCAAAGGCGTGAACTGATGGGCCAATACCTTCCCGTTCTGGCACTGCTCATCGTGGCGGTGCTGTTCGGCGCGCTCAGCTTCGCTGCGTCGGGTCTGTTGGCACCGAAGCGGCCGTCGTCGGCCAAAGAGGCGCCCTACGAATGTGGCATCGTGCCCAGCCGCGAACCACCCGAACGCTTCCCCGTCACGTTCTACGTGGTGGCGATGTTGTTCATCATGTTCGACATCGAAGTGATCTTCATCTACCCATATGCCATCGAGCGCGCCGTGTTGGGTGCCTATGGTTTCTGGGAGATGGTGGCGTTCAGCGTGGTGTTCTTCGCAGCGTTCGTCTACGTGGTCGCACGCGGCGCACTCGACTGGGGTCCGGTGCAGAAGTATCAGCGCCTCGACTCCGGTGTATCGGCCGAGCGCACCACCACGAGCACCATTCGCCGTGTCGGCACCGAAGGCCGAATCGAGGAGGCAGCCTGATGGGCATCGTTCGCGATGTGCTCGACGATGGCCTTGGTGGCCTGGAGCACAACTTCATCACCGGCAAGATCGAAGACCTCGTCAACTGGTCGCGGTCACGCAGTAGCTGGCCGGCGAGTTTCGGCTTGGCCTGCTGCGCCATCGAGATGATGGCCACTGGTGCGGCGCACTACGACATCAGCAGATTCGGAATGGAAGTGTTCCGCGCCTCGCCGCGACAGGCCGACATCATGATCGTGGCCGGCCGCGTGAGCCAGAAGATGGCCCCCGTGCTGCGCCAGGTGTACGACCAGATGATGGAACCCAAGTGGGTCATCAGCATGGGCGTGTGCGCCAGCAGCGGCGGCATGTTCAACAACTACGCCATCGTGCAAGGTGTCGACCAGGTGGTGCCCGTCGATGTGTACGCGCCGGGCTGCCCGCCAACACCGGAAACGCTCATCCACGCCATCGAAACGTTGCACGGCCTCATCGAAACCGGCGAGATCACGCGCCGCCGCAGCGAAACCGGTGCTGGGGCCGAACTGCATGTCACCGAGATTGCTGCCGCGGCACAACCGATGCCCGTCGTGCTCGGGGTGCGCTGAACCATGAGCGATACCGAAACCGACGCCACACCCGCGCCCGTCATGCTGCACGGCTGTCTGTTGGTCGACTCACTGGGCCAGCAGGTGCTGCACGTACCCAAGGCGTCGTACCTGAAAGTGGTGAAGGCACTGTTGGCCGATGGCTACGAGATGGTGGCCGACCTCACGGCGGTCGATTACCTGCGCATGCCGAACCGCACACTGCCTGAGGGCATCGCCGCTGAACGCTTCGAAGTGGTGGTGAACCTCCTCTCCATCGCCGCCCGCCAGCGCCTGCGGCTACGCGTGCAGGTGGGTGGCGACGAGCCCACCATTCCGTCGCTGTTCGACATGTACCCGGGCACCGAGGCCATGGAGCGCGAGGTGTACGACATGTTCGGCATCGTGTTCACCGATCATCCCGACCTCACTCGCATCCTCATGCCCGAGGACTGGGACGGCTTCCCGTTGCGCAAGGACTACGAGATCGGCCGCATTCCGGTGCAGTTCAAAGGAGCGCCGAACTGATGAGCATCCTCGACACCATCAAAGGTGGCAACGAGCCCGCACAGGGCTTGAAGCCGCGCAGCGAACTCACTGCCCGCGAACTGCTGCGCGAAGTGGGTGCGGTGCTGCGCATGAGCGAGGCCGAGGCCGCCAAGTTGGGCGACCTGCCGGTCGACCCCTCGGAAGATCAGACGATGATCATCAACATGGGGCCGCAGCACCCGAGCACGCACGGTGTGTTGCGTCTCATGCTCGAACTGCAGGGCGAAACCGTGCTGCGGTGCAAGCCGATCATCGGCTACCTGCACACCGGTATGGAGAAGACCGGCGAGTCGTTGAGCTACCTGCAGGGCGGCACCAACGTCACCCGTATGGACTACCTCAGCCCGCTCAACAACGAGTTGGTGTTCTCGCTGGCGGTGGAGAAGTTGCTGGGTATCGACGGCGACATCCCCGAGCGCGCCGTGTGGATGCGCATGTTGCTCAGCGAACTGAACCGCATGAGCAGTCACCTGTTGTTCATGGCCACCAACGGTATGGACCTGGGTGCCGTGTCGATGATGATCTACGGCTGGCGCGAGCGCGAAGAGGTGTTGCGCTTCTTCCAGAAGGTCACCGGTTTGCGGATGAACCACAACTTCATCCGGCCTGGCGGCGTCGCCGCCGACCTGCCCGCCGGTTGGCGCGACGATGTGCTCGAACTGCTCGAACTCATCGAACCGCGGCTCGACGAGTACGACGTGCTCATGACCGGCCAGCCCATCTGGCGCGACCGGTTGCAGGGCGTCGGTGTGATCACCCAGCAGGAGGCCATCGCGCTCGGCGCCACCGGCCCCATCCTGCGTGGCACCGGTGTGCCGTGGGACCTCCGCCGTGACCAGCCCTACCTGCGTTATGCCGAGGTCGACTTCGACGTCATCGTCGGCTCGTACGGCGACGCCTTCGACCGCTACGCCATCCGCCTCAACGAGATCCGCGAAAGCATGAAGATCGTGCGCCAGATCCTCGAGCGCATGCCCACCGGCGATTACCGGATCCAGAACAAGAAGGTCACGCCGCCACCGCGCGCCCGCATCGACGAGTCGATGGAAGCACTCATCCACCACTTCAAGATTTTCACCGAGGGCTTCAAGGTGCCCGAGGGCGAGGTGTACGTGGCCATCGAGAGCCCGCGTGGCGAAATCGGTTGCTACATCGCCAGCGACGGTTCGCCCACGCCGTACCGCATGCATGTGCGCGCCCCATCGTTCGTGAACATCCAATGCTTGCCGCACATGATGCGCGGCGGGCTTGTCGCCGACGCTGTTGCTGTGATCTCGAGCGTCGACCCGGTGCTCGGAGAGGTGGATCGATGAGCCGGCTCAATGCCGACAACGTGCAACTGGCCAAGGAGATCATCGGGCGCTACCCGCGTGCCCGCTCGGCCACCATTCCGTTGTTGCACCTCGCCCAAGAACAAGACGGCTACATCACCGATGACGCCATCAAGCACATCGCCGAACTGGTGGGCGCCACCTCGGCTGAAGTGCTGGGCACCTGCACGTTCTACGAGATGTTCAAGATGGAGCCGGTGGGCAAGTACCTCATCAACATCTGCCAGACGATGAGCTGCGCGTTGATGGGTGCCGACAACCTGATGCACCATGCCGAGCACACACTGGGCGTCAAGGCCGGTGGCACCACCCCCGATGGTCTGTTCACGCTCGAGCACGCCGAGTGTCAGGCGGCGTGCACCGAAGCGCCCACGCTGCAGGTGAACTACCGCCACCGCTACCGGGTCACCACCGAGCAGTTCGATGCCATGGTCGACGATCTCCGCGCCGGTCGCCTGAACGACGAGATCCCGCCGCACGGCACCGTGGCACGCGTGCGCCAGCACATCCCCGCCGATCGCGGCGTGGGCGCTGTGCCGCCCGAGGAAGCAACGGCTCCGCCCGCATGGTTGGTCACCGCCGAGGAGGCACCGAAGTGAGTTCATTGCGCGGCACCTCCATTCCGCATGCGCCGGGTTTCATCTCCGGCGACCGGCCGCAGATCGTCACCTCGCGGTTCCAGTACGACGACTCGTACACGCTCAACCGCTACCTCGCCACCGACGGCTACGCGGGCCTGAAGGCGGCCCTCGCCAAGTCACCGCAGGCAGTGCACGACGATGTGAAAGCAGCCACCGTGCTCGGCCGCGGCGGTGCCGGCTTCCCGGCTGGTGTGAAGTGGGGCCTCACCCCGCAGGGCAAGTTCCCGCGCTATCTGGTGGTGAACGGCGACGAAAGTGAACCGGGCACCTACAAAGACCGCCTGCTCATGGAGCGCGACCCGCATCAGCTCATCGAAGGGTGCCTCATCGCCTGCTACGCCGCTGGGCTGTCGCAGTGCTTCCTCTACATCCGTGGTGAGATGGCGCTGGCACAAGAGCGCGTGGCATCGGCACTGAACGACGCCTATGCCGCCGGCTATGTGGGCAACAACATCCTCGGCACCGATTTCTCCATCGACATCGTGCTGCACTGGGGTGCAGGGGCCTACGTGGTTGGTGAGGAAACAGCGCTCATCGAAAGCCTCGAGGGCAACCGCGGTATGCCGCGCTTGAAGCCGCCGTACTTCCCCGCCGCCATCGGCCTCTACGGCCAACCCACCATCGTGAACAACGTCGAGACGTTGGCCAACCTGCCGTGGCTCGCTCGCAATGGCGTCGAGGCGTACACCGCCATCGGCACGGCCACCTCACCGGGCACCCGCATGGTGGCCGTATCGGGCCATGTGAATCGCCCCGGCGTGTACGAAATCGTCAACGGCACCACGACGTTCCGCGATCTGCTCTACGGCGACGAGTTCTGCGGTGGTATTCGCAACGGCAACGAACTGAAGGCGTTCGTGCCCGGCGGTGGTTCGGCACCGTGGTTCCTGCCCGACCAACTCGACCTGCCCTTCGAAGGCCGTCAGGTGGGCGCCGCCGGTTCGATGCTCGGTTCGGGCGCCATCATGGTGATGGATCACACCACCGACATCCCGGCTGCTGCGCTCACCCTCACCCGCTTCTACGCCCACGAGAGTTGCGGCAAGTGCGTGCCGTGCCGCGAAGGTGGCACGTGGCTCGAGCGCATCCTCAGCCGCATCGTGGCCGGCAAGGGCACCCAGGCCGACCTCGACCAACTGCTCGAAGTGGGCCAGAGCATCTGCCCCGGCGACTTCCCGCACGCATCGAGCGAACGGCTCGGGCTCGCGGCGGTTCCGTTCCCGTACAAGATGACCACCATCTGCTTCGTCGGCCCGTCGGCATTCGCCCCGGTGCATTCGGCGCTCACGCTGTTCCGCGATGAGTTCGAGGCCAAGATCGTGAAGCGCATTTC
>JBAXQV010000208.1:0-4909 GCA_037131575.1 Actinomycetota bacterium
GGGATGCGGGATGCGGGATGCGGGATGCGGGATGCGGCCGTTCGACTCTGGGCAGGACGTCGGGAACCGGGCAGGCTTGGTGAGCGTCGATAGGGAACCCGAAATCGAGGAGCATCACATGCGCTACCTGGCCGCCCTGGCACTCTTGTTCACCATGACCACCGCATGCGGCAGCGATCAACCTGCGAGCAACTCCGTCACCGTCACCGCGTCGGGTCCCGTCACCCTGAAGGTGGGCCAAACCCTCATCGTGGCGTTGCCCTCGAACCCGAGCACCGGCTACCGGTGGTTCGTGACCGTCGCCCCCGACCCGAAGGTGCTCGCCCAGCAGGGCGAACCCACCTACCAGGCCACCCCGTCGGCCACGCCGATGCCCGGCCAGGGCGGCACCGAAACCACCACCTTCACGGCTACCGCTGCCGGTGCCACGAAGGTGGTGTTGAGCTACCGGCGCTCGTTCGAACCCGACCAGCCCGACGTCGACACCGTCACCCTGGCCGTGGTGATCAGCGGTTGACCAGGCGCAGCGCGGCGAATGCGGCCACGGCCGTGCAGCCCGCCAAGCACGCTGTCAGCATCGCTGGCCAACTCATCCCGTGGGCTTGGTAGAAGTGCGTTGCGGGTATCGACGCGAGCGCTCGGCCGAAGGTGCCCCCTGCCAACGTGAGGGCCAACCCGCGGGCTGGTGACCCCGGCACCAATTGCGAGGCCGCCGCGATGGAACTGACGATTGCGAACTCGAAGCAGGCGATCGCCACGATGAGGCAGATCAGGCCGATCCAGAGGTGCTGGTGGAACACCGCCAACCCCACCGACGCCGGCACCATCACCGCTGCGCCCATGGCCATACTGCGTTCCTTGCCCCACCGGTCGGTTCGTTGCGACGACATGATCGACGAGAACAGCTCGCCGAAACCCAACCCGAACGCCAGTGCCGACAACATGGCCGGCGTGAAGCTGAACACATCTTCGAGCCAACTGCCGAAGGTGACGAACAGGCTTTGTGAGGCCGCCATCAACGTGGCGGTGGCGAACACGATGAGCCAGCCGTAGCTGCCGATGCGCCGCGTGGTGGCCGCCGAGGCGTGCGCCTCTTGCCGGGCGGCGAGTTCGCGCACATGCGGTTCATTCGGCAACCGTCGGCCCACCACACCGGCCATCAACATCACCACCACCGCACCGGTGAGATAGCCAACCCGCCAACCTGACACACCGGTGACCAGGCCCATCGTGCTCACACCCAACAACAGCCCGAGTGCCCATGACGTTTCGGTGAACCCCATCACCCGACTACGGCTCTCGTAGGGCACGTGGTCGGATACCCATGAGTTGAGGCCGAGGTCGTACATCACCTTGCTCTGGCTCAAGATCACCAGGGCCACCACGAACATGACCATGCCCTGGCTGGCTGCAGCCAACGTGGTGCCCACCGCCACGCCCACCAGCCCAGCCACCATGGCTTGGCGGCGCGACAGACGGTCGACCACTCGTGCGGTGAGCGGCGACAGCAACCCGGCGAGTTCGGCCACGGCCACGGCGATGCCGATCTGGTCGAGCGTCACCCCCGTGCCGCGGGCGATGGTGGCCAAGAACGGCGGCGCGAACCGGAAACATCCATTGGCGCACAACCGGGCAGCCGTGAGCACGCCGATATCGCGCCGCACTTCAGTGGGTTGGTCGTCGCCGATGAGCGAATCGATCACAGGAGCGAGCACAAGCGCGAACCCTATCGGTACAGCCCGACGGGCCGGTTGCTCGGTATCCTGTCGAACTCGTGGCCCTCATCGTGCAGAAGTACGGCGGTACGTCCGTCGCCGACCCGGAACGGATCCGCGCCGTCGCCGAAAACGTCGCGTTCACCCGTCGCCGTGGAGATCAGGTCGTGGTGGTGGTGAGCGCCATGGGCAAATCCACCGACAACCTCATCGCGCTCGCCAATTCAGTGGGCAAGACCCACCCGGGCCGTGAGATGGACATGCTGCTCACCACGGGCGAGCGCGTGTCGATGTCGCTGGTGTCGATGGCCCTGGCCGATATCGGCATCCCGGCGATGAGCTTCACCGGCAGCCAGGTGGGCATCATCACCGACACCTCGCACGGCAAGGCGAAGATCCTCGAGGTGAAAGGCGACCGCGTGCGCGACGCCCTCGCCGAGAACAAGGTGTGCGTGGTGGCCGGTTTTCAGGGGGTGAGCACCGATCGCGAGATCACCACCCTCGGCCGCGGCGGGAGCGACACCACCGCCGTTGCCCTGGCAGCTGCCCTCAATGCCGACAGCTGCGAGATCTACACCGACGTCACCGGCGTGTTCAGCGCCGACCCGCGCGTGGTGCCGCTGGCCCGCAAACTGCCGCACGTGAACTTCGACGAGATGCTCGAAATGGCCGGTGCAGGCAGCAAGGTGTTGGCCCTGCGCAGTGTCGAGTTCGCCCGCAATCACAATGTTCCGCTTCACGTTCGCTCGAGCTTCACCTGGGAGCAAGGCACGTGGGTCACCGGTCAGGAGCCCTCCATGGAAGAGCCCATCATCTCCGGCGTCGTCACCGACCTGTCGGAAAGCAAGGTCACCATCGTGGCCGTGCCCGACCGCCCCGGTATTTCCGCCGCGCTGTTCGAACCGCTCGCCCAGGCGAACGTGATCGTCGACATGATCGTGCAGAACACCGGCCACGACGGCACCACCGACATCAGCTTCACGATGCCGAAGGCCGATATGGCAACTGCCGAGTCGATCGTGAGCCGAGTAGCTGCCGAAGTGGGTGCCGCCGGGGTCGATCACGATGCCGACATCGCCAAGATCAGCCTGGTGGGTGCCGGTATGAAGACCAGTCCTGGTATCGCCGCCAAGATGTTCCGCACGCTCGCCGACGCCGGGGTGAACATCAAGATGATCTCCACGTCGACGATTCGCATCAGCGTGGTCACCGCAGCGTCCGATCTCGAACGTGCGGCGCGTGTGCTGCACACAGCGTTCGGGCTCGATGCGAGCGAGGCCTATTCGGCTCCGCTGCCCGAGCGCAAGTGACACGACGGCGGGGGCACCGAGCGTGAGCCGACGCCGCCAACACATGCCGTGGACTGCGGCGGGTACGGCCACCGAGCATGAGGGCTCGGCCGACGATGTGGTGCGCAGCACCGGGTGGGTGTTCAACAACCAGACCGGCGGCGAACTCGACCTCGCCGCATTCGTGGCCACCGGCGACGACGAAACGATGGCCTACCTGCACGCCTTCGGACTCGACACCGCCGACATCGGCCAGCACACACTGGTGGAGATCGGCTCGGGTATCGGGCGCATGACGGCGAGTTTCAGCCGCATGTTCGGCTCGGTGCTGGCCTGCGATCTCGACGCTGCATTTCTCGAACGATGCCGCGAAACCGTCGCCCAGTTCGGCAGGCCCGGGCGCTTACGCACGGTGCATGTGGCTGATGGTCACTCGCTGCAGATCGGCGATGCATCGGCCGACTTGGCCTTCAGTTACATCACGCTGCAGCACTGCCATCGCGACGACGCGCTGGGTTTGGCTGCCGAAGCGGTGCGTGTGGTTCGCCCGGGTGGGCACGTGGCGTTGAACTTCCGCACCTGGACTGCCGCCGACATCGTGCTGTGGCCCACCGGCAAGCTCATCCGACTGCTGTGGCGAGTGCCCGTCATCGGCCCGGTACTCACCAACCAGCGCTGGGCCACGCGACTCGGCTGGCAGGCCAACCGACTCAGCCCGGGTGAGGTGATGGGCGTGGTGCGCCGCCACCTCGACGATGTGCGCATCGTCCGCAGCCCCAAGCATGGGGCCTTCAAGGTGCCCGGTACCACCGACGACACCTTCGACGGTGCGAACCGCAGCCACTGGTGGCTCATCGCCACGGTGCGCTGAACCAGCCCGGGCGGCGAAAATCACAGGTCACCTGCATGGCCACCCCGTTAGCCTGCGCTGTATGAAAATTGGTGTAGTCGGTGCCACGGGCCAGGTCGGTGCAGTGATGCGCGAGATCTTGGCCGAGCGTTCGTTCCCTATCGATGAGATCCGCTTCTTCGCCTCGGCTCGTTCGGCGGGCACCACGCTCGACTGGAAGGGCACGCCCATCACGGTGGAAGACGCTTCCACGGCCGACCCCACCGGGCTCGACATCGCCCTGTTCTCGTCGGGCGCGACGTCGTCGCGTGAACTCGCCCCCAAGTTCGCGGCCGCAGGCGTCACCGTCATCGACAACTCGTCGGCCTGGCGGATGGACCCCGATGTGCCGCTCATCGTGAGCGAAGTGAACCCGGGCGACATCGCCAACATGCGCAAGGGCATCATCGCCAACCCCAACTGCACCACCATGGCCGCAATGCCAGTGCTGAAGCCGCTGCACGATGAGGCTGGGTTGGTGCGCATGGTGGCCAGTACGTATCAGGCGGTCAGCGGCGGCGGCCTCGCCGGAGTCGACGAACTCGACAAGCAGGCTCGCGACGTGGTCGACCGGGCGCGTGAACTCACCCACGACGGTGAGGCCGTGGTGTTCCCCACCCCCACCAAGTTCGCCAAGCCCATCGCGTTCAACGTGCTGCCCTACGCCGGCAAGTACGTCGACGACGGTTCGTTCGAAACCGATGAAGAGCAGAAGCTGCGCAACGAGAGCCGCAAGATCCTGAACATCCCCGACTTGCGCGTCAGCGGCACCTGCGTGCGCGTGCCGGTGTTCACTGGCCACTCCATCAGCATCAACGCCGAGTTCGCCCGCCCCATCAGCGTGGCCCGGGCCATCGAATTGCTTGGCGCGGCGCCCGGTGTGGTGCTCAGCGACGTACCCACCCCGCTCGAGGCTGCCGGCAAAGACCCGAGCTACGTGGGCCGTATCCGCCAAGACACTTCGGTCGATGGTGGCCACGGGTTGGTGCTGTTCCTCAGCAACGACAACCTGCGCA
>JBAXQV010000209.1:0-4839 GCA_037131575.1 Actinomycetota bacterium
CTGAACGTGCCTGGCTGGATGCGCTTGGTGAACCCGTCCGGTCGGCCCCGCTAGCATCGCTGGCGGGCCAAGGGGGGCTGGTGAACTTCGCACATCTCATCGACAACCACGACGCCGACACCGTGGCGCTCGTCAGCGCTGGCCGTGCCACCACCTATGGCGAATTGCGTGCCCAGGTGCAGCAACTGCGTGGCGGCCTCGCCGGGCTCGGCGTGGTGCCGGGCGACCGAGTGGCCATCGTGTGCAGTAACGGGCGCCCGTTCGTGGTGGCCTATCTCGCCGTGCTCGGACTCGGCGCGGTGGCAGTGCCGTTGAACCCCACCAGCCCCGCCCCCGAACTCCAGCGCGAACTCGTGGTGGTGGAACCTGTGGTGGCTGTGGTCGATGCTGCCGCCAGCACCACCTGGCAGGCAATCGATCATGGCGTACTCACCTCACTGCGCACGGTCATCGCTGTCACGCCGGCCGGTGGTGACGAGATGCCCGACGCCGTGTCGTTCGAATCATTGGTGGCGGGCGACCCCACATCGGTCGAAGGGGACCCTGCTGGCTCTGCTGGGGCGGCTGGCGCGGCTGGCGCGGCTGGGGCGGCTGGCGCGGCCGAGGTGGCCGACGTACCAGCCGACACCGTGGCCGCGTTGATGTTCACCAGCGGTACGGCAGGTTCACCGCAGGCCGCAATGCTCACCCACGGCAACCTGCTCGCCAACATCGAGCAGGGTCTCTCGGCAGGCGCACACATCGACGCGAGCGATGTGGTGTACGGGGTGCTGCCGCTGTTCCACATCTTCGGGCTCAACGTGGTGCTCGGTCTGTCGCTCTACTGCGGAGCCACCGTGGTGCTCGTGCAGCGATTCGACCCCACCACCGCACTCGAAACCATTCGCGAGCGCGGTGTCACGGTGATGCCGGGCGCGCCTCCGATGTGGCTGTCGTTCAGCACGTTCGACACGGCTCCGGCCGACAGTTTCGCCACCGTGCGACTCGCCCTCACCGGTGCGGCGAAGATGCCCGAAGAGGCATTGCTGCGACTCGAACAACGTTTCGGGTTGTCGGTGGCCGAGGGGTACGGCCTCACCGAGGCGTCGCCCATCGTCACGTCGTCGGCAGGGCTACCGGTGAAGTTCGGTTCGGTGGGCAAGGTGCTGGCGGGTATCGACGTGCGACTCGTCGACGAATCGGGCGACGACGTGCTCGCGGGCGATGCCGGCGAGGTGTGGGTGAAGGGTCCCAATGTGTTCGCCGGCTACTGGCGCGAACCCGATCGCACGGCCAAGGTGCTCTCGGCCGACGGTTGGTTGCGCACCGGCGATATCGCCACGGTCGACGACGAGGGCTACCTCTATCTCGTCGACCGCGTGAAAGACCTCATCATCGTGAGTGGTTTCAACGTGTATCCGGCCGAGGTCGAGCAGGTCATCGTCGAACACCCGGGTGTGGCAGAAGTAGGGGTCATCGGTGTACCGCACCCCCACGACGGTGAAGCGGTGAAGGCCTTCGTGGTGTGCGCGCCCGGGGTGCATCTCGACGAAGAGCAGCTCATTTCGTGGTGCCGCGGCCGGCTGGCGCGCTACAAGTGCCCCAGCAAGTTCGTGTTCGTCGACACCTTGCCGCGCAACGTGAGCGGCAAGTTGCTCCGATACACGCTTGCCTGAGCTGGGGCGCCTGAGCTGGGGCACCTGAGCTGGCTAGCGGCCCCTGCCGGGGGTGACGGATGACTCGTCGACGATCATCCCGACCAGCTTTGTGAATGCGTGCACGAATGCCTAACGTATGCCCTGTTATGCCCCCCGATCGTCTCCGCCGTCGCATCCCCGAAGCCACGGTTGCGCGGTTGCCCGAATACCTGCGCATCCTGGGCGAACAGGCCGATGCCGAGGTCGAGCGCATCTCGTCGGACGGCCTCGCCGAACTGGCTGGTGTGAACGCGGCCAAAGTGCGCAAAGACCTGAGTTACCTGGGCAGTTACGGCACTCGCGGGGTGGGTTACGAGGTGGCGTACCTCGTGTACCAAATCCGTCGCGAACTCGGCCTCACCCACGACTGGAACGTGGTCATCGTCGGTGCTGGCAACCTCGGCCAGGCACTTGCCGGGTATGGCGGCTTCAGCGAGCGTGGGTTCCCCGTGGCCGGTGTGGTCGATGTCGACCCTGCCAAGGTGGGCAGTGTGCTCGGTGGTGTGCGCGTGCGGCATATCGACGAATTGGCCCAGATCGTGCAGGCCAAACGGGTGAGCATCGGCATCATCGCCACCCCGCCGGCGGCTGCCCAGGACGCTGCCGAGCGACTGGTGCGCGCCGGTGTGACGAGCATCATGAACTTCGCCCCTGTGGTGTTGTCGGTGCCTCGCTCGATCGAGGTGCGCAAGGTCGATCTGGCCGTTGAATTGCAGATTCTCAGCTACCACGAACAGCGTCGCGCCGATGGTGCGTTGCGATTCGTCGGCGGCGCTGGCACATCGCGGCCTGCGAGCGCGTAAGGTTCACTGCGTATGTCCATCGTGGTCATCGGCGTCAACCATCGCACGGCACCGTTGTCGTTGCTCGAGCGCGTTGCCGTCGACCCGGCCGACCTGCCCAAGGCCATCGGTGGGCTGGTGTCGTTGCCCAATGTGCGAGAAGCGGTGGTGGTGAGCACCTGCAACCGCACCGAGGTGTACGCCGTGGCCGAACGGTTCCACGGTGCCTACGCCGACATCCGCGATTTTCTCTGCGCGCTCGGCTCGCTCGACCTCGACGAACTGCACCCGCACCTCTATAGCGAGCACGATTCCGACGCCGTGCGGCACCTGTTCGAGGTGGCGTCCGGGCTCGATTCGGCCGTGCTCGGCGAAACCGAAATCGTCGGGCAGGTGCGCAGTGCATGGGAAGCAGCACAGGGTGAAGGTGGCGCGAAGGCCACACTCAATCTGCTCTTCCGCCATGCCCTCGAAACTGGCAAGCGGGCTCGTACCGAAACCGCCATCAGTCGCTCCACCGCCTCGGTGAGCCATGCCGCAGTGGAGATGGCCACCGACTTGCTCGGTGAACTGTCGGCCAAGCGCGTGCTGGTGCTCGGCGCCGGTGAAACCGGGCAGGGTGTTGCCGTGGCGCTGGCCGGTGCCGGCGTTCGCGACATCGTGGTGGTGAACCGCACCCACGATCGTGCCGTGGGGTTGGCCCAGCGCGTGGGTGGTTCGGTGGCGACGTTCGATTCGTTCGGTACGGCGCTGAGCGATGCCGATGTGTTGCTCACCTGCAGCCGGGCCGGCGCCGTGGTCGATGTGGCCACCGTGCAGGCGGCGCGCCGCCAGAGCACCCGCCCGTTGCTCATCGTCGACATCGCTGTACCGCGCAATGTGTCGGCCGACGTGGCCGATATCGCCGGCGTCACCTTGCTCGACCTCGACAACCTGCGCGATTGGGCAGCCAGGGGCATCGCCCACCGCGCTGAAGAAGCCGAGCACGTGCGCGAGATCGTGCGCGATGAGGTCGAGCGGTTCACCATCGATGTCACTGCTCGACAGGCCGCCCCGTTGGTGGCGGTGTTGCACGAACACGCCGAGAACATCCGCACCGCCGAGCTCGACCGTTTCCACGCCAAACTCGCCGGCCTCGACGCCGCGCAGCGTGCCGCTGTGGAGGCACTCACCAGGGGCATCGTGGCCAAGTTGCTGCATCACCCATCGGTGCGTTTGAAAGACGATGCAGGCACGCCGCAGGGCGAACGCAACGCCGCCGCCGTGCGCGACCTGTTCGACCTCCACTGAGCCGGAGCCGTTCGATGACCTCTGCCACCCCGGTGCGCATTGCCACTCGTGGCAGTTTGCAGGCCCGTACCCAGGCCGGTGTTGTTGCCGCGGCCATCACCCGCGCCAACCCCGATCTCACCGTCGAGTTGGTGTTCGTGGAAACCCTGGGCGATCAGCGCCAAGACGTGCCGCTGCACACCATCGGTGGCCAGGGTGTGTTCGTGAAAGAGGTGCAACGCGCCGTGCTCGACGGGCGCGCCGACCTGGCCGCCCATTCAGCGAAAGACCTGCCTTCGGCATCGGCCGATGGCCTCACCATCGGCGCCTTCTGCGCTCGCCGCAGCCCTGCCGATGCGCTCGTGGGTACCCGCCTCAGCGATCTCGCACCGGGTGCCACGGTGGCCACCGGTTCGGTGCGTCGCCGGGCGCAACTGTCCGCCGCCCGCCCCGACCTGGTGTTCACCGAATTGCGCGGCAACATCCAGACCCGGCTGTCGAAGGTGCCCGACGGTGGCTCCGTGGTCATGGCCGTTGCGGCGCTCGAGATCCTCGACCTCACCATGCTCATCGCCGACGAGCTCGACCCTGCGGTGTTCGTGCCCGCCATCGGGCAGGGCTGTGTGGCGGTCGAGTGCCGCAGCGACGACGCAGCGATGCTCGATGCGCTTGCGTCCATCGACGATGCCACGGCACGCCGCGCCGTCACGGCTGAGCGGGCGTTCCTGGCCACCCTGGGTTCGGGATGTTCGCTGCCGGTGGGTGCCTGGGCGAGCAATGGCCGTCTCCATGCCTTCCTCGCCGACCCCGAGCGCAGTCGGTACCTCCACCGTGTGGTCGATCTCGCCGGTGCTGGTGCCGCTGCCGGCGATGACGGCGATGCCGGTGATGACGGCGATGACGAGCCAGCTGAGCCGGTCGACGAGTCGACGGTGGCCGCCGAGGTGGCGCGGCAGATGCGCGACGAACTCGCCGATGCCTGATCTCACCGGCCTCACCGTGGTGGTGACCCGCCCGGTCGATGAGGTGGCCGCGCTCGTGGCACTGGTGGAACAGGCAGGTGGGCGGGCCATCGCGATGCCGTTGATCGAGATTGTCGATGTGGCCAGCGC
>JBAXQV010000210.1:0-4790 GCA_037131575.1 Actinomycetota bacterium
GCCACCGCCGCGCGAATCAACAACCCGTCCGCGGCATAGCCTCTGCGGCTACACCTCGGGGTGTTCGAGTTCGGGGTCGGGTGCGGTGTCGCCCGCGCCCATCTGTTTGGCGAGCACGCGCTTGGCCAGTTTGTCGAGCCCGGTGGTCTTGCGCGATAGCGCCTTGTTGGCCACCTTGGCGATGGCGGCAGCCTGCAACTCACGTTTGCGGTGTTCGAACTCGCTGCGCTGTGTCATCGCCCTCAGCCCTCCAACGTGCTCGCGGCCATGCCCGCGGGTGCCTCGCACGGCACCACGCGCCCGGGGAACCCTTTGAAGTGTGGGATGCCCTGCTCGGCATCGAGGAACTCGTCGGCGTCGGCGCACAGCACCGCATCGCTCGACACGAATGCCCCCGCCAACGCCAGGTCGCCACGGGTTTCGGGATACCACCAACCGTGGGGCACACGCACATGGCCGCGCAGCATCGAGGGCTGCACCGACACCTTCGCCACCACCTGCCCGGTGGTTGTTTCGAGCCGCGCCCACTGGCCGTCGACCAGGCCATCGCGAGCCGCATCGTCGGGGTGCACGAACAACTTCGGCGACGGCGAGCGACGGCGCAGCACCGGAATATTGCGCTGGCCGGTTTGGAAGAACGGGTCTTCGCGCACACCGGTGAACACGCGGTATGGGTACTCGGCAGAGGGGGCCGGGAACTCGCGGTGGTAGGGCAACGGGTCGAAGCCGAGGTCGGCGAGCACCGACGACGCCAACTCCACCTTGCCTGACGGTGTGGCGAAACCGACCTTGCGATACTTGCGGTACTCGGGCGGGGCTTGCTCCATCACCACCGCGTCGGCGAACGAGCGATAGGTCCGACCCGACGGCTCGAGGCGGTGGTCGAGCACCTGCTCGAGGCGGTCCCAGGCGAAGTGCTCGGCGAAACCCATGCGGCGGCCGAGGTCGGTCCAGAACCGGAACGTCGACGATGCCTCGGCCGGCGGCTCCACCGCTTGCTCCGACAGCACGAGCCGATTGCCCCATCCCCACGTGTCGGCGATGTGCGCTCGTTCGGTGAATACATCGCCGGGCAGCACGTAGTCGGCCAACATGGCGGTGGGGGTCATGAAGATCTCATGCGCCACGATGAGGTCTTGATTCATGAGCGCCCGATGGATCTGATGCTGGTTCGGGTACGACATCAGGGCGTTGTTGCCGAGCGCGAAGAACGCCTTGATGGGGTACGGGTTCCCGTCGGCCATGGCCCGGAACACCTCGGTGGGGTTGGCCATGTGGCAGCCCATCACCTGGTCGACCCACTCGCGCCCCCACACCCGCTTCAGGTGCGGCCGCAGCATCTCCGCGGTGCGGTAGGTGTACACCGGATGCGTGGAGTAGCCGAGTTGCTTGGCGCGCTGTTCGGGGCTGATGGCATCGTGCAATTGCAGGTCGGCCTCGGTGCGCCAACCGGGGTGGATGCCATTCAGCATCTCGCCACCCACCACGTCGAGGTTGCCCGTGACCGCGCGGAGGATCGAGTGCAAGCGAATGGCCGACGTGGATGACACCTGCTGGTCGGTGACCGGGGTCCACGGGATGCACGCACCATCGGCGGTGGCATACATGCGGGCGGCTTTGGCGATGAGTTCGCGGTCGACGCCGGTGATGGCCTCCACTCGCTCGAGCGGGTACTCGTTCACCCGGGCGCGCAGTTCGTCGAAACCCACGCACCAGTCGCGCACGAACGCCGCGTCGTACAGCCCCTCGTCGAAGATCACCTTCAACCAACCGAGGCACATCGCCGCATCGGTTCCGGCACGGAGTTGCAAGTGCAGATCGGCGCGCTCGGCCTGCTCGGACACACGCGGGTCGAGCACGATGACCGTTGCCCCGCGCTTGCGAGCCGCCTCGACCATGTTGAAGATGGGTGTCCACGAGTGCTTGCGCGGGTTGTGGCCGAACAACACGATGCAGTTCGTGTTCATGAGGTCGGGGAACGGGAACCAGCCGTAGGTGAGCCGGTTCACGGCCGCAGTGTTCCCGGCGCACAGCGACACACCGCTGATCCAGTTCGGTGAGCCGAGGAGGTTCATGAACCGCCGGTCGAAGCCGTGTGTGGTCTGCGTGTTCCACCCCGATGTCGACGCAGCGAAGGCTTCAGGCCCGTAGGTGTTCACCACACCGCGGAGCCGCTCGGCGATCTCGTCCATCGCCTGCGCGTACGAGATCTCCTGCCACTGATCGGCGCCGCGCTCGCCCACTCGTTTCAGCGGCACGCGCAGCCGATCGGGATGGTTGTGGATCTGCGGGGCCGCCGTGCCCTTGTAACAGATGTGCCGAGCCAACGCCGGTGAATCGTGCGGCAAGATCTTCACCACCTTGCCGCCGTCGGCAACGGCGCGCATCTGGCAGCCGGCATCGCAGATGGTGCACACCGAGTAGGTGACGGTGGGGTCGGTCATGTGCGGGCTCCTTCGCCGTTGGGGAACCGAGCATCGATCGCTCGGGCCTGTGCTCGCCGATCCATCGGCCGAAAGTACCACAGGTAGCTCTCGGCACCGACGGTTGCAGTACCGCTGTATGAAGCAGTGTGATACCTGATATTTTCACTCTTTCTTGCAGTGCAATGCTTGTTATACTTTCCTGCTCACGCACTAGAACGCAAGATGAGGAAACGAGCCATGTCGACGTCCAGCAACGCCATCGGTCGGCGCCGAGCCCGCACGCACCTCGATGAACGTGGCAACGAGTTGCGCCAGATGGTTCCCGAGTTCAGCCCGCCGTACGGCGGTTGGGTGGGCGCCATTCGGGAAGCGTTGGCGATGCCCCGAAAAGACCTCGCCGCACGAATGCGCGTGGCCGAATCAACAGTCGCCCGGCTCGAGGCAAGCGAACGAGCCGGCACCGTGCAACTCGACACACTCCGTCGTGCCGCAGACGCCCTCGGTTGCGACCTGGTGTATGCGCTCGTGCCGCGGCATCGACTCGAAGACATGGTGCAAGTGCAGGCTCGCGCGCAAGCCGCGAAGGTACTCGCAGTGGTGCAGCACACCATGCTGCTCGAAGACCAGTTGCCACCGCAATCGGCATTGCAGCGGATGCTCGATGACGCTGCTGCCGAGCAGGTCGACCGCCCCGGACTCTGGAATGAGTGAACCCGATCACGGCCCTTGGCGAAGCGCTCACGACCTCGATGGTGCCACCCCACTGTCAGAAGAAGACAAGGACGGTCTCCGCCTTTCGTGGGTAGCCACCAGAGCCGACCTGAATGCTGCCGAAGCAGCGAACATCGCCAAGGCGCTACGGACGCGCACATGGCTCAGGCACTCCACCGAGCAACTGCTCGACGACCATCTGCAACGAAGGCTGCACACGGCCATGTTCGGCGACGTATGGACGTGGGCCGGAAAGTATCGGGCGACCGAGAAGAACATCGGCTGCGACCCGGCGCAGATCGCAGTGCGGTTACGAGATCTGTGTGGGAACGCCAAGTATTGGTTCGAGGGGGCTCTGCCGCCCGACGAGGCAGGCTGCAGGTTCCATCACGAACTCGTTGCCATCCACCCGTTTGTGAACGGAAATGGACGACATGCGCGCGCAGCGACCGACCTGCTGATGAGGTCGACTGGCGCGCCGGGCTTCACCTGGGGCAGTGCCAACTTGATACAGCCCTCGGATCTCCGCAAGGCCTACATCGACGCCCTCCGCGCTGCCGACCGAGGCAACCTCGAACCGCTGCTTGCCTTTGTCCGTTCATGACATGCGCCAGGTTCGAGACGCTTGGGTGAACCCGACACCTAGCGGCGGGCGCGCACCACTTCGTAGGTGGCGAGCGCAGCGGCGGCCGACACGTTGAGCGAACTCAACCGGCCGAGCATGGGGATGCTCACGATGAGATCGCATCGATCGCGTACCAACCGACTGAGGCCGGCACCCTCGGCGCCCATGACCAAGCAGATTGCGTCGGTGGCGTACTCGCCGATGCTGAACAACTCGCGGTCGGCTTCATCGTCGAGACCCACCACCCACACGCCCGAGTCCTTCATCTGCTGCAGTGCGGCGGGCAGGCCGCCCACCATGGCCAGGCGCACATGCTCGACGGCACCCGCAGCCGCCTTGGCGACCGTGGGGGTGATGTGCACCGCACGATGGCGGGGCAGCACCACGCCATCGACACCGGCGCCATCGCAGCAACGAAGCAACGCGCCGAGGTTGCCGGGGTCGGTGACACCATCGACCGCCACCAGGAACGGCTGTTTGCCGGGCACCCGCTTCAACAAGGTGGTGAGCTCGATCTCGGGCACGCCATCGGCGTAGGCGATGATGCCCTGCGGCGCCTCGCACCGTGCCGTGGCCTCGAGCCGCTTGCGGGCCACATGCTGCACCGGCACACGCTCGTGGCGAGCGATCTCGAGAATGTCGGCGATGGTTTCGCTCTCGTCGAGTTCGGCCGACACCCAGATCTCACGCACTCGGCGTCGGCCAGCGATGAGCAATTCGCGTACTGCCTGGCGACCTTCGATCTGTTCGCCACCGAGGGTCTTGGTGGGCTTGCGCGCCGGAGCGCCGGTGGGGCTCACCCCACCGATACGGCCCTGCCCGTGTGACGCGAACTGCCGCGCCCCGCCGGCCGCACGCGACCGCGGCCCACCCGAACGGGCACCGCCACCGCCTGCGCCACCTCCAGCACCGGATGGGCGCGGGCTGGCAGCCTTCTTGCGGGCACCGGTGCCACCACTCGATTTCCCACCACTGCGTCCTGGCTTCATCCGTTCAACTCCACTCGTTCGATGCCGGCTTGTTCGATG
>JBAXQV010000211.1:0-4768 GCA_037131575.1 Actinomycetota bacterium
CGATGCGGCTGCGGCGCAGGACAAGATGTTGCGCTCCGACTTCTTCGGCAAGATCGTGCTGCAGCCATGAGCACCGCATCATGAGGGCAGCATCGTGAGTACCGATTCGCCATATCCCGAACTGAAGAAGGGCCACACGATGGCCAAGCGGGGCCGACCGTGGCGCGATTACAAACCGCCGGCGTCGGGCCCGGTGTGGGCCATCATCCAGGGGTTCGGTTCGTACTGGACACTCGTGGCCTCGGTGGAACTCGGTGTGTTCGACGGCATCCAAACCCTCGGTCCAACCACCGTGGAGCCCTTGGCCGAGCACCTCGACGTGTCGGCGATGCATCTGCAGCATCTCTGTGATGCGCTGGTGACGTTCGGGTTCCTCGATCAGGTGGGCGACATCTACGAACTCACCGAAACCGCCGAGCGTTATCTGTGCACCGATGGTGCCGCGTCGATGGCGGAGCTCGTGCGTGTGGCCCCCGGGCCGCACACCAACTGGGAGCAGTTGGCCCACACGGTGCGTCACGGCACGGTGGGCACGCCCATCGAGAACGATCCGGTTGCGTTCTTTGGCCCATTGGTGGAAGCCACCTTCGCCACTCAATTCCGGGCAGCTTCACGGCTCGGGCTGCGGTTGGGTTGGTCACGTCGGCCCGGCCTCCGTGTGCTCGACCTGGGTGCGGGCCGTGCCCCCTACGGCATCGCCGTACTCGAGCAATCGCCAGGCAGTACCGCAGTGGTGAACGACCTGCCCGGTGTCATCGAAGGCGCCGTGCACACCATCGATCAGCGCGGCCTCACCGACCGGGTGAGTTTCGTACCCGGCGATTTTCACGACATCGCCTTCGAGCAGGGCGCGTTCGACATCGTGGTGCTCGGCCATATCTGCCGCACCGAGGGCGATGAGCGGGCACGTGCGCTGGTGCAGCGTGCCTTCGCTGCACTGAAACCCGGTGGGCAGATCCTCATTGCCGACTACTTCGCCGACAACGACCGCAAGTACAACCCGTTCGGGGTGCAGATGGGCCTCACCATGCTGGCCAACACCCAACGCGGCGGCATGCTCACCAACGCGCAGGTGTGCGGCTGGCTGGCTGATGCCGGTTTCGAACAGTCGCGGCTCATCGAGCCCATCGGCTTCAACTTCATCTACGTGGCGGCCAAACCGCCTGCTTCTCGGGAAAGGGTCTCGTCATGACCGACAACAACGCCCCCATCGCTGTCGACCTGCTCATCGAGGGCTGCCAAGTGGTCACCATGAACGCCGACCGCGACATCATCCGCCACGGAGCTGTGGCCGTGACCGGCGACCGCATCGTGGCCGTGGGCAAGACCGACGATCTCCGCGCTCGCTACACGGCTGCGCGCACCATCGGTGGCGAGCGGTTCGTGGTGACCCCGGGCATGGTGAACACGCACATCCACATCACCGGTGAGCCACTCACCCGTGGGTACGTTCCCGACGACACCCCGTTCGTGGAGAACGTGTTCGAGTGGTTGTGCCCGCTCTATGCCGTGTTCAACGCGAAAGAAGAGCGCACCTCGGGGCAACTCGCCGCCGTGGAGATGATGCGCTCGGGCACCACCACGTTCCTCGAAGCCGGCACCATCAGGTTCCTCGACGATGTGATCGATGGTCTGGTGGAAGTGGGCATCCGTGGCCGTGTGGGGCAGTGGGTGTGGGATCTCCCTCCAGAACCGTCGGTGTATCGCCAGAGCACCGATGCTGCCATCAAGCATCTCGAAGATCAGCTCACCAACCATGCCTCATACGCGAACGACCGCATCGGTGCGTGGAGCATCCTGGTGGGGCACACCACCTGTAGCGATCCGCTGTGGAAGGCAGCCAAGGCGTTGGCCGACGAGCACTGCGTGGGCATGAGCTTCCACATGTCGCCGGCGCAACTCGACCCCGATGGGTTCATCGGCGAGTTCGGGCAGCGGCCCATGGTGCACCTCGCCGAGATCGGCGTGCTCGACAAGAACGTCGCCATGACCCACGTGGTGCGCATCGACGACAATGAGTTGAGCATCATCGCCGAATCGGGGGCCAGCGTGGCCCATTGCCCCACCACCGCGCTGAAGGTGAGCTACGGCATCACCCAGGTGGGCAAGTTCCCCGAGATGGCCCAGCGCGGTATCAACGTTTCGCTCGGCACCGATGGCAACAACGCCTCGAACTACAGCGACCTCATGCGTGCCACCTACCTGCTCGCCGGGCTGTTCAAAGATGCCCGGGTCGACCCGCAGATGTTCCCCGCCGAGAAGGCCTACGAGGCCGCCACCCTGAGCGGGGCGCGCACCATGCTGATGCAAGATTCCATCGGCGCGCTGGTGCCCGGTTACAAGGCCGACATCGTGCTCCACGACACCGATCGCCCCGAATGGCGGCCACTGCTGAACGTCATGAACCAGCTGGTGTGGAGCGCCGATGGGCGCGGTGTGCACACCGTGCTCGTCGACGGCAAGGTGGTGGTGGAGGAGTACCACTGCACCACCATCGACGAAGACAAACTGTGGGCCGACGCGCAGCAGATGGGTGAGGCCATCACCGCCCGTAGCGGCCTGCCCGACAAGGCCAAGTACCCGAGCTGGTGACGGGGCCGCCGGGGCTCAGGCCAGGCCGGCCTGCTGTTTGAAGACCAGGCTGTCCCAGTAGTCCACCCGGTGGGCGATGAGTTCGCCTTCCACCCGGAAACGCATCACCCCGCGCACGGCGATGGGCCGGTCGTTCACGGTGGTGTGCAGTGTGTACGCGGCCATCACTCGCGGGCCGTCGGCCACCACCTCTTCCACGTAGTAACGCAAACCGGGCATCGAGGCCAAGAACCCCGGCACCCGGCTTGCGTACTCGGCTTTGCCCACGCACCCGCTACCTAGCGCGGCCGTGTGCTCGTTCACGAAATCGTCGGTGACGAGCGCAGTGACCGCATCGGGGTTCGCGGTGGCGAAGGCGGCGAGGTATGCCTGGCACACCTCGGCAGGGGTCACAGCCCCCACACCTCCTGGGCCTTTTCGTAGACGCCCTGATCGAAGGAGAACTCGATCATGTTGCCATCGGGGTCCTTCAACGCGCAGATGTAGCCGATGGGGTCGGGCATCCACTGGGCAGGCCACGCGAGGCAACCCTCGGCCTCGCCGAGCGCGGCCGTGGCGTCGACGTCTTCCTTCGTGGGCATCTCGATACCGATGTGCGCGAACGGCGCCATGATGGGCTGCGGGGGGCCGCCGTGGGTTCTGAAGAAACTCACCAGCACCAGGATGAACGGCTTGTCGCCCTGGTCGCTGTGGCCGAGCCAGGCACCGTAGCCATCGGCATCTTCGCGGCGGTCGAGCAAACGCAACGGCGTGTGCTTCTCGTACCACTCGATCGACTTGTCGATGTCGGTGGAGGGCAGGGCGATATGGGTCCAGCGCACCGAGGTGGGGCGTACACGGTGGGCTTGGGTGTCACTCACTGGTGTAGCCCTCGGGGATGGTGACGGGGCTCGGGCCGCCCTTGGTCCACAGCATCACGGTGGTGCCCCACGGGTCTTCGAAGGCGCCGTTGAACCCGTTGAACTCGGCCCAGTAGTGCTTGCGCCACAGTTCCTTCGCGCCGTGCTTCACCGCACGCTCGAGGATGGCCTCTTCGCTGTCGTCGTCGCTCACCAGAATCCACACACGCACACCGCGGCCGTCGCGGCTGAGGTGGCGGGGCTCTACACCAGCCGGGTCGGGGTGCGGGCGAGCGTTGTTCACATCGTTGAAGCCCACATGTAGGTTGCCGATGGGCGACGGTGAACCGTCTTCGAGCGGGAAGTGGCCACCGGGCACACCACGGTGGAACACGCCGGTGGGCCGACCCTCTACTTCCCACCCGAACACGTCGTGGTAGAAGCGAGCGCAGGCCTCGACGTCATCGGACGGGAAGTCGACGAAGATCAAGGTATTGGGTTGCATGCCCCGACAGTAGCAAAACTGCAGCGTTGGCATGGACTGATGGTCTGACCAAATGGGTCGTCGGGTGGCCTACACTCCACCCATGTCGTCAGCCTCGCGAGGCCAGCAGCCGGTCACGTTCCGCCGCTGCTGCATCGCGCAGGTCGTCGATGTTCACGGTGATGCAGCGCCCATCGCGAACCACCTGGCGGCCGGCCACCAGCACATCGTTCACCGAGCGGCCGTCCGACGCCCAGATGAGCTGGCGCACGGGGTCGGTGCTGCGGGGTGCCCACTGCGGCCCGCTGGTGCGATGCACCACGATGTCGGCCTGCTTGCCCACCTCGAGCGAACCGATCTGGTGGGCCTTGCCGATGGCCCGCGCCCCGTCGATGGTGGCCAGTGCCAGTGCGTCGTGGGCGGTGAACGAGAACGGGTCCATGGCCTGGTCGCGGGCCAAGCCAACGAACAAGGTGGCGGCGCGCAAGATGTCGACCGCATCGCCGGCGTTCTCGGCATCGCAGCCCAGTGCCACGCGGCCACCGCGACGGATGATCTCGCCGTGCCTCGCCGCAGCCGTGTAGCCCTGGGCCAGGCGCAGGTACGCCCACGGGCACGAGGCAATGGCGGTGTCGTTGCGCAACAGCGCGTCGATCTCGGCATCGTCGAGGTGCACGGCGTGGGCGATGAGCAGATGCGGCCCCAGCGCGCCCAGTGCATCGAGATGCACCAGCGGGCGGCGGCCGGTACGGGCGAGGTAACTGGTGGGGTCGCCGGCGTGCGGCGACATGTGCAGGGTCATTCCGGCACCGCGGGCACGGGCCAACTCGCTGGCGCCGGCGACCAACTCGTC
>JBAXQV010000212.1:0-4744 GCA_037131575.1 Actinomycetota bacterium
ACGTCTCCGGATCAGACAAGACCGCACGCACGTCCTCGTAGCGAGTTACTGCGTAGACCTCGTGAGCAGTAAGCCAGACAGCGGGACCCAGATCTCGCAAGGTTCGGTAATGCTCATACGGATCGAGGAGAGCCTCATCGGTGTACAGATCGCCGTCGTAGGACGGGTGAGACATGTTCGGACGCATTCAAATCAAGGTAGACCCCAGCCCCTCACTTCTACTAGTGGGGGACCGATACCTCTACGAGTCCCACTACGGGGCCAGTCCTCCAACCACAACGCGCCCGTGCTGTGGCAACGAAAGGCGACTTCATCCGCCGCTGCCTGAGCCGAGCCGATCGAGGTGCGCAGCGAACTCTCGGGCGTCGTCGCCCCATAGTTCGTGGACTTCGCTGGCGCTGCATGGGTCGGCCGGGCTCACCCCTTCAGCTTGCCTCATCGAAGGATGGCGAGCGGCGCAGATCGGCAGGTATGGGCGGCTATTTGGAACAGTCGATCAAGACGACCACGGGTTGAGGAATCCAGCCCTTATGCGAGATGGTCACCTGTCGCCACCGAAGGTCCACCGTTCCGGGCGTGGCAATGCACTCTGGGGTGTCCCGGAAGTGCAGTCCCCCAGAGCGGTCCACCCACGCGACGTCGCGCGGAACCAAGGGCGCAAGCCCGCTCGGAGTGACGATGGCCACCTGGCCGGACGACATCACAACCGCCTGCCCGAGGTGCCATCGATCGCTTGACGGCTCTGGCGACGTCGCTCGCCCAATCACGAAACTCAATACGGAAACGACCAAGACAGCCGCAACGACCGCGAAGCCGCCCTTGCGTCGAACGGGCACTCGACTCTGTCGTTCAGCGCCAACGGCCGCCTCTTCAAGGGTCATCGCCATGCGAGCAGAATGCCCGATCCTCGCTCACAATGCAAGCTTGTCGGTGACTACAGAACATTCAGCACATTTCGACAGGTCAGTTGATTGTGGTAGGTATCCGCCATGCCCAAACGTGGACGGCAAGTTGCAGACGACTTTCGGCAGGCGCGTTCTCGAACAGTGTCCTCGGAGCCGATCGCTCCGATCAGGGATCACTTCTTCAAGTCCAGTCCTCAGTACGCCGGAGCGGTCGGTTGTCTGACCGTCGGTTCGTTCGTGCAAGCGTGGCGAGTTCTGCGACGTGAGCGCCGAACTCCACCGATGCCGTTGAGCAAAGTGGCACCGAGCAGCCGATACACACCGAAGTCGCGGCGCCGTTCATAGCGAGCCGATCGGCAGGTCTGCACTTCGACCGACACCACGCAGCTCACGGGACGTAGATCAGTCGTAGCTTGAACGCGTAGCCGCCGCCAGCCTCTGCGACCGAGGCCTCAAGCACCAGGTCACTTCGACCCTCTTGCGCTGTCCACAGATCGATCAGCACCTCCCAGTTCGTGCCGGTCCACATCGCCACCGAGGAGTCCCATGTGTCGCGAGGTAGCGGCACGAGCGTGACGTCGCCATACGCCTGAACGTTCTCCTTCAGAATGCTCGCCATGCGCGCCGACACGCGATCGACGTTGGACGGAGCCGTCTCGAGTTCCCAGTCGCCGGCGATCAGAGCATCTACGATCGCTTCAAAAGTGCCCCGCCAGATCGGTGCGACGGGCAGCTGCACTGAGTCGTTCTTCGACGGCTCATCCGTCACGTTGCCCACGGGCGCATAGTGCCCGGTATGGGTGCACCTGGCAAGAGCGAACCGCTCCGGGTTCATCCGTCCGGGAGGCGCTCCACTTCGCTTCGCATTCCAGAACTGTCGGTGAGTGCACTGCCGGCGGACGCCATGTCGGGCACGCTATGAACCGGGTGACACACAGTCGCCGGCTCAGTTCCGGAGCGCGTAGCCGACCGACACCGAGGCGGCCAACGCCACCCACACGTTGTACGGCAGCAGGATCGCGCCCGCCCAGGTGCGGGTGTTCCAGGCGGCCACCACGATGGGTACGGTCAGCACGGTTGCGGCGATGAGTGCGACGGCAGCCGGCCACAACGAATGGCCGGTGAAGAACAGGCGCGCCCAGGCGAGCGACGCGGCGATGCTGAGCGCCAGGCCCACCAGCCACACCGTTCGGGCAGCGGGCGATCCGCTGAGTGCCACAGCGATACCGGCGGCGGTGAGCGCGGCGAAGTTGTACGGCCAGATGATGCCGATCACGACGCCGGGTGGTTGCCAGGGCGGCCGCTCGAGCGAGCGATACCAGACGTCGCCAGTGGTCACCAAGAGGCGCGAACCGACCGCATAGCCGATGACGAGCGCTGTGCTGGCAACGGCTGCCGAGATACGTGCGATTTCCATACGCCACTGTGCCACGGTGAGCACAGAACGATTGATTCAGCCTCGATAGCGGGCGAGGAACGCCTCCACCGGCGCCTTGATCGCAGGATTCGCCGTGGTGACATTCTGCGACGAGACGATCGCGAACCAGACGGCACTGACGACCGAGGCCGACGTCAACACCTGAAGCCACTTGAACTTTCGGTTCGGGCCCGAGGGGTAGAGCCCGATCACCAACAGCGAAGCAAGCGTCACGATCAGCAGCGACACCATCACCACGCCGGAAACCACCGGCCAAGACGTCGACCGCCGGTCTGAGCGGGCACGCTGGAACGTGTCCACCAGCGCGAACATCCGGCCGAGGTTCTGACTGTTGATGAGTTCCGATGCCTCGATGGCGACGACGGCATTCCGGATGTCATTCGCCGCGTCGTCGGCGAACAACGACGCTGCGCCTGTCTTCGACTCGCCGGTCATCGGGCGGGTGCCCGCACGCGAACCCGGAGCGAGTTCCGTGGCCTGTACCCGCTCGACGTAGGTCGTGATCGCTTTCAGCGCGTCATCGAACACGGGAGCCGACTCGTATTCGGCAATCGACTCCGCGAGGGCTGACAGCGTGTTCATCTCCTCCTTCAGTTTCGAGGCGGCCGAGGAAGCCCCCTGCCACGCAGTGACGTTCGCAAACGAGCCCAGGAAGATGAAGGCCGCGCCGACAAATCGGGCCGCTGTCGTCATCACGTTGTCGTTTGCGCGCTCGTCAGTCGTGCCGCCCCACGACCGTGCCGCCAAGGGCACCGTGATGGCCAAGACGGGCACGACCACGATGAGAACTCGCCAAACAACTGGCGCCTCGAGCAACCACTGGTACACGCGCCGCATGCTAACCGTGACGGCGAATCGGCCGAAATGCGTCGGTTACTTCACCTTGCCGTGCACCCTGAAGGCAGGCATCCCGTAGGAGATGCACTGCTCGGCGCCGCTAGACGGAGGCGTGATGAACTAGTTGAAGATGCTCACGCCGCCCGGGCCGACCAGCAGCCCGACGACGATCAGGACGATGCCCCACAACAACTCCTTGCGCAGGATGGCAACCACTCCGGAGACCACGAGAACGATTGCGAGAATCCACAGGATCAATGTCACTTGAACTCACCTATTCCACTCTGGCCGCACACCTCTCGGAAGCAGGGTGATTCCTGACATCCTGTTGCGTAGCCCAGACTGCAGCCTCGTTGCGTTCCTGTTGAACGGAAAGGGGACAACGTCCCACTGGAAGCGTCCATAGTCTCGACCTGACTCGTACGGCGAGGCGTGTACCATCGCCAAGCATGATTCGTCGTGTCGGTAAGAACCTGGCGGTACTCGCGCCAGATAGTCCTCTGGTGCCCGAAGCGGCGGTGCAACTCGAACGCGACGGGTACGCCGTGTTACCCGACGTGCTGTCGGCCGAGGAAGTCGCAGCGCTCGTTGCCGATGCCGAGAACAGTTTCACCAGCCGTGGCCCCGGCCACGGACGACGAGGCGATGACGAGTACCGGTACGAGATGCTCAACCACAGTGAGCTTGCGCACCGGACCATCGGCCACCCACGGATCCTGGAGGCAATCGAACCGCTCCTCGGCAACGACTGCCACGTCATTGCCAACACGCTGTGGCGCAACGGCCCCGAATTCGAGGGTGGTCCATGGCACTGCGATGCGGGCCCGCACGTGCCTCGCCCGGTCGACGTGCCCTGGGACGACCGCATCCCCTACCCCGTGTTCGCCATCGGCGCGCACATCATGCTCCGCGACTGCACCATCGCCGACGGCCCCACGGCCGTACTGGCTGGCAGCCACCGCTCGGGGAGGCTCGCGCCGACCTCGCAGATACTCGACCCCGAGCTCACCTACGAAGGGCGGCCCGCAGTGTTACTCGAGGCGGCGGCCGGCGACGTGACGCTGTTCGTGAGCGATGTGTGGCACCGCGGCACACCGGCCAGCGGCGGCAGCGGACGACTGTTTCTTCAGGCCCACTACGGCCGGCGCGACATCGCGCAACGGATCCGTCTCACCACCGAGGTCAACCACCTCTCGCCCGACGCCATCACGTGGGCCGACACGCCACGCCAACGCGACCTGGTGGGCCTGCACGACCCCTTCTTCTACGACGGCTGAGCGCATGGCTGGCGGTGTGCGAGCCGTTGACCACTGACGCAGCCCGTGGGCTCCACGGTGCGGGCGCCGCGTGCCATCGATTCGGCGACGATGTAGGCGATGTGCCGCGCCTGGTCGTCGAACATCGAGGTCATGTTCACGCTGAACGCGTTCTGTGAGATGCCGAACTCCCCACTCGGTGATGCGCTCGACGCCCTTGCTCTCGCTCACGTCGACCAGGGTGACATTGGGGCGGTTGAAGCACTCGAGGTATTCGTCGTTGAACGTGGGCCGCTTGCACATCACCC
>JBAXQV010000213.1:0-4740 GCA_037131575.1 Actinomycetota bacterium
CGGAGCGCGTCCACGGTGTGTTCGACCGCGCTGGCGACAAGGCCAACATCGTGCCTGCCGAAACCGAGATGACCTGGATGGTGCGCTCGCCAACGGTTGCCTCGCTGCAACCGCTGAAGCAGAGGGTGCTCACCTGCCTCGAATCGTCGGCAACGGCTACGGGCTGTACCTGCACGTCGACGTGGAAGGGGCACACCTACGCCGACATGATCGACAACGGCCCCATGGTAGACGCCTATGTGGCCAACGCGGCTCGCCTGGGCCGTACCGTGGCCGACCCTCGAGTCGTTGGCAAGCCAGTTGTGGGCTCCACCGATATGGGCAACGTCAGTTACCTCGTGCCATCGATCCATCCCATGATCAAGGTGGCCGACGACGGAGTGGCCATCCATACGCTCGACTTTGCGTCCTTCGCGCGCAGCGAACAGGGCGACCAGGCGGTGCTCGACGGGGCCAAGGCGATGGCGATGACGGTGGTCGATCTGTGGTGTGATGCCGCACTACGGGCCGCCACCGAGGCAGAGTTCGCCCTGCGCCCCACATCGGCCGAGGTGCTGTGACGAACGTCCTGGTGGAGGTACCTATCCCGAAACCGAGGGTGGCGAGGCCCTAGAGTCTGTCGTTGTGACGGTCTACGTCCCCGAAACTTTCACCCCCGGTGAGGCCGACATTTTACGTCGGTACTTCACGAACCTCGACGGTCCCGTTTTTGCATTGGTGAACCTCCCCGAGGTGGTGAAGGGTGCGTTGTTCGCCCGCTACAGCCGCAGCCCGAAGAGTTTGCGGCGCTTGTTCCTCGACGAGTTCGTGGGCGATCTCGACATCAGCGGCGACCAGACGGTCGACGCCACCACCGGTCTGGCGCGGGCCGAAGAGCTCTACGAGAAGGTGTTCTTCGAATACGGCGACGATTCGGTGGCCCAACTCGGTGGTGTGCACCTGGCCTGTGAACAGGCCTCGAACATCCTCACCAAAGTGCTCGAGTGGGGTCGCTTGATGAGCTATCTCGAACAGAGCACCCGGTACATCGCCTACGACGCCCGCCTCGGTGGGCGATACCGCTACTACCGCGATCCGGCTCTGCTCTCGAGCCGTTTCGGCACCCGATACGTGGGCGATATGGACCGCATGTTCGATGCCTACACCTTGTTGTTGGGCAAGGTCACCGACCATGTGCGTGCCACGGTGGAACGTCACCCCGACGACTCCGACTTCGTCTATCGCCAGGCCACCCGGGCCAAGGCACTCGATGCGGTGCGCGGTGTGCTGCCCGCCTCGTCGTTGTCGAATGTGGGCATCTACGGCAGTGGCCAGGGCTTCGAGCAACTTCTCCTGCGCATGCGCTCGCACCCGCTACCCGAGGCCCGGCAATACGCCGATCTCATGCTCATCGAGCTGCGCAAGGTGGTGCCCAGTTTCCTGCGCCGTATCGATGTGCCCGAGCGTGGCGGACGCTGGGTCGACTACCTCACTTCCACGCGCGATCGTTCGGCCGAGCTGGTGCACAGCCTGTTGGGGGAGGCCCCGGTCGAGCACGCCGAGTTCGTCGAACTCGTCGACTACGACCCCGATGCCGAAGACAAGTTGCTGGCAGCGATCTGTTACCCACACGCCAACCTGCCCGAACAGCAGATCATGGAGCGCGTGAAACGAATGGGGCCCACCGAGCGTTTGGCGCTGGTGCGGGCCTACGTGGGCGAACGCGAGAATCGCCGGCACAAGCCGGGGCGCGCCTTCGAGCGGGTCGACTACCGCTTCGACGTGCTGTCCGACTACGGCGCCTTCCGCGACCTGCAGCGGCACCGCATGCTCACGGTCGAATGGCAAAAGCTCACACCGAACCACGGCTATGTGCGCCCCGAATTGGTCGACGAGGCCGGTATGGCCGATGTGTTCGACGACGCCATGGCTCGTTCTGCGGCACTGTACGACGCGTTGAAAGACGATTTCCCCGAGCAGGCGAGCTATGCCGTGCCGATGGCCTATCGCATCCGTTACTCGATGCAGTTCAACGCGCGTGAAGCAATCCACATGCTCGAACTGCGCTCGTCGCCACAGGGGCACCCGTCGTATCGGCGGGTGGCGCTCGAGATGCATCGTCTCATCGCCGAGCAGGCCGGGCACCGGGCCGTGGCCGATGCGATGACGCACATGACCACCGAGGCGCCCGAACTCGAACGACTCGAAGCCGAACGTCGTGCCGCCGCCCGTCGCGGTAGCTGAGCGACGCCCACGGCGGGTTCGCCGGTCACGCCAGCACACTCATGCACGGTGTGTCATCTGACCCGCCACGGCACTTGGGGCCGTCTTCGTGGGGAAATGAGCCCGCGCGACGATAGAACTTCGACTATGTGACCGTTGTCACGCTCAGTGAGGCCATGTCGTGCCGGGGTGGCTCGTATCATCCGCGGCCCACAGGGCGTGTTCGAAAGGCTCGACGATGGCTAGTGACGATGACGACGACATCATGGAACCCGACGAGGAGCTCGAAGAGCTCGTCGACGAAGACGATGAACTGACCGACCCCGACGAGATCGAACTCGAAGACGATCTCGATGAGGAGGAAGGGTTCGTCGCACTCGATGACGAGTTCTCCGAACCTCTCGAGACCGAAGAGGACGACACCGAGGCCACGACGGCCGGGCCGGTTCGCCGCTCACTCAGCAGTGAAGACGATGATGAGGACGAAGAACTCATCGCCGAAGATGATGTCGAGGCCGATCTCGACACCATTCTCAAGGATCGTCTGGTCGCCAACGAAGACGAGCGCAACGAAGACGACGAAGAGCCGGAAGACCGCAACGAACCTGCCGATCGGTTGCAACCCCGTCGTGCCGACGAACAGCTGTGTTCGGCATGTTTCCTGCTCGTTCGTCAGAGCGCACCGGTGTGCCCGGTGGGCGACGACGACTGCCCGCTGTTCTCCTGAGCGTTGTCATGAGCGAACCCCGCGAACCGATCGACCGTTTGGCCGAGTTTGCGCTGTTCGCCCCGGTAGGCGCCATGGTGGTGGCCTGTGAGGTGCTCGAACGGCGCACTCGCCTCCAACGCCAAGCGGTGAAGAACCGCATCCAGTTGTCGAGATTCGTTGGGCAGATGGCTGTCACCCAAGGGCGCCGGCAACTCGAGCAGCGGGTTGCCGCCGTCCGGGCTCAACGTGCCCAGCCAGCCGCCGTCGAAGTACCGGTGCATGAGGAGCCGATCCACGCATCGCCCGCCGAGCTGGCTGTCGCTGCGGTGGCCACATCTGGTCCCGAAACACCTGCAGCGGCCGATCTGCCCATCAGCGGTTACGAGAGCCTGCCTGCGCTCAACGTGGTCGAGCGTCTGGGAACCTTGCGCGGCGATGAGGTGGAACTGATTCGGCGGTTCGAGGCGGCCAATCGCGCTCGACGCACCATCCTCGCCAAAATCGCTCAGATCCAAGGCGACTGAGATGATCACTGACGTGCGTTTGGCCACCACCGCCGACGCCGATGAGTTGGCAGCGCTCGAGCACGCCGCACGTGCGGCTCTCGTCGACGTGCGCGGCGGAGCGGCGCTCCTGGCTGAACAACCGGCGGTCGGCGAATGGGTGGCCGTACTGGCCGACGCTTGGCGCAGGGTGTGGTTGGCGCTCATCGACGACGTGCCGGTGGGGTATCTCGAACTCCAACTTCCCGCGACACTTGGCGGTGCCGGTGTGGTGCGGCAGGTATACGTGGCCGGCGAAGCCCGCGAACTGGGCTTCGGCGACGAGATGCTGGCCGAGGCCATCGCGGCCACACTGGCCGCCGGGGGAGCGGTGATCGAGTCGTTCGCGCTCCCCGGCGACCGCGAGACGAAGAACCTCTACGAGCGCGCCGGAGTGACGGCTCGCAAGATCATCGTGTCGAAGCGGCTCAGCGACCCTTCCAGTTCGGCAGACGCTTCTCGATGAAGGCGGTGAGGCCCTCCTTGGTGTCTTCTGAGGCCATGATGCCGGCGAATTCGCGGTTGGTCATCTGCTTCAGGGTCTCGTCGTCTTCGTAGGCGGCCGCGAGCACCACCCGGCGGCTCGCCCACACGGCCAACGGAGCAGCGGCGCAGACCTGGTCGGCGAGTGCCACAGCGGCCTCGAGGGCGGCACCCGGCTCGACCAGACGGTTCACCAACCCGAGGTCGTAGGCGCGCTGGGCCGAGAGCGGCTCGCCGGTGAGGATGGCCTCCATGGCGGCCGAGCGGCCGATGGCTCGGGGCAGGCGGAACAGGCCGCCGGCGCCGGCGATGAGGTTGCGCTTCACTTCAGCAAGGCCGAACGATGAGCGAGTGGTGGCCACCACCAGATCGGCGGCGAGCACGATTTCGCAGCCACCGGCGGTGGCAAGGCCATCGACAGCCACGATGATCGGCTTGGTGCGGTCGCGGTAGGCGAACCCGGCGAAGCCACCCTTGGCAGTGTTCAGTGCGGCGGCGTTGCCCGAGTTGATTGCCTTCAAGTCGGCTCCGGCGCAGAACACCGGGCGTTCTTGCCCCTCGGTGTTGGCGCGCAGAATACCCACCCAGACATCGGGGTCGGCCTCGAGTTGATCGATAGCGGCTTCGATCCCGCTCGCAACATCGCCGTTCACGGCGTTGCGCGCCTCGGGACGGTTGAGGGTGATGATGCCGATATGGCCCTGCACTTCGTACTGCACGATGTCTGACATGGTGTCGATGCTAGGGGTGTGCTCCGAACAGCGACGAACCAGCGTCAGGCGTCGGCAGCGGGGGCGTCGGCTT
>JBAXQV010000214.1:0-4690 GCA_037131575.1 Actinomycetota bacterium
CAGGCCGCCACCGAGGCCGCCCGCCACATCGACCCTCAGGCAGATGCCCTCGATGAGCTGAGCGAGAAGCTCGCCGCGTTCAACGCCCTACGCAAGAGCGACACCGCTGCGGCCGACGCCATCCTCGACCAACTCGGCGGGCACGGCCCCGTAGAGCAAGACATCATCCGCGATCTCTCACTCCCCCGTCCGCTGTACGTGCCGTCGCGTTTCGACGATGCCCATCGATTGGTGATGAAGAGCATCGAGGTGCTCAAGCGCAACGGTGCCCGCCCGGTGCAACTGAACGGCAGGCTCGGCCCACTCCGCGGCCTCGCGGAGCTGGTGGCGCACTTCTTCACCGCCATGATCGTGCAGAGACACGTGAACCGGTTGGTGAACAACCTCGACCAGCTCTACACCCGCCGCAATGCTTGGGCAGTGAAGGGCAGCCCCGAATCGTTGCTCCTCGCCCGTGCACGTGGGCAGGTGCGCAGCACATCTCCGGCCTACAAGAGCGGTGGCGGCGGCCTGCCGTCGTTCCTCTTGGGTGGCGCGGTGCTCAGTTCGGCGTTGAGTGCACTGAAGTCGGCTGTTGGCACCATCCAGAAACAACCGATCCTGGTGGTGGTCACCACTCTGGCACTGCTGGTGCTGCTGCTCGGGGGTGCGTGGTGCGTACTGCGCGGGGCAGCCATCGCGCGCAAGCGCATCCGGCTCACCACCGAACGCCCCATCCAGGCGTTGTACCAGACCATCGGCGCGGCCGGGAACCCACCGGGCGACAACGCCTTGCAGTTCGCGCTCTACTCACTCATCGCCATGGCGGTGGCCTGGGTGCTGGTGCCGGCGGGGCTCTACTTCGTGTTCTTCAACTAGCTGCTCGCACCCGAACGATCGGGGGGCACGATGGGCAACTCGAAGCCAATGGTTGCGCCTCCACCATCTCGGTTGGTGGCGAACACCGACCCTCCGTGCGATTCGGCGAGGTCGCGCACGATGGCAAGCCCGAGCCCGCTACCGGGCAGCGAGCGAGCCGCATCGGCGCGGTAGAAGCGGTCGAACAAACGGGGCAGGTCGGCCTCGGCGATGCCCGGGCCACGATCGCTCACTTCCACCCGGCCGTTGCGCACCAACACCTCGATCGGGCCTTCGCTGAACTTGCCTTCGCTGAACTTGCCTTCGCTGAACTTGCCTTCGCTGAACTTGATGGCATTGCCCACGAGGTTGGTGATGGCACGGTCGAGGCCGTTCGGGCGCACCAGGGCGACCGACGCATCGGCAGTGAGCGTGATCTCTCGGCCCGAACGCCGACGGGCCCGGTCGATGGCCTGCTCGGCGGCTGCACCGAGAGCCACGTGTTCGGGAACTTCGTCGAGTTGGCGATCGGTGGCCAATGCCACCAGCTCGTCGACCATCGTCGACAGCTCCCGAGTTTCGCTTTCGACATCGGCCAGCAGACGCTGCTGCGAGGCGGGCGAGAGCTCGCCATAACGCTGCATCACGGCCACGTTGGTGCGGAGGCTGGTGAGCGGTGTGCGTAGTTCGTGGCCGGCATCTTGCACGAGTTGCTGTTGCGCGTTCTTCGAACGGGCGAGGGAAGTGAGCATCTCGTGGAATGCCCGGCCGAGCCGACCGGTTTCGTCGCGGCCGTCCACCGGCACTTCGATGTTCAGGTCGCCCGAACGGGCCACCGTGGTGGCCGCATCGGTGAGGTGCACCAACCGCTTCGTGACACGCTTGGCGATGAACACACCCACCAGCGCGGCGAGGCCCGACATCAGCACCACGGTGAGCAGGGTGCGGTCGCGGATGTCCTCGAGCACATGCTCGGTCTCGCGCAGCGACCTCGCCAGTTGCGTCGCTCCTGCAGGCTGCTGTGAGGGCACGGTGAGCATGCGGTACGGCTCACCTTCGAAGCGGATGTCGCGGCGCACCGAGGCCACACCCGGGCCACCGGCAGCGACCTCCTTGTCGACGGCATCGACCGGCAGCGCACCGCTGCGTGGCGACTCGATGATGGTGCCCTGCACGTCGAGGGTCTGCACCAAGATCTGCGCAAAGTCGCGGTTACGGCGACGATCGCCCTGATCGGACTGTTGCGCACCGGGCGGCAGAGGAATCGCTGGCCCGTTGGCTGGGCCGGCGGTCACTCGCCGCGCCGCGGCGGTGAGCGAGGCATCCACCTGGTCGTACAGCACATGCTCGGTGGAGAAATAGCTCACCGAGCCGACGACGATGGTGGCGCAGGCCGCCAGCGCAGCAAGCGCTATTGCCAATTTCACGCGCAGGGTCATGGGGGCCTCATTCGGCGCGCAACGTGTAGCCGACGCCGCGCACCGTATGGATGAGTTTCACCGGGTTGCCGTTGTCGACCTTGCGGCGGAGATAGCTGATGTACACAGCGAGGTTCTTCGAGTCGGGCCCGAAGTCGTAGTTCCAGATGCGGTCGTAGATGAGCGAATGGTCGAGCACGATGCCGGTGTTGCGCATCAGCAACTCGAGCAGATCGAACTCGGTCTTCGACAGTTCGATCTCGGCGTCGCCCCGCCACGCCCGCCGCGACTTGCTGTCGAGGCGGAGGTCGGCGACCTGCAGCATCCCGTCTTCCTGAGGAAGGTCGTCGTCGGGCCGGCTGCGACGCAACAGCGCCCGCAGCCGAGCCAGCAGTTCGGGGAGTTCGAACGGTTTGGCGAGGTAATCGTCGGCGCCTGCATCGAGGCCGGCCACACGATCGGTGGTTTCGGTGCGAGCAGTGAGCATGAGGATCGGCAAGCGATCTCGCTCGGCACGCAGCACCCGGCACACCGTGAGCCCATCGATGTTGGGCATCATCAGGTCGACGATGGCCACATCGGGTCGTTCAGCACGAATGGTGGCGAGAGCGGCTGCTCCGTCGGGGGCGAGGCTCACCTCGTACCCGTCGAGCTCGAGTGCGCGTGCCAACGATTCTCGGATCGCCCGATCGTCATCGACTACGAGTACCTTGCCGCTCATCGCCACCATTCTGCTCATCTGCCTTGCTTGGGGGGAGGACCCTACGGGTCAGCCGGCAGTTGTGGGGGTCGTGGCCTGGTCGGCCGGGGGCTGATCGGCGGGGGGCTGGTCGCCTGCGGCGTGCTGCGGCCGGCCGTTGTTCACGACATCGGTGATACGAGCCGTGATCTCGGTGAGCCGGGTATCGGCCTGGGCCTGGGTGAGCTTGCCGTCGGTGACCTCTTGGGCGAGGTGAGCCTTGGCATCGGCCACCATGGCGTCGATGACGGTCTGCACGGCCACACCCTTGTCGGTGGCCACCTTGGCGATGGTGGAGCCACCCTCGAGCTGCGTGCGCAGATCGGCAGCGGTCATGTTGAGCGCCTTGGCTGCGGCGTCGAGGCCCTTGGCGCCGCCCTTACCGTCGGGGCCGTGCCCGTGATGGCCGCCGGGCCCACCTTGACCACCCTGCGGGCGAGCGGCCACCAGTGCGGCCACCACCTTGTCGGCCTGAGCCTGGGTGAGGGTGCCGTCGGTGACGAGCGGCTTGAGCACCTCGGCGAGGTGCGTGCCCGGGTCGGGGCGGCCCTGCTCGGTGCCAGTGGCACCGCTCGTGCCCACGGGCACGGAGCCGGTGGCATCGGTGGAGCTCGAGCTACCTGTGGTGGAAGCGACGGCGGCGACGTTCGAGGCGCCGGCGAAACCGGATTGCTCGAGAATGAGGCCGGCACCGGCTCCGGCCATCAGGCCAGCGACGAGACCTGCTGTGACGATTCTTTTCTTCATGGTGTCCCTCCTCGGGGGGTTCGTTGTGATGAACACATCGTGCACACCCAGGGTGAGTGGTCTATCGGCGTCAGGTAAGAGCGTGGTGAGACATTCCGGCGGGTGTTGCCCGCCCCCCGACGGCCCGTTGCGACCTCGATCGGCTAACGTCACTCAGTGCCGAAGTCGGTCGGGCGGGCCGGGCAGAACGTCTGTGAGGATCGTTGCGACACATCACCCGCATGCCCCAACCATCCGGCGCATCAGACCCCGTCGGCGCGCGTGCGCGGGTGGTCAGGGGCCCATTCGGTGCGGCGTTGGGCGTGCTCGTGTTGGCCATCGGCACCGTGGGTCTGGCGCGTGTGAACGCCAGTGCACCCGTCGCTCAGCCGGCCGCGCTGCCAGCCGTTGTCGCCACCACGACCACGGTGCCCATCGGGCCGATCCTTGCGGGTGCTGCCGCTACGAAGCCAGCCAGTCGCTTCACCAAGCTCGGTGCGGTGATGTTCCCCGTGGCAGCCACGCCACGCTGCTACATCCTGCGCAACTTCGGCGCACCGCGTAGCGGCGGCCGCACCCACGAGGGCATCGACATCCTCGCCAGCCTCGGGCAGCCCGTCTACGCCGTTGCCGACGGTGTGCTCATCCGCCAATCGCCCATCGAATCACCATTGTCGGGTCTGTCGTGGGGGTTCACCGCCGATGATGGCTCGTACTATTTCTACGCCCACCTCTCGGCGGTGGCCACCGGGCTGGTGGTGGGAAGCCGAGTGCGTCGAGGCGACATCATTGCCTACGTGGGCGATACCGGTGATCCCGGCCCAGGCAACTACCACCTGCATTTCGAGGTGCACCCCGCCGGGCCCAACACCATCGCGGTCGACCCGTACCCGTTGGTCACGGTGCCCCGAGCGTGCACCGTCTATTGAGTTGCGCCAAGTACCGAGTTGCACCGTGGACCGGCGAGCGC
>JBAXQV010000215.1:0-4610 GCA_037131575.1 Actinomycetota bacterium
TCTAGCATCGAGCCATGGCTGGACCGCTCACTGGATATCGGATCATCGAGATCGCGGGCATTGGCCCCGGTCCGTTCGCGGCGATGATGCTCGCCGACATGGGGGCCGAGGTGATTCGCGTCGACCGTGCCCAAGCGGTACGCGGTCCGGCACCCGACACCCCGGCGTACGACGTCATGTTGCGCGGCCGCCGCAACATCGCCATCGACTTGAAGCACCCCGACGGAGTGGCCACGCTGCTCGACCTCGTTGCCGGCGCCGATGCGCTGATCGAAGGCTTCCGGCCCGGCGTGATGGAGCGTCTCGGCGTAGGCCCCGACGTGTGCCTCGCCCGTAACCCGAAGCTGGTGTTCGGTCGGATGACCGGCTGGGGGCAGGAGGGCATGTATGCCCAAGCGGCAGGCCACGACATCAACTACATCGCGCTCGCCGGTGCACTGGCCCATTTCGGTCGACGTGGTGAAGCGCCGGTGCCGCCGCTCAACATGGTCGGCGACTTCGGTGGCGGCGGCATGTTTCTCGCCTACGGCGTGGTGTGTGCGTTGCTCGAAGCACAGCGCAGCGGCCAGGGCCAAGTGGTCGACACCGCCATGGTCGACGGTGCCGCCGTATTGATGAGCATGTTCTGGGCGTTCAAGGCCATCGGCATGTTCGACGAGAACGCCCGTGGCACCAACCTGCTCGACACCGGTGCCCACTTCTACGACGTCTTCAAGTGCGCCGACGGGCAGTATGTGTCGCTCGGTTCCATCGAGCCGCAGTTCTATGCCGAACTGCTGCGCCTCACCGGGCTCGAGGGCGACCCCGAGTTCGCGAAGCAGATGGACAAGGCCTCGTGGCCGCACCTGAAGCACCGCCTGGGTGATGTGTTCGCCACCAAGACCCGCGCCGAATGGTGCGCCATCATGGAAGCCACCGATGTGTGCTTTGCGCCAGTCCTCACCATGAGCGAGGCGGCCGAGCACCCGCACAACGTGGAGCGCGGCACATTCATCGACATCGCCGGCATGAAGCAACCAGCTCCGGCACCGCGGTTCTCGCGCACCAGCCCCACGGTGGAGCGCGCCCCAGCTCACCCCGGCCAACACAGCCGCGAGGTGCTCGCCGATTGGGGCGTTGCCGCTGATCGCATCGATGTCCTGCTGGCAAGCGGCGCGGTCGTCGACGCCTGATGGGAACGCTGGTCTGCTTCCACGCCCACCCCGACGACGAGTCGATCTCCACGGGCGGCACCATTGCCCGGGCGCGCGCCGAAGGGCACCGTGTGGTGCTGGTGGTTGCCACGAACGGCGATCATGGCGAAGTACCCGCCGACCTCGCACCCGGCGAAACGTTGGTCGACCGGCGCAAGGCCGAGACCGCCCGCTCGGCGGAGGTGTTGGGTGTGAACGAAGTGGTGTGGCTCGGCTATGCCGACAGTGGCATGACCGGCTGGCCGCAGAACGCTCACCCCGATTCGTTCTGGCAGGCACCGGTGGATGAAGCAGCCGAACGGTTGGCTGCCGTGTTGCGCGCAGAAGACGCCGATGTGCTCACGGTGTACGACTGGCACGGCAACTACGGCCACCCCGATCACATCCAGGTGCACCGGGTGGGGCATCGTGCTGCCGAGCTTGCCGGAACAGAGCGGGTGTACGAAGCCACGATGAACCGCGATCACATGATCAGGATGATCGAGATGGCGCGGAGCATGGCCGCTGCCGACTCACCTGCGCTGAACGACGATTTCGACCCCGCTGGCCCAGCCGACGACGGCAACCCATTCGGAATGTCTGAGGGCGAGCTCACCCACGAGGTGGACGTCACCGAGTATCTGCAGCTCAAGCGTGCGTCGATGCGCTGCCATGCGAGCCAGATCACCGATTCGTCCTTCTTCCTCGAGATGCCCGATGAGGCGTTCGCGTTCTCGTTCGGCCTCGAGTGGTTCATCCGCAAAGGTGCCGAACCCGGCATGCAGCGCGGCTGGTTGTTCGAGTGACTCTCATCCACCTGGTGCGGCACGGACGTGCGGCAGCCGGATGGGATGTCGACCCCGACCCGGCCCTCGACGACATCGGCCAACGCCAGGCGCTTGCAGCCGCAGAGACGCTGGCAGCGCTCGCCCCGTGCACCGTGGTGTCGAGCCCGTTGCGGCGCTGCCGCGAGACCGCTCAACCGCTTGCCGAACGGTGGGTCACCACGCCCATCATCGAGCCGCGTGTGGCCGAGATCCCGTCACCAGAAGGCATTCCGATGAGCGAGCGGGTCGACTGGTTGCGGGCAGCGATGCAGGGAACGTGGACCGACATGGGGGAGCGCTACACCACCTACCGCGACACTGTCGTGGCAGCATTGGCCGAGCTACCTGGCGATGCTGTGGTGTTCAGCCACTTCGTGGCCATCAACGTGGTCATCGGCGCAGCGTTGGGCGACGACCGGTTGGTGATCCGCAGCCTCGACAACTGTTCGATCACCGTGGTCGACGTCACCGACGGGGTGGTACGTCTGGTGAGCGGCGGCCACGAAGCCGACACCCTCATCCGCTGACCCTCTGCGACCCTGCGTCCTGGCCGATGGGGGAGCAGCCCATTGCGTGCCCTGCGGTGGCAGACTCTCGGTATGCGCTCGCGCCTTGCCCTGTCTGTTGTCGCCGCCGCCCTGGCCGTATCGGCTGTTGCATGTAGTAACAGTCCGGCGAAGGCCAACCCAACCGTTGGCACCTCGAAGCCGATTGCTGGTTCGAGCGTGCCCGTGTCGTCGGCCGCACCCACCACGGTGCGGCCCACCACAGCACCTACCACCTCCACTACCACCACGACGTTGGCCGAGGAGACCACCACCTCGACCACACTGCCCGAATCGGCGAAGATCGTCATTGGCGCCGACCGCGTTGGCGACGCCTTGCTCGGCACCGACCCCGACAGTGTCATCACCTACCTCACATCGATCCTTGGCAAGCCCACTGCCGACAGCGGCTGGGCCGACCCGAATTCGGCATTCGGCGTGTGCCCGGGCACCGAGGTACGTGGTGTCGTGTGGGGCGACCTCACTTTGCTGTTCAGTGATGAGAGCAACGTGGCAGCGGGCCGTCGACACTTCTTCTATTACTCGTATGGGCCGGCGTTCGGGGCGCAGGTGAACCCCTTCGGCATGCACACCGAAGCCGGTATCACGGTCGGTTCCCCGTTGAAGCAACTCAAGGCCGCCTACCCGAGCGTGGTGGTGTACACCGACGACCCGGCTGGCGTGACGTTCTCCATCGACGACACCCTCACAGGTTCGCTCAGTGGCCCCGGCGCCAATGCGGTGGTCACCAACATCAACGGTGGCGTGGGCTGCGGCGAATAGCCAGCTCACCGAGTTGTTCGCATACCCAACAAGGGGATGCACGGCGCTGCGAAGTTCGGTACAGTTCGCACCATGAAGCGCATGCTGCCCGTCTCAGAACTTGCCCGTGATTCTCGCTTCCAGCAGGTGAGTGCCGAGGTCACTCTGTTCGACCCACGCAACTTGAACCCGGCCGCGCAGCAGAATCAGTTGCTGCCGAACATGCGCAACTTCAGCGACAACGCCCGCGGCCTCATGCACGGCATCTTCGTCGGCGAGATCCAGGCCCTCGAAGGCGCCGGCCGCACCTGCTTCGACTTCGAAACCGGCGAAGCGCGCGACCAGGCGCCGTTCGGCCTGAAGCTCGACATGGCTCGCCAGTGCTGGGACGAAGCACGGCACGTGGAGATCAGCTGCAAGCTCAGCGAGCACATGGGCTCGGAGATCGGTGAGTTCGCCGAGGGCACCACGCTCTACGAGGCGGCATGTAACAACGACCCGGTGTTCCGCCTGTGTGGCGTGAACCGGGCCCTCGAAGGTCTCGCCATCGATGTGTTCAAGACGATGCGCGATTTCGGCACCGCACTCACCGACCCCGTGCTGGCGTTCTGCGAAGACTGGATGCTCGCCGACGAAGTGACCCACGTGAAGATGGGTAGCGACTGGTTGCGCAAGGTCACGGCCAACGACCCGCAGCGCCAGAAGGATGCGCTCGAGTTCCAGAAGGCAGTCGACAAGCTGTTCAGCTTCGGTGGCTTCCGTGGCGAGCGCGACGACAACCCGGTGCACCTGGCCCGCAATTTCCGCAAGCTCGCCGGTTTCAGCGAGGAAGAGATCGACGAACTGGTCGACATCTCGGCAGCCGCGTACGAAGAGACCGTTGCCCTCATCGCGCAGGCCACTGCGGCGATGGCAACTGCCAGCTGAGTTCGCAACTGAACGGCCAATCGCTGTTCGACGCGTATCGCGTCGGCCTGTGGGTGCAGGTTGGGGTGTGTGCTGGCGTCGGGGCGTTGACCCTGGCGGCTCATGGGGTGGCGCGCCTGCGTGGCCGTGCGCTCTGGATAGTGAACGTTGTTGCGTTCGTGGTGGTGACGGCCAATGTGGTGGCGGCCTCAGTGCTGTACAAGACCTACCACTGGGAGTTCCCCAAACTGCACATGCTGTACGAGTTCAGCGGCATCGTGGCCATTGGCATCATGTACTCGTACGCCAAGCAGATGAAGGCGCGCCAGTACCTCATCTACGGTTTCGGCGACCTGTTCTTGATGGGTCTCGCCCTGCGCGCGTTGTTCATGCGCTGA
>JBAXQV010000216.1:0-4494 GCA_037131575.1 Actinomycetota bacterium
AGAGCAACGGTTTCCTAAACCGCAGGTCGCAGGTTCGATCCCTGCCGGGGGCGCCAAGAAAGACCAGGTAGACCGCTAGGTCGCCGACGTCTGTGGCCGAGACTAAGAGCGGCGGCCAATATTTCGGCCCATAGGACTCATACCGCTGCGGTCGGACCTCGCGTTGTTCGGTTGTACCGATGGCATCGATGTGCGTACCGCTGCCGGTCGGCTCGGATCTGGAACGGAAGGGTCCTCCGATCTGGAACGATAGGTATCTCGGATTTCGAATGTAGAGCCTCTCGGATTTCGAAAGTAAATGGCCTATGCTGGCGGAATGCTCACTCCGCCGATCGACCGTCGGATCCTGTCCATCGTCGAGGAGCGGCTGGCTGAGGCGCCGGTCGTGGTGCTGCAGGGTGCACGTTCTGTTGGAAAGTCCACCGTGCTTGCCGAACTCGCTCGGCGGCATGATGTCGAGATCACCGACCTCGACGATGTGGTCGTGCGCGCTCGGGTGCAGGCGTCGCCATCCGATGCTGTTCGGGGGCCGTCACCGGTTTGCATCGACGAGCACCAGCACGTGCCCGAGTTGTTGCAAGCGATCAAAGCCGAACTGAACCAGCGACACGACAACGGCCGCTGGTTGCTCACCGGCTCTGCTTCGTTCTGGGCGATGCCGCGCGGCACTCAGGCGCTCACCGGACGCGTCCAATTGCTCGAGGTGATGCCGTTCTCCCAAGGTGAGCTCGATGGCATCCACGAGGACTTCTTTGACCTTGCGCTCGTCGACCCTGCTGCGCTCGTCGCCACGAGGCGCCCCGTCACCGAGCGCGAGGAGTACGAGCGACGGGCGTGTCGGGGTGGGATGCCGCTCGCTGTTCACGCGACCGATCGTCAGCGTGCCAACTTCTACCGCTCCTACCTCGGTGCGTCACTGGCGCGGGACGTCCTCGATCTGTCACGGGTGCGCCAGATCAACGTCTTGCCGCGACTGTTGGAGCGCCTCACGGCACAGACCGGGCAAGTGCTCAACGTCGTCAAGGCGGCCACCGCCGCCGGGATCGAGCCGCGGTCTGCTGACAACTACACCCGCCTTCTCGAAGCGCTGTTTCTCATCCGCCGTCTCCCGGCATGGGGGCGCACACTGCGATCTAGAACGGCGCATTCACCGAAGCTGCACCTCGTCGACTCCGGACTCGCTGCGTACCTGCTCGGGATCACGCCCGAGAAGCTCGCCCGGCGCAACCCATCCGCTCTCGCCGAGTTCGGTCACCTGTTCGAGACGTTCGTGGTCGGCGAACTCCTCAAGCAGGCTTCCTGGCGAGACGATGTCCGTGAGCTCGGTCATTGGCGAACCCACGACGGCCAAGAGGTCGATCTCGTTGCTGAGACGCTCGATGGTTCCGTTGTCGGTTTCGAGATCAAGGCAGGCCGCGAAGTCGACACCAAGTCGCTGCGCGGTCTCGTCGCTCTGCGTGACAGCCTCGGCGAACAGTTCCGCGCCGGCTACTTCCTCAACACCGGCAGCGAGGCCTACGAGATCGACGACCGGATCCATGTCTGCCCCATCGACCGGCTATGGCAGACCAACAGCACCCGGATCAAGCGGGGCACAGACTCGCGCAGGCCGCCGGAAATGTAACGAGTCGGTCGTGACATTCCGTTGCAGTTTCCGATTGTCGCTACCGTGAGACCGGTGCTGACGCCCTCATCGAAGTTGCGGCCGACGGGTCGTTCGACGGCGGATGTTGTCCATCTACTGTGGCCTCCTTTGGGGCCCCCTGGTGGTCGTCCTTTGCCGTGGTATCGGCATTCGGGGTTGATGGTGAGTTCGCGGATGAACTTGCCGATGACCTGCGGGCGCGAGTCGAACCACGCCTACCTTGCCATCGAGATGCGACGGGAAGGGATTCTCCGGTAACCGCTGCGTTGGTGAGAGGCTCCTTTCCGGTGATGAGGCTCGAGGTGGACCGTGATCGGTGGGTAGCGCTCGTGAGCCACGCCCAGAAGGGTGATTCGAGCGCGTGGTCGGGTCTGATCGACCGTTTCGAAGACCTGGCCGTGGCCACCGCAGTTGGTCTGTGTGGTGATCTCGACGACGCCCACGACATCGCCCAAGAGGCGTTCGTGCTCGCCATTCGCAACATCGCGGCCCTGGAAGACCCGGCTGCGTTTCCAGCGTGGCTGCTTCGGCTGGTTCGCACGGCCACAAACCGTCGGGCCCGTCGACGCCGACACCCGACTGCGCCGCTCGCCACCACACAGCGCGCCGACTCCCCATCGCCCATCGCCGTCACGGCGGGCAGCCCGGAGGAAACAGTCGTCAGCCTCGCCGAGGCGGCCCGGGTGCGAGCCGCGGTCGAGCAGCTTCCCGAGGGTGAGCGGTGCGTTGTCGCGCTGCATTACCTCGCCGGGATGCCGTACGCCGAGGTCGCCGAGTTCCTCAGCATCTCGATCCCCGCCGCCAAGAAGCGAGCCTGGGCTGCCCGCGCCCGCATGAAAGAGACACTCCCGATGGTCTCCGACGCACTTGCGGCTGCTCGCCCGTCCCGAACGAACCAGTTCCGAGACACGATCCTCGTGTTCCAGGCCATCCGCCATCACGACGCCGAGAGGCTCGCCCAACTTCTCACCCGCGACCCGACCCTCGCGCTCGTGTCCGAGGACTGGTCTGAGGCAGAGGGCTTCGCATCTGGGCTCTCGTTCTCCGAGCGAGGTACCGCGCTTGTTCGGGCTGCCGCCTCCGGCGATCTGCGTCTCGTCCGCCTCCTCGTCGAAGCTGGAGCACCAGTGAGCGGTGTCTGCGGCTGCGTAGACCGGGAGAGTCCTCTCGCCGCCGCAGCCAACGTCGGTGCCGCCGACATCGTTGCGTACCTCCTCGACAACGGCGCATCTCCGAACGACGCAGCGTTCGATGGCGGCTCCACCCCGCTCCACGTCGCGGTCCACCGCGGCGATCTCGACATGGTCCGCACCCTGCTCGCCGCCGGGGCCGACCCCAACCGCGAAGACCACAACGGGCGCACACCAGCCAACTGGAGCGCCATCAAGACTGCGACGGCACGACAGCAAGGCGGCCACGACATGCTCTGGGCGCGGATCCGAGCCGTTGATCTGTTCTGTCCGCTCCGCCGCGGTGCGCTCGTGCACATTCCACCCGCCTACGGGCTCGGAGCAATGCGAACCATCTACGGAATCGTCGACTCGCTCGACGCCACCTTCTGGATGCTCGGATTCGAGCACGGCCCCTACAAGACACCTGAGTTCGAACAAGAAGTCCGCGAGAGCGGAACCCCGGCCAGAATCGATCTCACCCCACTCGGCCCCGCGACGGACCGTCGAAGGCTCTTCGCCAGCAGCCTCAACCGACTCGCCACCAACCCTTCCATGAAGGTCGCGTTCCTTGCCCCGGGCCCCGGCCACGAACACGACGTCACCCTCGCACTCCCCGGCCTGGCCGCCGATCCCAACGTGCTGCTCACAATCGTCGTCGCCCCCTACACGCCCGGTCGAGCAGCAGTCCCGAAAGCCATCCCGGAGGGCTTCGATGCCCGCATCACCTTCGATACCCGGCGAGCGGCCATCCGAAGCTGGCCTGCGATCGATCCTGCGAGAACGGGCACCCGGAAGTATCCCGACGGTCGCCACGAACGCATCGCAGCAGGGGCCCGAGAAGCCATCTCGGTCTACACGAGGCTGGACCCTGCACTCGATCTACCCGACCCCTCCACGTTTGCCGACCCCACCATCGCCCGACGAGCGCAAGCACTCATCCGCTACCTCTCACACGCGTTCGAGCCCTTCGAACACCTCGCCGCCGAACAAGCTGCGAACACGCCGACAGCGGAGGTCCTCGACACCGTGGAGCAACTTCTCCACACGTGACAGCCTGTCCCCGATGACCCGTCCGTCGGCATCGCCTCGATGTCATCCGCGAAGCGCTCCGACGCTTCCTGCACGTTGCGTGACCGAGTTGCGATGACGGGAGCCCGGTAGTCGAACCTACTGGCGTGAACGTCGGTGTGAGGGTTCGTGTGAGGGTTGCTCCGGATCGGTGACGTAGTTCCGCCTGGTTCAGGTTGGTGCACTCTGAACACGCGATCACTGTCCCGTCGTCGGTCGGGCACAGGGCGAAAGAATGGGTGGGATACTTGCGGCGTGGCGAACATGACGCTCATCATCCAAACGGCGACATTGGTCGGGGTTGAAACGACACTGCCTTCGAATGCGTTCACGGTGATGAACTCGTGGCTGCAGTGATGACCGTTCACCGGGCGCCATGGGACGACACTCCGGACTGCGCGTTCATCATCGAACGGTAGAGGTAACTCCAGGTGGGCATCCCCCAGTAGCGTCACTCCTCGGCGTAGAGCGGTGACGACGCCTTCAACAGTCTCGTCATCATCGTCAGTGACGCTACGGGCTCATTGCCCAGGCTGCCGGGATCGCTGGCCTCTCGGGCTTCGGTGGTGAACCACAGCACCTCGGTCTTCGGCGTGTCGGCCACATCGA
>JBAXQV010000217.1:0-4456 GCA_037131575.1 Actinomycetota bacterium
CATCAAGTGTTCTTCAACCTTGTTCAAGCCAACCCGTCGTCGTGACGAGGAAGGAGATGCAACTCCGCATCTCCCCTCAGGACGGCGACATGAAGACCTTGACAGCACTGTTCGTTGCTGGAGGCACCACTGCTGGCGCCACGCTGTTGGCCTTCGGCCCTTTGCAGCAGGTGTGGGCACAACCCGCCACTGCAGCCCCTGCAGCGCTGGTGGAGAGCCCCGCGTGTTCGGGCACCACGTTCACCTCGCCGGCATCGATCAGTGCCGGCATGAGCGCTCAGCAGGTGACGGTGCAGATACCGGCCACGGTGCTGTTGAAACTCGATGCCGCAGGCCATGTGGCGGAGGCGGCCACGAACTCGGGGTGCGCCCCTCGGCTCACCGACGACGTGTACCTGATCGAACCCGATGGCACGGTGCATTCGGGCGACGCCAACATGCTCGTCGGGCACCAGTGGGTGGGCGACTTCACCGGTGCGGGCGTGTACCAGCCCCAGCCGGTGTGACGAGCACGGCGTATCGCCTAACTTGGCCTCGTGGCTGAACACGTCGACCCTGCCGAACACACTTCGCAGCCCCCGAGGCAGCACCCGACCCAGCAACCAGCGCAACCTCGATCGATCGATCAACGATTCGCCGACGTCGCACTGCGTCGTATGCAACCTGCCGACCGGCACGAAATGCTGGCGGTGCTCGGCAGGGCGTTCTGGCCCGACCCGCTGTTCGGGTTCTTCGCCCGCGATCGTCAGCACGAATACGAGATGTTCCCCAGCGTGTTCGGTGCCTTCGCGGCCGACACCGTGCCGCTCGGTGAGACCTGGGTGGCCATGGCCGGCCCCCGTGTGATGGGTGCGGCGCTGTGGGTGCCGCCGGGCTTGATGCCTCGCTCGAGCCGTCGTGAAGCCGCACTGCAGGCCCGTATGGCTCGCCTGCTGGTGACGGGCCGCAACCGACGCTGTGGCCTGGCGCTGCTCACCGAGGTCGACAAGCGCCACCCCAGCGAACCGCACTGGTACCTGTCGGTGCTGGGCGTCGACCCCATCGCCCAGGGCAAAGGGTTGGGCACTCAGTTGCTCGGCCCTGTGCTCGACCGGGCCGATGCCGAAGGCATGCCCGCCTATCTCGAGACGCAGAAGGAAGAGAACCTCGCCTTCTATATCCGCCACGGCTTCGAAGAGACCGACCGCATCACCGTGCCCGGCTCGCCCCCCGTGTGGACCATGTGGCGCCACCCCCACTCCCGCTGACGCTCCCGCTAACCCTCGCCCCATCCGAGTCGCTCGGGCCCATCCGAGTCGCAGGGCCCCATCCGAGTCGCTGCGAGGCATCCGAGTACTTCGGTGCCCCCAGGTGGCACGAAACGACTCGCACCCCCGCCACAATGAGGGCCCTATGAAGGTTCACCTCATCGACGGCACCTACGAGCTGTTTCGTCAACACTTCGGCCAGGTGGCTCGGCATGGCGATGCGAGCCCGTACGCGGCCGCGGCGGGTGTGGTGAACTCCACCCTGCAACTCGTGGCCGAAGGCGCCACCCACATCGGCGTTGCCTCCGATCATGTGATCGAGAGCTTCCGCAACGAACTGTGGCCTGGCTACAAGACCAGCGAGGGTATGGCCGCTGAATTGCTCGAGCAGATTCCGGTGATGGAAGAACTGCTCACCGCGGCCGGGTTCACCGTGTGGGCCATGGTCGATCACGAGGCCGACGACGCGCTGGGCGCTGCGGCTGCGCTGGCCGACGCCGACCCACGAGTGGAACAGGTGCTCATCTACACACCCGACAAAGACCTCGGCCAGTGCGTGGTGGGGCAGCGGGTGGTGCAGTTCGACCGGCGCAAAGGTGAGGTGATCGATCGCGAGGCCGTGATCGCAAAGTTCGGCATTCCGCCCGAGTCGATTGCCGACTACCTGGCCCTGGTGGGCGATTCTGCCGATGGCTTCCCCGGCCTTCCCGGCTGGGGTGCCAAGAGTGCCGCAACGGTGCTGGCGGCGTTCGGGCACATCGAGGCCATACCGGCCGATGCAGCGAGTTGGGGGCTGGCCGGCCTCCGCGGCGCCGAGAAGTTGGCAGCCACCCTGCGCGACCAGCGCGACCTGGCATTGCTGTTCCGGCGCATCGCCAGTATCGGCGCCGGCACCGAGCACCCGTTGCCCGATGTGGGAAGCGTCGACGACTGGCGCTGGCAGGGCCCGCAGCCGAACTTCGCCGCAGTGGCCGAGCAGTACGACGCCCCTGGCTTGGTGGCACGCGCTCAGCGGGCCACAGCAGGGCAGACGCGCAGCGCCCGCTGAGTGAGGTGACGGCCAGGCGACCTGCGGCACACAGGCGACACCGTTGAAGGCTGCTCCCTCCCGGGCCTGACCTGGTTCCCGGCTACCCGTCGCACAGGACCCGACCGTCACCTCACCCAGCGGGCGATGACCACAGGTTAGTGGCTTGCTGGGCCGATCGCATCCGCGGGAAGCGGCACGGGCCGGTAGCCTCTGAGCCGTTGCCTTCGGGCACCAGGAGGGGTGCGAGAGCGGCCGAATCGGCAGCACTGGAAATGCTGTGACCTCGCAAGGGGTCCGTGGGTTCAAATCCCACCTCCTCCGCCATGTGTGTCACCGCCCATCCCGACGCCGGCCGCGAGGCCGATCATGTCGCCATGGGGCAGGCGCTCGAGCAGGCCCGCGCCGCCGAAATGCACGGCGATGTGCCGGTGGGTGCGGTGGTGGTACGCAATGGCGCCGTCATCGCGGCGAGACACAACGAGCGCGAGCTCACCGGCGACCCCACTGCGCATGCCGAAGTGCTCGCATTGCGAGACGCGGCCGAGGTGGTGGGCCACTGGCGGCTCGACGACTGCACCCTCTACGTGACGCTCGAACCGTGCGCCATGTGCGCCGGAGCCATCGTGAACGCACGCGTGGCGCGTGTGGTGTTCGGTGCCACCGACCCGAAAGCGGGTGCGGTACGCAGCCTCTACGAAATAGCCGACGATCCGCGGCTCAACCACCGAGCCGTCATCGATGCGGGCGTGAACGCCGACGAATCGGCGGCGCTGTTGAAGGCGTTCTTCGCGGCCCGCCGTCGCTCAGGGGCGACGCCGACCGCCGATGAGGCGCCGTAGGCCACCACCGGGCTTGTCGTTGCGGTTGAAGTACTGCGCCAACTCGGCCACCGTTTCGGCCGAATCGACGGGCAGTTCCTCGTCGAAACCATCGTCGAACGGCAGCGGTGCAGCAGTGGCGCGCGGGGTGCGGCGTGCGGCCGACGGCCCGTACTCGAGATCGTCGATGACCGGTGCCGACGTGGCGGGTGCGGGCATCGCACGAGCGACTGCCGGAGCGGGCGCCGGTGTGGGCGCCGGTGCTGGCGGAATGACGGGCACCTCGACAGTGGGCGGAGCCGGGGGAGCGAAGCTGGCGAGCACCGACTCGGCGATGAGTGCCTGGCGGCTCGATACTGCGGGTGCTGCAGGGGCGGGCGACGCGGGCTGCATCGCGGCGCGGATTTCGTCGAGTGCCTGCTGCACAGCCAGGCGGATGTCGTCGGACACAGCGGGGTCGTCGCACACCACGCGCCGCCCGGGCAGATCGGCCTCGATGGGCACGGCAACCAGGGTGCGCGGCGTTTGCGTGGGCAGCACGGCAACGCGCGGCAGACCTCGTTCGCTGAACGTACTGGGCGGCGAGGTGACGGCGTCATTCCACAGCACCATGCCACTGCGGTGATGGCGGTAGCTGGTGACCGTGAAGTCGACAACGGTGCGGTCGGCGATGGTGGCGAGCACATCGTTGGTGAGACGCTCGATGGCGAGTTCCACGTGGTCGCGATCGAGGGTGGGCACACGCTCGAAGAGGCGGCCGAGGTGCGGCGCATCGGCCAGGTGCACCGCACCCACCAACGCGTCGTCGTAGCTGATGACGCCGAGTGCAACCAACACGTCGAGCACATCGAGTGCGCCTGCCCGCTCGGCGAAATACACCTTGCCGGCCTCGGCATACACCAGGGCCGCTGGCTCGAGCTCGAGGCGCAGCTCGCCCGAGAAGTGCCGAGTGCGGATCGCGTCGATCAGTGCCCACACCGGCCGCGGCTCACCGGGCTCGAGCCCCAACGCATGGTCGGGGGCGGTGTCGAGGTTGATGCGGGCGAAGGGATCGTTCATCACACTCGCAATCGTCCGGAGCAAGGCGAACTCGGCAGGAATCTCGGTTGGACGGTGCTCGGTCCCGTTATCGACATGCCGAATCGTTCCGCTGGGCGATAGTCTCGCTGCCGGAAGGCTGCCAGAGCGGACGAATGGGACAGTCTCGAAAACTGTTGAGGTCCTCCGGGCCTCCGTGGGTTCGAATCCCACGCCTTCCGCCATTCGACCCTGGTGCACTACCAGGCCACCTGCCCACACTCGTGGGGTGAGCGGTGGAGTAGAGCCCTATCTCGTCGCCGGCGCGCTCGGGTTCGTCATCG
>JBAXQV010000218.1:0-4445 GCA_037131575.1 Actinomycetota bacterium
AACTCGTTGCCTTCGGGGTCGGCCATCACCTGAAACCCGCCCACCGGGTCGGGTTGTGGGCCACCGATGCGGGTGGCGCCGAGTGCTTCGGCGGCCACGGCCGCCACCTCGAGATCGTCGACTGCGATGTCGAGATGCACGCGGTTCTTCGCCGCCTTGGCTTCGGGCACCTCCTGGAACGACACCGTGATACCGATAGGCGGGTGCAGGGCCACCCACTCACGGCTCTGCCGCACGATCTCGCCGCCCAGCACACTCCACCAGAACTCGGCCAGCAGCATCGTGTCGTGGCAGTCGATGACCACCTCATCGAGATGACCGATCATGCCTCGCCAACCGTGGTGAACTCACCCAACGACTGCTCGGCCCGCCCGAAGATGAACCAGTGATCGAGATACGGCGTGGGGTCGGCCGACCAGCCGAAGGCACACACTTCGGCGGCGCTGCGCCGGCCCAGCCGCCCCCGGAACCACTGCAGGTGGCTCGCCTCCACCGTCACGGCAGGCAGTCCAGCCGCGGCAACCGCGTCGGTGAAATCGCTGCGCAAGATGGGCGTCATCCACGCCAGGAACTCGGCAGGCAGGTCGACCGGGCGGCCGAGCGCAGTGAGGAGATCGGCCTCGTGGGTGTGGATGTCGAGCACGGCGCGATACACGCTGTGCCCATCGGGCGACGACAGGAACCATTCCACCTGGGGCGCGTATTCACTCCACATCGCCACCAGCTCGGTGACCGACTTGTTACGTCCGCGCTCGACCTGGGCCTCGGTCCACGGGTCGGTGGTGACACCGTCCATGTTGCCGGTATGAACGTCCTCGGTGATTCCTGCGAGGTGCGCCACCACATCGTGCACATTCCACAGCGGCGTGGCCGGAACGTGCAGCGAGCCCACGTCGTCGGTGGCCAGTGAACTGATTCGCAGCCGGGCGGCGCGGTACATCTCCCCGAGATCAACGGTCATGACATGAGGGTAGACGACCGAAGTGGTCGGCATTTCGCCTAGCGTTACAGGAATGTCCGAACAGCGTCAGCCTGCGACCACGGCCATCACTGCTGGACGCCGCGCCAGCGGTTCGTCACTCGCGCCCGCGCTGTGGGCCTCCACGGTGTGGGAGTCGACCGGGCTCGACGATGCCGAACGGCGGGCCACCGGCACCCGCGCCAGCGAGTTCTACAGCCGCTATGCCAACCCCACCGTGCGCTCGTTCGAAGAGGCCATCGCCGCACTCGAGGGCGCCGACGACGCACTGGCCTTCGCCTCGGGCATGGGCGCCATCGCCACCACCGTGCTTACGCTCTGTTCGGCGGGCGACCACATCGTGGCGCAGCGCCAGCTGTATGCCGGCACGCTCGCGTTCCTGCAAGGGCCGTGTGCCCGATTCGGTATCGAGGTCACCTTCGTCGACGGCACCGAACCCGGCGCATTTGCCGCCGCGGTACGGCCTGGCAAGACCATGCTGGCACTGGCCGAAACACCGTCGAACCCCCGCCTCGACCTTGTCGATCTCCGCGAACTCGCCGCGCTGCGCGGCCCCATCACCGTGGTCGATTCCACGCTCGCCACACCCCTCGGGCAACGGCCTCTGCAACACGGTGTGCACCTCGTGCTGCACTCGGCAACGAAGGGCATCGCCGGCCACAATGACGCAACGCTCGGCGTCATCGCCGGCGAACGCGACCTCATCGATGCCATCTGGGCGTACTCAGTGCTGCACGGCTCCACCCCCTCACCGTTCGACGCGCTCAATGCGCTGCGAGGTATCCGCACCCTGGCCGTGCGCACCACCCACCAGGCCGACTCCGCACTCTTCCTGGCCGAATCGCTGAGCGATCACCCGGCAGTGAACGCCGTGCACTACCCGGGCTTGCGCAGCCATCCCCAGGCCGAGTTGGCCCGTACACAGATGAGCCATGGCGGCACGTTGCTGGCCATCGACCTCGCGGGCGGTCGCGACGCGGCGCGTGCCTTCCTCGAGCGCGTGTCATTGCTGCGCGTGGCCACTTCGCTCGGTGGGCCAGAAACGCTCGTGTGTCATTCGGCCACCACCACCCATGCCAGCCTCACCGCACAGGAGGCCGCTGCGGTGGGTGTGACCGATGGGCTGCTGCGCATCTCCGTCGGCTTGGAAGACCCTGCCGACTTACTTGCCGACATCGTCGAAGCGCTGGGCTGAGCATGGCCCGCGTGCTGTGCCTGCACGGCATGGGTGGCACCGGTGCCACCATGTGGCCGCTGGTGGGGGCCTTGTCGCTGGCAGGGCACGATGTGTTCGCTCCCACACTGCCGGGGCACGGCGGCACCCCCGACGAACTGCTCACCATCGGCTGGGCCGAGTGGGTGGGCGCAGTGCTCGAGTGGCCGTCCGGCGGCGATGCCGACGTGGTGGTGGGTCAGTCGATGGGTGCCGCTCTGGCCATCGCCGTGGCTGCTGCGGGCCGCTGCCAGGCAGTGGTGGCCATCAACCCGCCGGCGCCCGACCCCGACGCCGTCGACGGCCTCGAATGGATGCAATCGCGTGGGCAGCAGTGGCTCGAGGTGGGGCCGTCGCCGCTCGGTGAGGTTGCCTACGAACGACTGCCCATCGAGGCGGCGCTGTCGATGCATCGCGGGCTGCTCGGGCTGAACATGGCGAGCGTCTCCGTGCCGGTGCTCATCGTCACCAGCGATCACGACGAGGTGGTCGACCCCGCGTACTCCGATGTGCTCGCTTCACTGCTCGGTGGGCCGGTGCGCCGCCATCGCTTGAGCCGTGGCGGGCACGTGGCCACACTCGATGCAGACCGCGATCGACTGGCCGACGCCACCACGGCGTTCATCGCCACACTCGACCATCTGCGCTGAACCTCAGCGCGCCGCTGCCAGCGACGCGGAGATGGCGTCGCCCGCCGCTGCCACCTGTGCTCCGAAGCGTTTCCCCGGCTGCCGGGTGAGGCGTTCGATGGGTCCACTGATGCTCACCGCCGCCACCACGGCACCGGTGCGGTCGCGTACCGGCGCACTCACCGATGCCACACCCTTTTCGCGCTCTTCCACGCTCTGCACCCAGGTCGCTGCACGCGGCCCTGCCGTGAGCACTTTGCCGGCCGAGCCGGCATCGAGCGGCAGCAGGCTGCCTTCGGGCACGATCCAACGCAGGCCGTGCGGCGACTGGAGCGACACCACACAGCGCCGGTGCTGGTCGTCGCGCACGAACAACTGCACGCTCTCACCCGAACCGTCGCGCAGCGTCACCAACGCGGGCAGTGCTACTTCGGCCAACCCGAGTTGATCGTTGGCGGCACGGCCGAGTGCCACCAGTTCGAGCCCCAGACAGAACCTGCCCTGCGCGTCGCGGCGTACAAGGTGGTGCGCCTCGAGCGCGAGTGCCAGCCGATGGGCAGTGGCTCGGGGCATACCGGTGGCCGCTTGAAGGCCCGCCAGGTCGAGTGGGCCAACCCGCAGAGCGGCCAACAGCACCGCCGCCTTGTCGATCACGCCAACGCCGCTTATACTTTCCATTGCTGAGAATCGTATCTCACAATGTGAGACACCACAAACTCACGAACGGAGAAGCCATGTCGAACCCGATGACCCTGCCGCAGAAGGTGTGGGAGCGCCACCTGGTGCACGCCGCGCCAGGCGAGCCCGACCTGCTGTACATCGACCTGCACCTCGTGCACGAAGTGACCAGCCCACAGGCCTTCGACGGATTGCGACTCTCGGGCCGCAAGGTGCGCCGCCCCGACCTCACCGTGGCCACCGAAGACCACAACGTGCCCACGGCCGATATCGACCAGCCCATCGCCGACCCCATCTCGGCGCGTCAGGTGGAAGTGCTGCGCGAGAACACGGCCGAATTCGGCATCGTCAACTTCCCCATGGGCAACCCCGGCCAGGGCATCGTGCACGTCATCGCCCCCGAGCAGGGCCGCACCCTGCCCGGTATGACCGTGGTGTGCGGCGACAGCCACACTGCCACCCACGGTGCGTTCGGCGCGCTGGCGTTCGGCATCGGCACCAGCGAGGTCGAGCATGTGCTCGCCACGCAGACGCTCCCCCAGAGCCGCCCGAAGTGGATGAGCGTCACCGTCGACGGCGAACTGCGCCCCGGTGTGAGTGCCAAGGACGTCATCCTGCACATCATCGGCGTCATCGGCACCGGTGGCGGCATCGGCCACGTCATCGAGTACCGCGGCTCGGCCATCCGGTCGTTGTCGATGGAAGGCCGCATGACGGTGTGCAACATGAGCATCGAAGCAGGCGCCAAAGCCGGCCTCATCGCCCCCGACGACACCACCTTCGCCTACCTGCAGGGTCGTGCCCATGCGCCGCGGGCCGACCTGTGGGATGCGGCCGTGGCCGACTGGCGCACACTCGTCACCGACGATGGCGCCGTGTGGGACAAAGAGGTCGTCATCGACGCCGCCGACATCACCCCGCAGGTGAGTTGGGGCACCAACCCCGG
>JBAXQV010000219.1:0-4442 GCA_037131575.1 Actinomycetota bacterium
GTCCACGGCACACGGGCCAGGATGGGCACGCTGATGATGGCCGGGGCCACACCGATGCGCACCTCGGTGAAGGCGAACGTGACGCTGGGGTGCACCACCACCAGATCGCACGATGCCATCAGGCCCACACCGCCGGCGCGCACCGGGCCCTGCACCGCAGCGATGGTGGGCTGCGTGGCGTCGCTGAGGCGCTGCATCGCACGCACCATCGGCGTCGAGTCGGTGGGGCCCTCACTGCGCTGTTTCAGGTCGGCGCCGGCGCAGAACACCGGGGGAGTGTGGCCCAACACGATCACGCGCACATCGGGCTGTTCGGCCCGATCGAGCGCCTCGTGCAGGTCGTTCAGCAGTTCACGCGAGAGCGCGTTGCGGTTGGTGGGTGAGTCGAGCGTGATGGTGGCGACACCACCATTCACCTCGCAACGCACCGTTGCATTCCCCATGGCGGCGACTGTACCCGACGCTAGGCCGTGGTGATCTGCTGCAGGAACGTCACGGCGTCGTCGCGGCTGCGGGTGCGCTTCATCGGGGGCAGCGCCTTCACGATGTCCCAGCGATAGCTCGCCTTGCCGAGGCGCGGGTCGAGCACGGCCACAACGCCCCGGTCGTTGGCGGTGCGGATGAGGCGACCGGTCGCCTGTGCCAGCAGCATCGATGCCCGCGGTACGTCGATCTCGGCGAAGGCGCGGGCGCCCAGCAGTTCGCGGCGGGCCGACAGCAGTGGGTCGTCGGGGCGGGGGAAGGGGATCTTGTCGATCATCACCAGGCTCAGCGTGCGGCCCGGAATATCAACGCCCTGGAAGAACCCGGCGGTGGCGAACAGGCATGTTGCCTCATCGGCTGCGAACTCGCGCACAAGGGCGTTCTTCGGCAGATCGCGCTGGGTGATGATGCGCTGGTCGATCATGGTGCGCACTGCTGCGGCTGCGGCGTCCATGGCTTTCCAACTGGTGAACAGCGCCAAGGTGCGTCCGCCGGCGGCCTTGATGAGTTCGGCGATCTCGGCATGTGCCGCAGCCTCGCGTTGCGGTGAGCGAGGGTCGGGCAGATGCAGCGCGCAGTAGAGCATCGCGTGGTGCTCGTAATCGAACGGGCTGCCCACGTCGATGGCGTCGACCTTGGCTGGGTCGAGCCCCACACGGGCCGCCAACGACGACGGGATGGTGGCGCTGGTGAGCACGGAGGTCACCTTGCTCCACACCCCGTTGGCCAGGACCGGGCCCACATCGAGCGGGGCCACTTCGAGGCGAGGGTGTTCGGGCGACCCCGACACGAACGCCACGTCGGCGTTGCGTGCACCGATGGCGGTGTCGATGTGATCGATCAGTCGTGTGGCCAACGAGGTGGCGCGCAGCACACGCTGTTTGGCGTCGTCGACATCGGTGGTGATGTTGCGCAGTGCTGTGAGCGCCGCGTCGAGGCGCATGCGCGCGTTCACCAGCGCGCCCTGGATGGTGTCGGGCAGTGGGTCGCCGAGGCGATTGCCCACATGCTCGGCCAGCGCGTCGCGGACGGCTGAGGCAGCATCGGCCACGCCGGCGTTCACCGCTGGGTCGTCGATGATGCGCCGCAACGCACCGGCCACCGTGGTGAACCTGCCGGGCCCGATCTGCAAGCCCACGGTGTCGCTCATCACGTCTTCGAGTTGATGTGCCTCGTCGACCACCAGCACCTCGTGCTCGGGCAGCAGCACCCCGCCGCTGGCCACGTGCAGTCCATAGAGGTGCAGGTTCACCACGATCACGTTGGCCTCACCGGCGCGGTCGCGTGCCCGTTCGGCGAAACACGAGCCGCCCTGCGGGCAGCGGTTGCGGCCCGGGCATTCGTCGCCGCTCACCGTGACCGCTCGCACCGCAGCATCCGATGGAGTCCACGACAGTTCGGCCAGGTCGCCCGAGTCGGTGGTGGTCGCCCACGTGCCGAGGCGCTTGATCTCCACCTTGGTGGTGTGCGCGAACTCCTCGATCTCCAACTGGCCGTCGCCGGGTTGGTCGAGTTCGTTCAACCGTTGCAGGCACAGATAGTTGCTGCGGCCCTTCAGCACCGCCCATTCGAACGGCTGGGGCAGGTGTTCGGTGAGGAACGGCAGGTCTTTGCCGGCCAGTTGGTCTTGTAACGCCTTCGTGGCGGTGGCCACCACCACTCGCTTACCCGACAGCACGGCGGGTACGAGGTAGCCGATGGTCTTGCCGGTGCCGGTGCCGGCCTCGACGATGAGGTGGCGGGTACGTCCGAGCGATTCGTGAATGGCCGTGGCCATCTGGCGCTGCCCCGGCCGGTCTTCGGCGGCGGGAAGGGCGGCGGTGACGGCGGCGAGTGTTTCGAGCAGGCTCATCGGCCGGCGAGCGCGACTGCCGCGTCGAGGTCGGCGGCGTCGAACTCGGGCCAGGTGTGGTCGGTGAAGTACACGTGCGCGCCGGCGATCTGCCACAGCATGAAGTTCGAGATGCGCAGTTCGCCCGAGGTGCGCACCAGCACATCCACCGGGGGAAGGTCGGGCAGGTACAGGTGTTGGTTGATCGACGTTTCCGAGATCGTGTCGCCGGCAGCGAGAGCGTCATTGGCGGCATGCACCAGTTCGGCACGGCTGCCGTAGTCGAACGCCACGGTGAGCACCATGCCGGTGTTCTTCGCCGTGTCCTTGATGGCCTTGCGGATGGCGCGCTGCACGTAGCGGGGTGTGCGTGCCTCGGGTGAATCGAATGGGCGGCCCATCCACTGGATGCGCACGTTCAACTCGTTCAGTTCGGCCACTCGCCCGAACAACTTGCGGTGCAGGCCGAGGATGTGACGCACTTCAGCGCGGGGCCGTACCCAGTTCTCGGTGGAGAACCCGAACACCGTGAGCCAGCCCACATTGCGGGTGACGGCAACCCGTACGAGGCGGGCCAGGTTCTCTTCGCCCTCGGTATGGCCCTCGGTGCGCGCCAAACCCTGCCGCTTGGCCCAGCGGCCATTGCCATCCATGATGCACGCCACGTGCAGCGGTCGATTCGGAGTGGGGGCCTCGGTGCCGATAGGGCAACCCTAGTCCGGCGGTTTCGTCCGGTTGCGGTGCCCCTGGCCACATCGCCCGGCTGCGATGTGACGACGTTGTGGTGGCGATGTCATGGCAACACGCCTTTGTCGTGGGAGAATGGAGGCGTGGAATCCGCCGCACCCAACGACGACCTGCCGATGCTTCGTCATGTCATGGTGGTGGGCGGCAGTGTGGCCGAATGGGGTGAGCTCAGCGATGAGCAGTGGCAGCGGCGCATCGACACCCTGGGTGCGGTCGCCGAACAGGTGGGCGCCCAGTGGCTCACCCTGCGACCGTTCGAGCGTGGTGCCGGCGTCGATGCGGCGCGGCCCATCCATCACGATGTCATCGCCCACGGTGGGTGTGCCGTGGTGGTCGACCCCATTCCCGATGGCCGTGAACGGCTGGTGGTCACCTTGCGCAAGCTGGCTGAAACCGGGCAACTCGCCGAGTCGGCCGTGGCGGGTGCGCTCCTGGCCCCTGCCGCTGTGGAGCCCGACCTCGTGCTGGCGCTCGGCGACGGCACGCGGCTGCCCAGTTCGCTGGTGTGGGAGTTGTCGTACAGCGAGTTGGTGTACCTGCCCATCACGTGGGCCGAACTCGAAGCCGAACACCTGGTGGCCGCCGTCGACGCTTACCGCCACCGGCATCGCCGCTTCGGCGGGCTCGACTAGGCCGCGGCGTGGGCAGCCCGCTCTACCGCGACACCGGGGTGGTGCTGCGTACCTACAAGCTCGGTGAGGCCGACCGAATCGTCGTCATCATGACCGCCGAGCACGGCAAGGTGCGCGCCGTGGCCAAGGGTGTGCGCAAGACTTCGTCGAAGTTCGGTGCGCGCCTCGAACCGATGAGCCATGTGTCGTTGCTGCTGTATCAGGGCCGCGAACTCGACATCGTGAGCCAGGCCGACTCGGTGGAGACGTTGGCGCCGATGATGGTCGACCTCGACCACATGAGCAGTGGGTTGGCGCTGTTGGAAGCCGTCGATCAGATCGCGCTCGAACGTGAACCGGCACCGCATCTGTATCGCATGCTCGTGGGTGGGTTGCGTACCGTCGCCCAGCGCCCCAGCGCCTTGGTGGTTGCGGCCTTCTACTGGAAACTGCTGGCCAACGAGGGTGTGCGCCCCGAACTCGACGCGTGTGTGCGGTGCGGCGACGTCGAACCACTGGTGGCGTTCGATGTGAACGAGGGCGGGGTGCTGTGTCGCTCGTGCCGTACCGGCGCCCCCATCAGCCCACCGGCGCTCGAGTTGATGCGCATGATCCTGGGCGGGCAGATGAACGAGGCGCTCGATCAACCGCCCAGCCCGGCCAGCCACGAGGTGGCGGCGCATGCCAATCGGGCGCTCGAACATCACCTCGAACGGCGTCTGCGCACCGTCGCCATGTTCGAACGCCACTGACCCGCCTCACCCCGGCCC
>JBAXQV010000220.1:0-4394 GCA_037131575.1 Actinomycetota bacterium
AAACCTGCCGGTCAGGTACTCGTGGGTTTCGCAGCCGAGACGTCCGACCTCGTGGCCAACGCCACCGGCAAATTGCACCGCAAGAACCTCGACCTGGTGGTGGCCAACGACGTGAGCGCCCCCGGTGTTGGGTTCCAGCACGAGACCAATGCAGTCACGTTGTTGCGAGCCGATGGCACGCAGACCTCAGTGCCGCTCAGCGACAAACGCGCCATCGCTGCTGCCGTACTGGATAGCGTGTATGAGATTCATCAGGCCGTGGCTACGGCCGACACTTCCATCAGGAGATCAACCCCGTGAGACGGTTCACCTTCACGTCAGAGAGCGTCACCGAAGGCCATCCCGACAAGATGGCCGACCAGGTGAGCGACGCCGTACTCGACGCGATCCTCAGCGAAGACCCCAACGGGCGTGTCGCATGTGAAACGTTGCTCACCACCGGGTTGTGCGTGGTTGCTGGCGAAATCACCACCTCGGCCTACGTCGACATCCCGAAGCTCGCCCGCCGGGTGATCAACGGCATCGGCTACGACAATGCCGCCTACGGGTTCGACGGCAACACGTGCGGCGTCATCGTGAGCATCGACGAACAAAGCGCCGACATCGCTCAGGGCGTCGATTCCAGTGAAGAGGTGCGCGGCGGCAAGGCTGGCGAGGATTACCTCAACAGCCAGGGCGCAGGCGACCAGGGCATGATGTTCGGTTACGCCTGCGATGAAACCCCCGACCTCATGCCGCTGCCCATCTGGTTGGCGCATCGTTTGGCCGAGCGCCTCACCGAGGTTCGCAAAACCGGTGCCGTGCCCTACCTGAGGCCCGACGGTAAGACCCAGGTCACGTTCGAATACGTCGATGGCAAGCCGGTGAAGTTGTCGCATGTGCTCATCAGCACCCAGCACCAAGACGGCATCGACCGCGACTCGGTCATCCGTCCCGATCTCATCGAGCAAGTGATCCGGCCCATCGTGCCCGCACAGTTCGCCGACGACGAGTACGACGTGTTCGTGAACCCCACCGGCAAGTTCGTGGTGGGTGGCCCACACGGCGATACCGGCCTCACCGGTCGCAAGATCATCGTCGACACCTATGGCGGTATGGGTCGTCACGGTGGTGGTGCGTTCAGTGGCAAGGACCCCAGCAAGGTCGACCGTTCGGCTGCCTATGCAGCGCGTTGGGTTGCCAAGCATGTGGTGGCTTCGGGTGCGGCATCGCGCTGCGAAGTACAGGTGGCCTACGCCATCGGTATGGCGCATCCGGTGAGCATCCTCGTCGAGACCTTCGGCACCCACACTGTCGACCCCGAAACCATCGAAGACGCCGTGCGTGGCACCTTCGACTTGCGCCCTGCGGCGATCGTGCGCGACCTCGACCTCAAGCGGCCCATCTACCAGCAGACTGCTGCGTATGGTCACTTCGGCCGCAACCGGCCCGACTTCACCTGGGAACATCTCTCGCGCCTCGACGCCTTTACGAGTGCAGTCGGCCTCGGCTGATCGGTTGATCACGGCGACGGTCGTTCCCGACGTCTCCGGACTCGACAAACAGTTCGACTATCTGGTTCCTGCCGCGCTCGCCGATCGAGTGGCGGTGGGTTCCATGGTGCGCGTCCCGCTCCACGGCCGCCGTGTCGCTGGGTGGGTGGTGCGGGTGGGTGACGCCGACCCGCAGGTGGCCGTCGAGCGACTGCTACCGATTGCTCGTTGGAGCGGGGTGGGACCCTCGGAAGAGGTGATCGAGCTGGCCCGTTGGGCGGCGCATCGCTGGGCGGCCGGGCGGCTGCGACCATTGCTCGCCTCGGCCAGTCCGCACACCATGGTGCCAGGGTTGGCTCGGCAGGTGGGCCGATCGAGCATCGCCCCGCCCCGACCGATCGACTCAGCGGTGGCCGCTGGCGTGACGCGGCTCGTCGGCGACGGTCGCGGTGGTGGCGTGTTGCGGGTGGGCCCTGGCGACGACCTGATGGCAGGTGTGTTGGCAGCCGCTCACCACGGCCCGGTACTGGTGGTGCACCCGTCGGCCATGGCAGTGCGAGTGATGGGGCAACGGTTGCGGGCGATGGGTGTGCGCGTCGCTGTGATGCCCGACGAATGGCGGCGTGCTGCCGAAGGATCGGTCGAGGTGGTGCTCGGAGGTCGTACAGCGGTGTGGGCCACGATGCCGTCGATCGCCTCCATCGTGGTGCTCGACGAACACGACGAGTCACTGCAGGAGGAACGTACGCCCACGTGGCATGCTCGTGATGTGGCCATCGAGCGGGCGAGGCGCCTCGGCGTTCCGTGTGTACTCATCTCGCCATGCCCCACCGTGACGGCATTGCACTGGGCCGGTCGGCGATGGATGCGCCCCGCCGACGACGCCGAGCGGGGTGGTTGGCCCGAAGTGCAGGTGGTCGACCGCTCGGCCGACGAACCGTGGAAACGTTCGTTGGTGAGCACTCCGCTCATCGAAGTGATCCGCGACCGTTCGTTACGGGTGGTGTGCGTCCACAACGTCACCGGCAGGGCTCGTCTTCTGGCGTGCCGCGCCTGTCGCGCCATCCTGCGCTGCGAACAGTGCGCTGCCGCGGTGGCGCAGAACGACGACGGTGGGCTCACCTGCCACCGCTGCGGCACCGAACGGCCTGCGGTATGTCAGGCCTGTGGTTCCACAGCGCTCGCCCTCGTGCGGCCCGGGGTCACTCGGTTGCGCACTGAACTCGAAAAGGCGGCGGCGCGCCCGGTGGTGGCAGTGACGGGCCGCGACGAAGTGGTTCCTGCGGGCGCCGACGTGTTCATCGGCACCGAAGCGGTGCTCCACCGAGTGGGCGACGCCGATGTGGTGGCCTTCCTCGACTTCGACGCGGAACTGCTGGCGCCAAGGTATCGAGCCAGTGAGCAAGCAATGTCGCTGCTCGCGCGTGCCGCTCGCGTGGTGAGTGCGAGCCCACAGCACGGGCGAGTGCTCGTACAGACCACGTTGCCCGACCACGATGTTGTGCAGGCAGCGCTGCTCGGCGACCCCGGAATCGTGGCGCGCGCCGAGGCTGCTCGCCGCCGAGAATTGGCTCTTCCCCCGTTCGGCGCGTTGGCTCGTGTATCGGGCGACGGGGCCGGGCCCTTCGTAGCAGCCATTCCTCAGCACGCACGCGATGGCGATGGGTTCCTGGTGCGCGCCGACACGTGGGATGCACTCGCCGACCTGTTGGCCCGCACCCCAGAACCCGCCGGCGCGCGGCTGCGTATCGAGGTCGATCCACCACGTCGCTAGTGTCGTCCGCGGGCGCGGCTTCAGGCCGACGATGAATGGGGGAACCATGAGCATCGACCACGACGCAGTACAGATGCTCCTCGCGCGGGCACGGCGCGAGGTCGACGCCGGTTTGCTGCCATCGGCCCAAGTGGCGTTGGCGTATCGAGGTGAACTGGTGGCGTTCGAGACGTTCGGTGATGCCACCAACGACACGCGTTACGTGGTGTTCTCGGCCACCAAAGCCTTCGTGGCCGGCGCCGTGTGGGCGCTCATCGGCGATGGGCTCATCGACCCGGCGGCCACGGTGAGTCACTATGTGCCTGAGTTCGCCACCAACGACAAAGCTGCCGTCACCGTCGAGCAGGTGATGTTGCACACCTCGGGCTTTCCGTATGCGCCGATGCGTGCGCTCGACGGCGCCACCAGCGAGGGTCGTTGTGCCACCTTCGCCCGCTGGCGGCTGAACTTTGCGCCGGGTGAGGTGTACGAGTACCACGCCACATCGGCGCACTGGGTGCTTGCCGAACTGATCGAGCGAGTCACCGGCACCGATTACCGCGACGTTGTGGAACAACGGGTCACTGCGCCGGCGGGCCTGCCGCGCGTGCTCGCAGGGCCACATCGTGCTGCCGAGATGATGCTCGTGGGCGAGCCGGCAACACCCGAGGAACTGATGGCCGCCTTCGGTGTGAGTCAACTCGATGTCGGCGAGGTCACCGACGATGCGTTGCTGAGGTTCAACGACCCGGCGTTGCAGTCGGTGGGGGTGCCGGGTGGTGGCGGCGTCATGCGCGCCGCCGACCTGGCGATGTACTACCAAGCGGTGCTGAACAACCCGGGTGAGATGTGGCAACCCGATGTGCTGCACGATGTGTGTACCAACGTCCGCAACCACCTTCCCAACCTGCAGACCGGGGTATCGGCCAATCGCACCCTTGGTCTGGTGCAGGCGGGTGGCGACGGCATGTCGTTCATGCGTGGCATGGGCCGTACCGTGTCGCCTCTGGCCGTTGGGCACAACGGGGCCAAGGGGCAGATCGCGTGGGGTGACCCCGTCACCGGGTTGAGCTTCGGATACTGCACCAACGGCCTCGACGCCAATGCGGTGCGCGAGCCCCGACGCACCACAGCCTTGGCGAGTCTTGCCGGCGCGTGCGTCACAGCTT
>JBAXQV010000221.1:0-4393 GCA_037131575.1 Actinomycetota bacterium
GGCACGATGTTGGCCTTGTCGCCAGCGCGGTCGAACACACCGTGGACGCGCTCCGCTGGCCGAATGTGCTGGCGCAGGGCGGCCACGTTCATATAGCCCAGCACTGCTGCGTCGAGGGCGTTGCGCCCTTCGAACGGGGCGGCAGCAGCATGGGCGGCACGACCGTGATACGCGATGGATAGTTCCTGTACGGCGATGCAATCCATTCGAATGAGGTCGGCATCGGCAGGATGCACCATCATCGCGGCAGCGAGGCCGTCGAATGCGCCGCGTCGCCCCATTGCGATCTTGCCGCCACCACCCTCTTCAGCGGGCGTGCCCATGATGCGCACTCGCCCACCAGCCTGTTCGGCGATGAGTGCTGCAGCAAGCCCGGCACCGAGCCCGGCGGTGGCGATGATGTTGTGCCCGCACGCGTGGCCCACGCCGGGCAGTGCGTCGTATTCGCACAGCACGGCCACCTCGGGGCCGCTCGACCCGACGCGCGCTTCGAAGGCGGTGGCCAGGTCGTAGGCGTGGCGTGTGAGCGCACACCCGCGGTCGGCGATGATGGTGGTGAGCAGGTCGTGCGCGAAATGCTCCTCGAAGTTCAACTCAGGGTTGGCGTGGATCTGGTGACTGGCGTCGATGAGCCGATCGGCGAGCCGGTCGACCTCGGTACAGACGGCTTGCTTGAGTTGATCGATCTGTTCACGCTGCATACGCCGACGCTAGCGCGACCGGTGAGCCCGCCGGTCAGACACACACGGTGAGTGCGTCGGGTTCCACCGTGAGCCGGAGGGCCGCGCAGCGGCGCCAACGCGTGCCATCGAGCCACACGTCGAGCGGTCGTTCGAACGTGATCTCGATGGTGCTGGCCGGTCGCGTGGTGATTGCCGGATGAGGTACGTGAGTGCCCTGTGGCAGGCGACGGCGGGCCTTCCAGCGATCGCCCACCGACATGGCGGCAGCCACGCGCACCACGTCGGCACGCCCATCGTTCGGGTGTGCGCGGGGTGCGATGTCGTACACGCCCCGATACTGCGCGTTCATGGCTGCCACCAGTTCGCCGCGCCACCACGATCGGCGGGCGATGAGCTGTGCCACGAACCACGCCACCTCACCACCAGCCTCCACCCGCACGATGTCGACGGGCAGGCGCGCCACGTCGACCCCGTCGCCGGTGTCGAATCGGTGCGTCTCGCCGGTGCCACCCACGGCACGCATCAGATCGCCGCCGGCCACACCCACCGGCGGCAACGGTGCATCGAGGCGGCGCGCTCGTTCCACCACATCGCGCAGCTCGGCATCGGAGTGCACCGTCACCAGGCCAGCCGGTACCGGCCCCACATCGCCCAAGGGCTCACCCGGCCTGATCGTCACCGGCGCCTGCCTCACTGTCGACGGTGCTCGATGCTGCCACCACACCACGGAACAGGCGCATCGCGGCCTGCTCGGCATTGCGTCGGGTGTCGCGTTGGGGTGCCACCAGAGCCACCTGACGCAAGATGTCGATGAGCTGTTTGGTGGTGCGCACGAAGTCGCCACCACTCAATTCTTCGGCCTCCACCACTTCGGCGAAACCCTCCCCCGCTGCCCACGCAAATGCCACCGCGATGAACGTGGGGTCGGGTGCCCGGTGCTCGGCCAACCCGGCCTGCGCTTCGATACCGCGCAGTTCACTGCTCACTGCGGCAATGCGCTGCCAGCGGCGCCGAACCGTGGGCGATGGGAACCATGGGGCCGGGGGCATATCGGGTGAGCGATGCTCGTATACGAAGACCGACATCAACCCTGCCAACGCCGCCGGTTCGAGGTCGTCGAACAACCCTTGACGCATGCATTCCACGATGAGCAGATCGCATTCGTGGAACGTGCGCGCCAGAATCGTGCCGCTCTCGGTGAGGGCCCACCCATCGACGTAGCCCCAGTTGGTCAGAATGCGCAGCACCCGGTCGAAGTCGCGCGAGATGGTCTGGCTCCGGCCACGCATGCGCTGACGCATCTCATCGATCTCGCGCGCCACACGTTCGGCCTGGGCGGCAGCCTTCAGGCGATGGTCGAGCTCGGGGTCGTCGGTGACCGGATGTTCGTCGATGGCCACTTCCACGTCGACGATGCGCCGCGACTGGCGCTGCAGCGGTTCCACCTCGGCACGGTCCAACCGCAACGACACCTCACGCTGATAGCTCTGGTTGTTGGGGGCGAACACCTCGGGCAGTTCGATGTGTCCGATGGCGCGGGGCGGGAGGTCGAAATCGTCGGCCGCGAGCTGCACCAGGTCGCGTCGCGTGGTGATACCGGTGAGACGAACACCGTTCTTGCGGTGTGCCGAACTGAGCACGGCCACCCTGCCGGCGTAGCGCCCCTTCTCGCCATACACGATGTCGCCCGGGCGCAACTTCAACATGGCCAGCGATACCGGGTCGTCGCGGCCGATGGTGGCGCTGCGGCGTTCTTCGGTGGCGCTGGCGCGTCGGGCGAGCAACCGGCGGTAGTCGTCGAGGTCGCCGTACGGGCTGATGGCCTCGGCAGTGAGATCACGCAGGTGCGCCTGCCGCCGTTCGATACGCGCCTCGATGCGCACCACATCGCCATCGGCCTGGTACTGCGCGAACGACAGGTTGAGCAGATGATGCGCTCGTTCGCTGCTGTAACTGCGCACCAGATTGGCGGCCATGTTGTAGGTGGGCCGGAACGCCGAGTTGAGGTGGAACACCCGACTCGATGCCAGCGCGGCCACCTGCTCGAACGGAACGAACGGACTCCACAGCACCATCGCGTGCCCGTAGTCGTCGATACCTCGCCGACCGGCGCGCCCGGTGAGTTGTGTGAATTCACCCGGGGTGAGGAAAGCGTGGTGATCGCCGGTGAATTTGGTGAGCTTCTCGATGACCACGCACTTGGCCGGCATGTTGATACCCACCGCCAGGGTTTCGGTGGCGAACACCACCTTCACCAACCCCTCGGCGAAGCACATCTCCACCACCTCTTTGAACGGCGGCACCATACCCGCGTGGTGTGCGGCCACACCGGCGTCGAGCTGCGCGAGGAACGAGCTGTACCCCAGCACGGCCAGATCGGCTGCCTCGATACCGCTGAGCCGCGCATCGACGATGGCCCTGATGCGATCGCGTTCATCACCCGTGGTGAGTCGCACACCTGCAGCAACCACCTGTCGAGCCGCCTCATCGCACTGATTGCGGCTGAAGATGAACACGATGGCCGGCAACATCCGCTCGTGCTCGAGCAGTTCCACCACATCGAACCGCGACGGTGTGTACAGCTTGCGTCGACCCTGCGTGCCCTTCTTGCCGCGGCCACCACGCGGCGCACGCGAGGCCTCCGAGTCGATGCGGATGGCCTGCTGGTTCGGTCGGCCGTTCATGAGCACCGGCAGCAGATGCACACGGTCGTGTGTCTTGTCGCCCACGAGATACATGCTCTCGAGCCGAACCGGGCGGCGATCTTCCACGATGGCCTTGGTGGGCCCGCGCACAGTGGAGATCCAGTCGGCGAGTTCGTTGGCATTGCTCACCGTTGCCGACAAACACACCAGGGTGACCCATTCGGGCAGGTGGATGATGACTTCTTCCCACACCGGGCCGCGATAGGTGTCTTGCAGGAAGTGCACCTCGTCGAGCACCACCACATCGAGTGCCTCGAGCGCGGGGTTGGCACCGTAGATCATGTTGCGCAACACCTCGGTGGTCATCACTACTACCGGGGCATCGCCGTTGATCGAGTTGTCGCCGGTGAGCAGGCCCACCTCATCGGGGCCGTACCGCGTGAGGAGATCGTGATACTTCTGATTCGAGAGTGCCTTGATGGGTGCTGTGTAGAACGCTCGCCGCCCAGCACGCCGGGCAGCCTCGATTGCATACTCGGCTACTACCGTCTTCCCGCTGCCGGTGGGTGCGGCCACCAGTACCGATTGCCCGTCGTCGAGCGCGTCGAAGGCGTGCAGTTGGAACGCGTCGAGAGGGAACGCGTAATGACTGATCAGCTCGGCGCGGTCAGAACGCACGATGGGGCCTCGTCAGGCCGCGGCCGCTTTCGAGTTCTTGCGGCGCTGGATCACCAGACCGACAAGTGCCGCCACGAGGTAGAACACACTCATCGGAACGGCGAGCACGAGCATGCTGTACGGGTCGCCACTGGGCGTGATGATGGCCACGATCACGAAGATGATGACGATCGCATAGCGCCAGTTCTTGAACAGAGTTTGGGGGGTGAGCACCCCCACGATCTGCAGGAACACCAACAGCACCGGGAACTCGAACGACAACCCGAACACCGCGATCATGAGCACGAGCAACTGCACGTACTCGCTCACCTTGAACACCGACTGCACATCCTGGCCAGCCCATGAGATGAGCCAATCGAGCGCCGGCTCGAAGGTCCAGTAGGCCAC
>JBAXQV010000222.1:0-4342 GCA_037131575.1 Actinomycetota bacterium
CCCCACCGCCCTAGGTGCGCTGGCTACGGCCGACGAGAGGCTCGCCGCTGCCGACACGCAACGGCGCGAGGTCGACGAAGCGATCGCTGCCGCCACTCAGGCGATGACCGATGCCGATAGCGCATTCGACACGCTCTCATCGGCCTCGTCCTGGGGCTCCTTCGACCTCATCGGCGGTGGACTGCTGACGTCGATGGTCAAGCGCGAGCGAGTGGCCCAGTCGCTCGAGACCATCCATCGGCTCAATCGGGCTCTCGACGTTTACCGATCTGAGCTGCAGCAAGTATTGGCACCCGTCACCACACCATCCGGTCTCGAGATCGGCGCCACCTCGTGGACGTTTGACGTGTGGTTCGACAACATCTTCAGCGACTGGGCCATGCAGACCCGCATCGGCGACGCGCAGCGATCTGTGCGGGCGGTGCAAGACGGACTGGACGAGGCAATCACCGCGCTCCGCGCGCAACGGACGCAGGTCGTTGCCGACGCCGCCGTCGCCAGCGATGAGATCGAACGGCTGTTGGCCGGCTGAGCAGTGGGTCAGGCGCCGACGAGGCTGCGCCAGTTAGCCGGGTAGGCAGCGGCTACCTGCTGCGGGTTCATCCGCAGCGTGGCCTCGGGCACCATGTCGACGATGTGGCGCGACTCGGCGTAGTGCATGGCGGTGTGCGCCACCCCCGCGAACAGAGACGAACGCAGCGCCACCAGGTCGGCCGGTGGCTTCGGGTCGTAGTAGCCCCACACGGTGAAGGCGATGGTGAGATCGTGCACCACTGGGGCCCGACTGAACAGCGATGCGCGCCGCAGGGCAACACCGAGGCAACCTGCGGCTGCATCGTCGACCGACTCACCGGCGCTCACGTGCACCTTCGGCTTCAGCGAGTTGGCGATCTTGATGGCGAAACCCTGGTCGGGGCCCTGATACCCGAGCCGCTCGCCCGCAGGCTGGAACCCCTCGATCTCGCCGGGCCGGCCGGGCATCCACGCCCCGGGCACATGGTCGGGCGCGGCATAGCCACGCGCGTCATCGATGGCGGGAACGGGAGCGAACTTGGGGGCAGCCATAACGGTCTCTTTCTAGCGCATCGGGGCGACGCGGCTCAGGCTGGGGCGTGCAACAGGCCGAACACCAGGCCTTCTTCAAGTGCTCGCCACGAGGCTTCGATGATGTTCGCGCTCACACCGATGGTGGTCCAGGTGCGCTCGCCGTTGCTGAAGTCGATGAGTACGCGGGTGACGGCACCGGTAGCGGTGGCGCCATCGAGGATGCGCACCTTGTAGTCGGTGAGATGCACGCGAGTGAGTTGCGGGTAGGCCTGGGCGAGGCCGGCGCGCAGCGCGGTGTCGATGGCGTTCACCGGCCCGTTGCCTTCCGATGTGAACACGTGGCGCTGGTCGCCCACCCACACCTTCACGGTGGCCTCGGTGTTGAACTCGCCGTTCGGCAACTCGTCGGTGATGACACGCATCGACTCGACCTTGAAGAACTCATGGTTCCACCCGGTGGCGCGACGCATGAGAAGTTCGAGCGAGGCGTCGGCAGCTTCGAAGTGATAGCCCTCGTGTTCGAGCCGCTTCAGGTCGTCGATCACCTGGTTCACCGCGGGGCCGTCCATGGCCAGGCCGAGTTCTTCCGCCTTCATCTGGATGGTGGCCCGACCGGCCATCTCGCTCACCACGAAACGGGTGCCATTACCCACCAGTTCGGGGTCGACGTGCTCGTAGGCATCCTTGGCGCGGACAATGGCACTCACGTGCAGACCGGCCTTGTGCGCGAACGCCGACGACCCCACATACGGCGCCTGCGGGTTGAGCGGCCGGTTCAGCACTTCGGCGATGTGGTTGCTCACCGCGGTGAGCCGTTCGATACGGCCATCAGGTAGGCAGGTCATGCCCAACTTCAGTTGCAGGTTGGGAATGACGGTGGTGAGGTTGCAGTTGCCAGTGCGCTCGCCGAGGCCGTTGAGCGTGCCCTGCACATGGCGCCCTCCGGCCAGTACTGCGGCCATCGAGTTGGCCACGGCACATCCGGTGTCGTCGTGACAGTGAATACCGATGATGACGTCGTTGCCCACATGGCGCTGCACCTCGGCAACGATGTGTGCCACCTCATGCGGCAAAGAACCGCCGTTGGTGTCGCACAGCACCACATGCGACGCACCCTTCACCACTGCAGCTTCGAGCGCACGCAGGCTGAACTCGGGGTTGCGCTTGAACCCGTCGAAGAAGTGCTCCATGTCGACCAACACACGGCGGCCGTTGGCCACGAGGTACTCGACGGAATCGGCGATCATGGCCTCACCTTCGTCGAGTGTGGTCTGCAGCGCCTCGAGCACGTGGTAATCCCAGCTCTTGGCCACGATGCACACGGCCGAGGTGTTGGCGTCGAGCAGGTTGCGCAGGGTGGCATCGTCGTCGACCTTGCCACGCGGGCGCCGGGTGGAACCGAAGGCCACCATGGTGGAGGTGGTGAGGCGCAGTTCTTTCGCGGCACGAGCGAAGAACTCGATGTCCTTCGGGTTCGCGCCGGGCCAGCCGCCTTCGATGTAGTGCACACCGAGGAAGTCGAGCTGTTCGGCGATGCGCAACTTGTCGTCGACCGTGGCCGACACACCCTCCACCTGCAGGCCGTCGCGCAAGGTGGTGTCGAACACTTCGACCGTGGTGGGAGCTGTGGTGGGAAGGGAACTGTCCATGTCGATTCCTATCGTTGGAAGTCGTGCCGGAGAAACGAAACAGCCGCCCCCAGGGGCGGCTGTAAGCGCACGTGGGAGGCCACGTGCGCTACGGAATGATGATGATCTCGACGATGCGGGGGGTGCGGTGCGTGATCACGCTGCTGATTGTGCCCCGAGTGCGACGAAACGTCAACATCAAAAGTCGAACCTGTGCATAAGGTTGTGCGTACAAGGTGGACAACAGGAAAACTCCTGGGGAATAGTCACAAGTTCGGTGGATAACCCTGTGAATTGAAAAATACCCCTTGACCTGGGTAAATGCAGCGTGCAAAGTGTGCTCCGTACGGCAGCGCATGCCACACGGAGCCCGACGACAGGGTCCGGTACACAAGCCCTATCACCGGGGTTCGGGTGCCAGATTCCAACCGGTCTCACGCGGCAGAAGCGGGCGGTACGGGTGGTGGTCCTGACGATGATCGGTCAGCAAACCGGGCAACCGGGGCGGTGAGGAGATGTCGAAAAAGGGATCGCCCGCCGGAGTGCAAGCTCCGACGGGCGATGACATTGGTCGAGTCGAAGGGTAACACCGGGCGTTCGAGCAGTGACGGATCACCATTCTGAGAGTCGCCCCGAGGGGAGCGCTCGCTTCGGCGGGCAGCACCGCTCGGGGCGCTTTCGCGTCCGGGTCCGGTGTGGGGTGTGCGTCCGGCGCACCCGCACCGGACGCAGCCGCGCCAACGGCCTGTCAGCTACTGGCCAGTTCGCACCAGTCGATGTAGCGCGGGTCTTGCCGGCGCACCGCCTTGGCGTAGGTGGCGGCGATGGCCCGAGTCTTCGGGCCGGGGCACGGCACCGAGCGATCGTCGACCGAGTTCACCGAACTGATTTCGGCGGCGGTACCGCACACGAAGATCTCCTCGGCGATGTAGAGGTCGCTGCGCGCGATGTTGTCGACGCGCAGGTCGAACCCGAGGTCGCGAGCGATGACCGATACCGAGTTCTGGGTGATGCCCTCGAGCGCGCCAGCCGACAGCGGCGGAGTGAGGATGATGTCGTTGCGCACGGCGAAGATGTTCTCGCCGGTGCACTCGGCAACCAGACCATTCGGGGCCAGCATGATGGCCTCGTCGTAACCGGCCTTCAACGCCTCCACCTTGGCCAGCGAACTGTTCACGTAGTTCCCCACGGTCTTCGCGGCAGGCGGCATGGTGTTGTGATCGTGCCGGGTCCACGACGAGATCTTCATCCGCACACCCTTCTCGACGGCGTCGTCTCCGAGGTAGGCACCCCACGGCCAACAGGCGATGGCCACATCGACCTTGCAGGGCAAGGTGTTGAGACCCATCTCGCCGTAGCCGTAGTACGCGAGCGGGCGAACGTAGCAGCCTGGCAGGCCGGTGGACATGACGGTGGCCTTCGTGGCCGCCACAAGTTCTTCCACCGTGTACGGGATGTCCATGCCCAGGATGTGCGCGCTGCGGAACATGCGCTCGATGTGCTCGGTGAGCCGGAACACGGCCGGGCCGTCGTCGGTGGCGTACGCGCGGATGCCTTCGAACACACCCGTCCCGTAATGCAGGGTGTGGGTGAGCACGTGCACCTGGGCCTGGTCCCAGTCGACGAGTTCGCCGTTCATCCAGATCTTGGGTGTGGTTTGGATCGGC
>JBAXQV010000223.1:0-4322 GCA_037131575.1 Actinomycetota bacterium
CCCCGAACGTGATTGCGGCCGATTTCGCCACCAGCGGCGACCTCATCGCCGTCACTTCCGAGATGACGAACGGTCGCTCGTAGCGCCGCACATCACTGCGTGCTGAGGCTGGCCTTGAACTCGCCTTCGCGCATGCGCGCCGCAATTTCTGCCGGTGGCTCATCGAGACGTTCCAACGTGACGCCCACGATGGTGGCCGTGCACGGGTACAGGTGCGGGTACGGCCCGACGGGCGAGCCGGTGTCGACGCCGACGTCGAAGGTCTCGCCGCTCATCGAGAACACCAGCGGCACGGTGCGGTCGATGCGGGCGTGCATGGTCTCGCCCCCGTCGATGCAGATCGACACCACACCGCCTGCGCCGAAGCCGCCGTCGTAGGCGAACAGCACTTCCAGCGAGTGCTCGCCGGGCCCGAGCGGGGCTGCGGAGCGCACCGACGTGTGGTGGTGACCGAAGCAGTTGTAGTGATACACGGCGTGAGAGGCCGGGTCGAGATACAACGACCAGCCGGCCATGTTGCCTCCCTGGCACGCGACCACGCCGGTGGCGGGTGCGTCGGCGTTCACCACAAGCTCGGCGGCGATGCGGTACGAGCAGTTCTTCAGGTTCACCACCGAACTCTCGGGCATGCGCACATGCGCGGTGGTGTAGGTCATGCGCGCCACAGCACCCAGTGAATGTGGCACCGAGAACTCGCCGTGGCGTGGCGAACCGGCGTCGCGCAGCGGGTACACACCGTGCGCCTGGGCGTGCTCGTGGAACAAGGCCTGGAGCGCAGCGAGCCGCTCGGGGTGCTGCTCGGCAAGGTCGACCGCCTGCGAGAAGTCGTCGGCGATGTTGTACAGCTCCCACCGTTCCTGCGGGCCGTCGAAGTCGAGGCCCTGCAGGCGGATCCAGGGCAATCGGCCGTGGAAGCACGACGCCATCCACCCATCGCTGTACATCGCTCGGTTGCCGAGGATCTCGAAGTACTGCGCAGTGCGCGTGCTGGGTGCGGCACTGTCGAGGAACGAGTACCCCATCGACGTGCCGTGGATGGGCATCTGCTCAACACCGTTCACCCGAGTCGGCGGCTCGATACCCACCGCTTGGTAGATGGTGGGTGCGAGGTCGATGACATGGTGGAACTGGCTGCGTAAACCGCCCGCGTCGGCAATGTGTTTCGGCCAACTGATGGCCAACCCGTTGCGCGTGCCGCCGAAGTGCGATGCCACCTGCTTCATCCACTGGAACGGGGCGTCGAGCGCCCAGGCCCACCCCACGTTGAAGTGGTTCTCGCATCGGTCGGTACCGAAGTCGTCGATGTGCTCGAGCAACCATTCGGGGTCTTCGTGCACGCCGTTCTGGAACGACGGTGCGCTCCATGCGCCGTGCACGGTGCCTTCGGCCGAGGCGCCGTTGTCGCCGGTGAGGTAGATCACGAGCGTGTTGTCGGTGAGGCCGAGATGGTCGATGGCGTCGAGTACCCGGCCCACCTGCGCGTCTGTGTGGGCGAGGAAACCGGCGAACACTTCCATCAACCGGGTGGCCACCGGGCGGTAGCGCTCGGGGTAGTCGGCCCACGCCGGAATCTCGGCGGGCCGCTCGGTGAGCGTGGTGCCGGGTGGGATGACGCCAAGGTCGAGCTGGCGGGCGTGGATGCCAGCGCGCAGTTCATCCCAGCCCATGTCGAACTGGCCGGCGAACTGCTGCCACCACTCGGGGGCCACATGGTGCGGCGCGTGCACCGCGGGCATCGACAGGTAGCAGAAGAAGGGTCGGTCGGGGCTCGACGCGTGCTGCCGTTCGATCCAGGTGATCGCCTGCTCGGCCAGGTCTTCGCTGAGGTGGTAGCCGGGCTTGCCAACGTGTGGTGAGATCGGCGTGGTCTGGTCGTACACCGGAGGCTCCCACTGCGAGGCCTCGGCGCCGATGATGCCGTAGAAGCGGTCGAAGCCGAGGCCGGTGGGCCAACGGTGGAACGGGCCGGCCGGGCTCTGCTCCCAGCTCGGGGTGAGGTGCCACTTGCCGAAACAGCCGGTGCTGTAGCCCGACATCTGCAGTACCTGGGCCACGGTGGCGGCTTCGGGTGGGATGGCGCTGTCGTAGCCGGGGAACGAGTTGGCGATCTCGGTGATGCCACCCATGTGCACCGAGTGGTGGTTGCGACCGGTGAGCAGTGCGGCGCGTGTGGGGGAGCACAGGGCGGTGGTGTGGAATTGGTTGTAGCGCAGGCCTTGGGCGGCCACTCGCTCGAGCGCGGGCATGGGTACGGGGCCACCGAAGGTGCCGCATGAGCCGAAGCCCACGTCGTCGAGCATCACCAGCACCACGTTGGGTGCGCCCTCGGGGGCCTGCAGGCTGGTGAGTCGCCGCGGTGCGGAATCGCCGATGAGGCGGTTGATGGTGCCGGGGAAGGGCGGTGTGCCGGGCGGCAGGTTGCTCGCCGGTGGGTTGCTCGGTGCGGCGTCGCTCATGCGCGCAGGCCCTCCACGTCGAAGCAGGCGAGGGCGCGTACGGCTGCGGCCTGGTCGCCGGTGATGCGCACGCTGCCGTCGGCGATGGCGGCCGACAGGGTGACGTTGCCGGCCACGATGGCGGCCCACGTGGCGGGGTCGCAGGCCAGCGTGGTTGCTGCTCCCGCGCCGTCGGTGGGCACGGCCACGCAGTTGCGGATGCGCAGACCCGCTGAGGTGCCGTCGGTGAAGTGCCAGGCGAGGTGGGTGTCGATACCGTCGGCCGCCTCGGGGTCGACCAACACGCGCAGCACGCGGATCGACTCGGTGATGGGCGCGGCCATCAGTTGCCGCGCTGAGAAGCGATGCCGCGACAGGCGCGAGTTGTCGATGCTGCCATCGAGTTCGAGGGCGCGGGTGAGGCACCAGTTGCGGATGTTCGCCGCCGTGGTGCGCTGGGCCACGAGGCGCAACCCCTGCGCCAGGAGGTGACGGTCGGCGGCGGCCGCGTCGGTGTCGTCGTCGGCATCACGAACCAGCCATGAGGCGAGTTCGATGGCCCACCGCAGGTCGTCGGCAGCGATGGCTGCGTCGGCTTGGCGGCGTACCTCGACGCGGCCACCGAAGCCGGTGATCATGCGCGCTGCGTGTTCCACCGGTTCGAGCGGGAACAGGTTGGCCGGGTCGCCGTCGAAGAACCCGAACAGCCCGCTGCGTATCTGGCGTACATGGTGCTCGGCCACGCCATAGTGCTCACGCGTGAGGTAGTCGAGATCGCACTGTTCAGGCAGGCGAACCCTGTGCGCGATGTCGACACTGCTGTACCCGCGGTTGGCCAGGCGCACCGTCTGGTCCCACAGGAACTGGATGGAATCGCGGTAGCCCGTGACACGCTGGGCGATGCTTGCCGCGCCGCTGATGGGCGGGCCGTGGGTGGCCACGAGGTGTTCCGCGCCCAGTGCCAGCAGATGGTCGAGGCCGGCGAGCATCACCCGTGGGTCGCGGTACTCCTCGCCGCGGATGGCGAAGATGTTGAACAGTGTGGGCCACACCAGGTTGTTCACGGCAACACCCAGGTCTGCGAACCAGTAGGTGACCGAATCGTCGGCGTCCGACGGCGCAGGCTGCACCTCGATGGTGAGCCCGGCAACCTGCAGAGTGCAGGCGCCTGCGAAGGGGTGGGTCACCGGCAGGTGGCCCGGTGTGAACGGGGCGTGGGCAGGGTTGCGGTAATAGAAACCGAGGCCCACGTTCACCACGCCGTCGGGGCCGTCGGTGGGCATGGTCACGGCGAACTGTTCGGCGATACCGCGGCCGTAGGTGGGGCCGATCTCGGCGCCAGCGCGGCGCAGGTTGAAAGCGATGCGCTCGTGGCCGTGGATGGGCAGGGTGCGCTCGGGTGCTTCGGCGGCGATGGCTGCGGTACCGCTCACATAATGGAAGTGCGTGTAGAGCACCGCCACGATGGGTCGGGCGGTGACGGCGCGGAGTTCGGCCAACGCCGCCACCATCTCCTGGGTCGACTCACCGGTGTCGATGGCGATGATGCCCTCGGGTGCGTCGATGAACGTCTGGTTCGACAGGCCATTGCCCACCAGGCACCACACACCCGGGGCCACGGCATAGAAGCGCCGTTCGAGCACGGTCGAGTGGGCGATGTGCACCTCGTGTGCCACCTGCCCGCGTGCGCCGACGGCCGTTCGCGATGCATCGGGCTCGAACGAGCGATGCAGTTGTTCCCCGGTCCCCATGGCGCGACACTACCCGGCTGGTCCGTTCAGCGTTCGCGGCGGTTCGCGGCCGGTCTCTAGGATCGCCGCATGCACATGGGAGTGATCGAAGGTTTCTACGGCGACCCGTGGAGTCATGCCGAACGACTGGGGTGCA
>JBAXQV010000224.1:0-4290 GCA_037131575.1 Actinomycetota bacterium
TACAGCAACGTGGTCAACAAGTCGAAGGGCACGTTGGCGATGTTCACCTGGGGCGACTACAACGATCCCGAAATCGTGGGTTCGCTGGCCGACGCCGACCTCGGCGTCACCATGAAGGTCGACTACTACCCGAGCAACGAAGACCTCATCACGAAGCTGTCGGCTGCCAACGGCAACAGCGGGTACGACATCGTCGTGCCCACCGGCCCATTCATCCCGCAGATGATTCAGAAGGGCCTGTTGCAGAAGTTCGACAAGGCAAAAATGCCGAACATCGTGAACGTCGACCCGTTGTACCTCGGGCAGGCCTGGGACAAGGGCAACGAGTACAGCGTCTGCAAGGACTGGGGCTCCACGGGCTGGATCTACGACAAGACCAAGATCACCAAGGAGATCAAGACCTGGAACGACTTCATCGCGGCATGCCAGGGTCCAGGGAGCGGGCGCTGCTCGGTTCTCGACGCCCCGGTGAACCTCGCCGGCATGTACTTCTGGGCCAATGGCATCGACTGGACCACCGAGAAGAAAGAAGACCTCGACGCCTACGAGAAGTTCATCGTGGAAGAGTTCGCGTCGCACATCAAGTCGTTCGACAGCTATCCCTCCACGGCCATCGCTGAAGGCCAGTACGACATCTCGATGGCGTGGAACGGCGACGCCCGCCAAGCGTTCAACCGCATCAAGGATGCCGGCGGCAACCCCGACAATTGGGTGTGGGGCCTTGGCGCACCCGACACCGAGTTGTGGATGGACAACTACACCATCCCGGTGGGCGCCCCGAACCCCGACGCCGCACATGCCTGGATCAACTGGTTGCTCACGCCTGAGATCTCCATCAAGGACCTCACCTACCACGGCTACCACAGCGGCATGAAGCAGATCGACAAGCTCATCGCCAAGCTCGTGCCCGACCTGCAGCGCCCCGAGATGATCTTCTTCACCGACGACCAGGTGAAGACGATGCACACCAGTGCCGTGAACAGCGCCCAAGACCGTCTCGTCGCGGTGCTCGACAAGGCCAAGGCCAAGGCGGCCGGCTGATCGACGTGGCGGCACCGGTTCGACTTCCCTCGAAGCGGAGAAGGCGAGGCCCCTCGTGGGGCCTCGCCCTGCCGTCGTTCATCTGGTACGCGTTGTTCTTCGTCCTGCCGATCGCGGTCATCGTCGTCTACTCCTTCGGTACGAAGGATTCCAGCCAACTCCTGCCGGTCGATCTCAGTTCTCCGACGTTGCAGAACTACCGCGAGGTGTTCTCGGCACTGTTCTTCGACGTCTTCCGCGGCACCTTGAAGATCGCTGTCACAGCGACGGTGTTGTGTTTGCTGATCGGCTTTCCCGTCTCGTACTTCCTCGCGTTCAAGGTGAGTGAGAAGTGGCGGGCGATTCTGCTGGGTCTTGTCGTCATCCCCAGCTTCACGAGTTTCTTGATTCGCACCATTGCGTGGCGTATTCCACTTGCGTCGAACGGCGAACTGTCGCGGTGGCTGCAAGACATCGGCTGGTTACACGGCCCGATCGACGTGCTCGGAACCCGTACAGCAGTGTTCTTGGCGATCGTGTACAACTACGTCGGGTTCATGGTGCTGCCGATGTTCGTGGCGCTCGATCGCATCGATCCGGCAATGCGTGAAGCCTCGAAAGATCTGGGCGCCACACGCCTCTCCACGTTCACCTCGATCACCATGCCGTTGTCGGGGCCCGGTGTCGTAGCAGGTGTACTCCTCACCTTCATTCCGATGTGTGGCGACTATGTGACGGCCACCATCCTCGGCGGCACCAAGGGTCTCATGGTCGGTTCGCTGATCGAAAGCCAATTCAAGGGTGCTCAGAACTGGCCGCAGGGCTCGGCCATGGCCGTGCTGATGATCGCGATGGTGCTGTTGAGTCTCGCCGTGATGGCGGCGATTCTCTGGCTGTTGCGCCTGGCCTCACGTCTGCTGCGCCCGCTCATCGATTGGCATCGCCGACGCGAACGTGGGCCGGTGAAGCCGAGTCGATTCCCCGACCTTTTGAGCCCGGCGCTGGCCGCGTGGACCGTGTTGGTACTCGTGTTCCTGTTCGTCCCGATCTTGTTGGTGATTCGTCACTCGTTCAACGGTGGCCCGAGCTTCTCGATCTGGAGCGGGAAGTACAGCACCGTGTGGTGGGGTGGTGCTCCGGGGCGCACACAGTCGGGCAAGCCGATGGTCGGACTGTTCGACTACACGAACGCGGGGCCGATGCTGTTGTGGTTCGTCGTCATCGTCGCCATTGGTGTGGCGTTGCCCAGGGTGGTGGCCCTCATACGCGGCAAGCGCAACCGTCACCTCTCGCGTTGGTCACTGCCTGCAGCGTTTCTCATCGCGATCGTCGTGAATGGTCTGATGACCGATTGGTATCACGACATCTTCCAGCAGGCAGGTGTCGGCGACGGTCTGCGCGGTTCGTTCCTCGCTGCCCTTGGTGCGACGGTCATCGCGGTCGCGCTCGGCGGGTTCTGCGGTGTGGCGCTCGCTCGCCACCCGGGTGCGTGGGCCAAGATCATGATGGCGTTGCTGTTCCTCATCTTGGTCACCCCCGAAATCATGGACGCCATTGCATTGTCGGGCTGGATGCAGCGCCTCGATGGGCCGTTCACCAAAGACTGGGGCCCACTTCCATTCGGCATGCTGCGTTTGTGGGTGGGGCAGTCGCTGTATGCAAGTGCCGTGGTCACCCTCATCGTGCGAGCACGCCTCGCAGGTCTCGACGAGTCGCTCGAAGAAGCGGCAGGCGACCTGGGCGCCACGCCGGCACGCGCCTTCCGCCAGATCACGATGCCCCTCATCAGTTCGGCACTGATCGCCGGCGCTTTGCTGTCGTTCACGCTGTGTCTCGACAACACCATCATCTCCTCGCTCGTGAGCGGTGCCTCCTCCACGTTCCCCGTGGCGCTGGTGAGCGCTACCAAGAGTGAGATCGCTCCGTTCTGGGGTGTCGGTGCCGTGGTGCTGTTCGTCTTGACGATGGCTTTGCTCGCCTTCGTCGCCAATGTGCTGCGCAAGTCGGGCGATTCGTCATCGCAGATCGCCGCCACCCTCACCGGTAGCTGAGCGCCGGTATGAAGGTAGTTGTGGTGGGAGCCGGCCTCGCTGGGCTGCGGGCAGCCGATCATTTGGCGCGTGCCGGCTGTGCGGTGGAACTGATCGAGGCAGGTAATCGGCCCGGCGGGCGAGCGCGCACCGTGTACGACCGGTTCGCTGGTGGGCAGTACGTGGAGAGCGGCGCCGAATGGGTCGACACCGACCATCACCGCATGCTCGAATTGATGGCCCGCTTCGGGGTGGAGCCACTCGGCGAGGCGCAGGCCTGGACCGTCATCCGGCGCATGCTGTACCGCGCCGGCCGGGTGTTCACCGCCGAGGAACTCCGTGAACTGAACCCAACGCTCGAACCGGCACTCGAACGCTACGACGACGCCTTCGAGGCCATCGCCGACGGCATCGTCGACCCTGCGCAGCCACACCTCCACCCCGATGCGGCGTATCACGACAACCGCTCGATGCTCGACGTCATCAACGACCTCGGCCTCGACGAGATTGCGTCACTGTTCGCGCATCGCAACAGCCAGGGAGAGTTCGCCGACGAACCACTAGCGGTGTCGTCGTTGTTCGTGGGCCAGCAGCGTGCTCATGGTCGTGCGGAGGCGGAGAAGGTGGGCGGCGACTCTCGCGCTCACCGAGTGAACGGCGGCTTGGTGAGCATCGTGACGCCCTATGCGGCGTCGGTGGAGGCCGCGATGAGGCAACCGGTGGCATACGGCGAACTGCTCACCGGTGTGCACTGGAACAGCGATGGGGTGGAAGTGCACACCGACCGACGGGTGATGGTTGCCGATCGTGTGGTGCTGGCATGTTCGCTGGTGCCATTACGGGCCGTGCGCTTCGACCCGGTGTTGCCGTCTCCGCTTGCGCAGGCCATCGCCGAACTGGGCTACGGCACGGTGACCAAGACTGCCTTGCAATACTCCGAGCGGTTCTGGCCGGCAGGGTATGCCAACACCACCCTTGCCTCGCAGCGCATCTACGAGCCCACGGCCGCGCAGGCCGGCGACGAGGGCGTGTTGATGGCCTATACCGGGGGCGCTGGCGGCCGTCGGCTTGCCGAGCACGACGAAGCAGAACGAATGCGTGCGGTGGCCGGCGATATCGCCGAGATGTACGGCCCGTCGGCGGCGCCGTTGGGTGGCTTCTCACGCGCGTGGAACCTCCAGCCCCGATTCGGTGGTTCGTACGCCGCCTACGCGCCAGGTCAGGTGACGGCGTTTTGGCA
>JBAXQV010000225.1:0-4284 GCA_037131575.1 Actinomycetota bacterium
AGGCGTTTGTCCGCGGGCCGATTGCAGTGCGGCAGGCCCGGATCGTGAGAACAAGCCTCGCGAAGACCGCCAGCGACCACCTGCCGCTGGTGATCGATTTTCACCTGCGGTGAGCTTCGGCGAGTTGCAGCGTGTCTTCGAAGGAACGCAGTCCTGCGGTGGCGCCCACGCCCACCCTGCCTGCACCACTGCGCGCCACCCTGCTCGGCTCAGCGGCAATGGATGCAACCCGTGTGAAAGAGGGGGTGGCGCCATGATCGTCGGTATCGGTTCGTGGCGCGGCAGCGGGGCCACCACCACATCACTGGCGTTGGCCGGCACCCTTGCGGCACGCGGTGTGCCCACCTGGCTCGTCGAAGCCGACCCGGCAGGTGGCGTGCTATCCGCTCGGTTGCGGGTCGAGCGACACGCCACCGATGGCATCGAACGCCTCGGTTTCGCCGCCAGCCCCGGTGGCACCGTCGAGTCAACGAACGTTCGGTTCGATGCGGTGTCGACGTCGCACCACGGCGTACGCCTCATCACCGCTCCGGGCGACCCGTTCCGGGCATGGACGAGTCACCGCCCACGCACACCGTGGGCCGAGTCGCTCGCGCAACTGGTGGGCACCGGTGTGGCCATCGTCGATCTCGGTCGGCTGCGTGGGGCCACGCCTGCTGGGCCACTGCTCGAACAGCTCGATGTGTTGCTGGTGCTGAGTCACGACGATGTGGTGTCGCTGGCCACGACGCTCGAGTGGGCAACGGTGCAGGGCCGGGTGTCGCCGCACGATGTGGGCCTACGCGCCGATGTGACTCGCATCGTGGTGACCGAGCACCCCGGTGGTTGCGAACGAGTGAGCCGTACCGCGGCCGAGATCGAGCTCGGCGATCGCTATGCCGGTTGGCTGCCCTGGGCGCCAGGTGCCGCCGCCATGGTGAACGCTGGAGCGGCGGTCACAGCGCGACGACTGCAACGCGACCCGTACCTACACGCCATCGAGCACCTTGCCGAGCAGTGCGCGCGGTGGCACCCCGCCCTGGCGAGGAGCGCGTGATGACCGACGACGAACTCGACGTATTGGCAGGCGAGGTTCGCCGCAGCTACGGCCACCTGTTCCCCATTCCCGAACGAGCCGAGAATGCCGACGAGCGCGACCTGCGCGAGGAAATCACACGCGACGTGGTCGAGCGCATCGTGCTCGCCGAACTCGACGCACAACGGAGTGCCGCACGCCTGAGCCCGCTCACCGATAGCGAGCAGCAGAGCCTGGTCGAGTTGGTGGTCTCAGGCATGTTCGGCTTGCCCAAACTGCTCTCGGTGCTGCGCGACCCATTGGTCACCGATGTGTTGGTGTTCGGCTCCGACCCCGTGCGGGTGGAGCGGTCGGATGGCACCAGCCAGCTGCTCGCCCCGTTGGTGCGCCGCGACCGCGACCTCGAACGCATCATCTACGACACCGCCGCACAACGTCGCCGCGCGTTCAACCGCGAGCACCCGTTCGTGGATGTGGAACTCGAACCCGGTGTTCGCTTCCATGGCGAGGGGTACGACGTGGTGGCGCGGCCGCTCATCGCCATTCGCCGTGCCGCCATGTTCGGCGCATCGCTCCACACCTTGCACGCACGGGCCATGATCGATGACGCCGCCCTCACGCTCCTACGCGCCGCCGTCGCCGCTGGAATGTCGATCTTGGTCGCCGGTCGAATGGGCTCGGGCAAGACCACGCTGTTACGAGCCCTCATCGGCGAGATCGACCCGCACCAGGTGCTGGTGACCATCGAGACCGACTTCGAACTGAACATCGGCCGCATGGGCACGCACCCATTCGTGCACGCCTATCAGGCACGGCTGCCATCCACCTCCGACGGCACCGGCATCACCTGCGCCGACATGATGGTGCCCGCCGTTCGCACCCGCGCCGACTGGATCATCGTGGGCGAAGTGCGCGGTGCCGAGAGCGGAGCGATGGTGCAGGCCATGTCGACCGGGCAGGGCACCATGGCCACCATCCACGGCGGGTCGGCGAAGGATGGGTTGGAACGATTGGCCGAACTCATCGCCTACCACCACGGCATCGACCTGCGGATGGCCCGGTGGCAGGCGTACCGAAGCGTCGACCTTGTGGTGCATGCCGACGGCAACAACGACACGGGGCGACGCATCACCGAGATCATCGCCCCGTCGATCGAGGAAGACGGCGCTCGGTTCATCACCCATCGCATCGTCGGGGCAGGGCCGGGCGATGGGTCGGGCCGTGCAGTGCCGCTGAACGAACCCCAACGACCGATGCTCGAACGGCTCGCTGCGGCCGACCCCAACTTCAGCACAGCACCCTGGCATGAGCCGATCGACCCGCACCTGGCGATTCAGATGCAGACGCACTTGGCGGCGCGGCGATGAGTGCTCGCAACGCGCTGGGCATGGCCGTCCCGATGGCTCTGGCAGTGGCCGCACTCGGCGCCGCCGTGGTGTGGTGCGTGCACCGAGCCTGGTGCGCGTCGCCCACAACCGAACACGTCGACGGACAGCCGCGGGCAGGGCTGGTTGGTCCGGCGGGGCAAGCGCGGGCTGGGCAGGCGCGGGCTGGTGGCGGCGTCATCGTCGCCGAGCCACACACGTTGGTCACCGGGCAACGGCTCGCCGCCGGCGTGGGCGTGGGTTTCCTCGTGCTGTTCACCACTCGGTGGCCACTGTTGGCGCTTGCCGCCGCAGTGCTCGCCACCGTGTGGGGCCGACTGATGGGCGATGAAGAGGCCAGTACCGAGCGCCGCAAGATCGAGGCCATCGCGAAGTGGCTCGAGGATCTCCGCGACACGTTGCGCGGCTCATCGGTGGGTGCGGAGGAAGCGCTCGAACAGGTGGCGCTGCGACCGCCCGAGGCCATCGCCGACGCACTCACGACGTTTCTCATCCGGCGCCGTCAGGGGTTCCGCACCGATGAGGCGTTGACCGATTTGGCTGACGAACTTGCCCACCCCACCAGCGATGCCGCCATCGCCGCGATCTCGCTCGTGGTGGGCGGTTCGGCGGGCGCCGGCCGGTTGTACACCACGGTCCATACCCTCGCCGGTGCTGCTCGCGATGAAGTGCGCGCCCGCGAACGGGTCGATCGTGTGCGCGCGGTGTATCGCTCATCGATGAAGCGCCTCATCGCCATCGGCGTGCTGCTGGTGGCGTACCTGCGTTTCGCCGCCGGGTCGCTGCTTGCTCCCTACTCCACCGTGGCCGGCCAGGCGTTCCTGCTGGTGCCGTTGGCGATGTGGGCGGGGTGTGTGCTGTGGCTGCGCAGCTTGTGCCGTTACGAGGCACCGCCGCGCTATCGCATCGCCACGCACGATGCCGTCGGGGTGACCCGATGAACCGCCTCCAGTTCGCACTGCTCGTCGCAGTCGTGGGCGCTGCGGGTGTGTGGTGCGCGTGGCGCGGGCTACGGCCCCGTCGCCGCTCGATCGCCGATGTGCGCGCCGCCCTGGTGGGCCGACCCACCGTTGGCAACCTGGCTGGTACCGGCAGCCGTGCCGCAACCGGCGGCATCACCGCAACCGGCGGCATCACCTCGTCTGCCCATACCGCCGGCCCCGTGCGGTGGCTCGCCGACCGTGTGGCCCGCACCTTCGGCGACGACCTGCACCTCATCGACCTCACTGCCGTCGACGTGGCCTCGCGGCTCGTCATCGGATTCATCGTGGGCAGTATGACGGTGGTGCTCAGCGTGGGCGCGACGATGTCGCTCGGGCTGCTGCCATTCAGCGTGTGGTGGCTGGCGGTGGCGCCCGCGGTGGGGGCAGCGGCGGCGTGGACGATGTGGGCCGATGTGACCACCAAGATCGACCGCCGTCGCCGAGCCATCACGCGCACGGTGAACGATTTCATTCAGCTCGTCGCGGTGGGGCTCACCACCGACCAGAGCGTGGATGAAGCCATCGGCTTCGCCCTGTCGATCGGCGACAGCGATGTGTTCGCCCTGCTCCGCAACGAACTCGCCACGGCACCGCTGCGCGGCGTACCGCTCTGGGAAGCACTCGACCAGTTCGGCACTCGGTATGGCCAACGCGAGATGCATGAACTAGCGGGGTCGATCGAGCGGCAGGGCACACAGGGCGTGTCGATCACCGACACGGTGAACACGCTCGCCACCGCCATGCGCGAACGCGCGCTCGACGACCTCGAACGCGACGCAGACCGCGCCAATGCCAACCTCGCCGGCCCCACCGTGTGCTTCGTGGTGGCCACCGTGGTGTTCCTCGCCTTCCCGTTGGCCATTCGTATCGGGGAGGCATTCGGCGGCTGACCCGCCCCGCG
>JBAXQV010000226.1:0-4237 GCA_037131575.1 Actinomycetota bacterium
ATCGCCGACGGAGTCACCCGCATCAACTGATCGGCCGTTTCCAGACCGGCGGCGACCGGATCGTCGTACTCGGTCCGCACAAGCACCAGGCCACGGCCGCACCGGTACCCGTAGCCTGGTTCCGATGAGCACTCGTGCGGGGCAGGCCGCGAACAAGGCGGTTCGATCGGCGCTCGGCTTCGCCGCGGCCCGGGTGGCGTCGAGCGATCGGCTGATGAGCGTCGTCTACGACCTGATGAACGAGACCAACTTTGCCGGCCTGGCCGAGCACGAGGAGATGCTCAGCGATTCCGTCCGTGTGCAGGCCTACCACCGGGGTATCCGGCGCAACGTGCGGCCGGGCGATGTGGTGGTCGACCTCGGCACCGGCACGGGCCTGCTCGCCTTCATGGCCAGCCGCGCCGGAGCGAAGAAGGTGTACGCGGTCGAGCACTCCGACTTCATCGAGATCGCTCGCGAGATCGGCCGTCACAACGGCTTCACCAACATCGAGTTCGTGCAGGCGAACAGCCGCGAATTCACCCCGCCCGAACCGGTCGATGTCGTCCTCCACGAGCAGATGGGCGACGAACTGTTCAACGAGAACATGCTCGAGAACCTGCTCGACGTGCGCGACCGATTCCTGCGGCCGCACGGGCGCATCCTGCCGGCGAAGTTTCGCCTCTTCGTCGAGCCAGTCACCCTGCACGAAGCAATGCGCGTGCGCCGCTTCTGGAACATCGAACTCCCCGACGGCATCGACCTCAGCCCGATGCGCGAGTCGCACCTCGCCGATCGCTACAACACCGGCCGCAACGAGCAGACCTGGCTACGGCCCGGGTCGGTGGCGGCCACCTTCGGGATGCCGTCACCGGTCCTCGAGTTCGACCTCGACACGCTCGCCGGTGCCGATGCGCTGCCCACCGACTTCGTGGTCGAGCGCACGGCGGCAGCCGACATGATTGTCGACGGCACATGCATCTGGTTCGAGGCACTGTTCGACGACGACACCGTGCTGTCCACCTCGCCGCTCGGCCCGGTCACGAGCTGGGGCAACCGTCTGTACCGCCTCGACCGAGCGTTCGCCAAGGGCGAGCAGCTTCGCATCGACGTGCACATGGGGCGCCTGCTCGACCCCGACACCTGGCTCATCGTGGCCGATGGCCGGTGACGGACTCAGCGGGCGAGCAGGCCCTCGGCGGAATCGTCGGCCATCGCCGCCCACTGAGGTGACGGAAGGTGCATCAGCACGATGCCGAACGCGGCGAGCACCGAGTTGCGGAACGCTGGCTCGAGACCGTTCCATGCGGTAGAACGCCACATCTGGAACCACTCGCCACCGATTGCGATGAACCCACCCATGAACAGCACGAGGATCATCGACAGCCCGATCGTGCCGAGGCGGCGCGGCAGATCGAAACTGCGGGTACGGCTCGCTCGCAACCACGTCCACACCGCCGCCAGCAGCACGATCGCAGTGGCCGACTCCCAGATGATCACGCCGATGTAGGCGACGTGATGGATCCACACAGCGTCGATCGAACGCCACATCACGTCGGGGTCGAGCCCTTGGCCGGCCGGGGCCCCGAAGTTGGTGGTGTCCATCGACAGCACGTGCGACACGAAGTCGAAGTTGGTGCCGTAGTCGGTGATGTTGCCGATCGCTACGAGCAAGATGTACAGCGCGTTGATGCCCACCACTACCGCGCATGCCACGGGCAGCGTTCCCAGCGACAACAGCCGCTTCACCGGCGACTGGCGCGTCGTCGTGTTGTTCATCGTCCCCCGATCGGATCCCCTACGGGGCAGAACAGTACAACGTCGGCCGCGCAGTTTCCGGCAAGCACGCAAGCGGCCGTCAGCAGTACTCCCCCTCACCAACGAAGCCACAGCCCCCGGCCTGCCAACACGACGATGTGATCGAGTTGTACGACCCCCACGTCGAGAACTGCCAACATGGTGGAGATGGGTGAGTTCATCGGTGAAGTGTTTCTCGGCTTCCTGTCGCTAGCAGCCGGTTTCGTTCTCGGTTCAGTGGTGTTCCTGCTGGTGCGCGCCGGCCGCTGGACACTGCTACGAACGGAGAGAGCGACGGCGGTGACCGACCCGGCCGGGCGGCAATGGACGGTTCGGATCCCGCTCGCCCCATCATCGATGCGCTTCTGGGTGTCGACGCGGCTCTTCAGCATGCGACGCGACGACCGGCGACGACGCGAAGCGGAGGGCGTGTCGCCCGATCAGATCGAACCGTCGGAATTTGCGCACCCGCGACAACTGGTCAACACAGCCGACGATGCGGCCGGGTTGTTCGCCGCGGTGATGCTCGTGTTCGTCGTGCTCGCCTTGTTCGTGCTGCTGCTCGAGGCCATCGTGGTCGCCCTGGTCGCCATTGCTGTGCTTGTTGCGCGGCTCGCCTGGGGTCGCTGGCAATGCGAGGTGGTCGCACCCGACGGTCGACGCGCACTCGTGGGTGCAGGTTCGCTGAGCGAGGCTCGCACTCGCGCCGTGGAACTGAGTGACTCGATCAAGCGAGACGGCAGCGTCGCCGGGCTTGTCGTGTGATGTACCCGTGCCCGACCTTGTCCAAACTGTGGTTGTCTACGACCGCAGCTTGGACGACCTAGCCGGGTACAGCTAGCCGGAGCGGAGCTGCTCGGCCCCGTGTGAATCGAACAGGGCAGCAGGTACTGCGCCAGAAAGAAACTCTCCTCCTCACAGGCCCCCTAAGGCCCTCCGGCGCTCTAGGAATGCCGGATAGAAAACCCCGGCCGGTTCACAACCCGAACCGCAGGCCGAGAGGTCTCCTCCATGACACCGAGGTCGCAAGGTCGGCATAGATACCTCGCCGCAGTGCTCGCGCTCCCCCTGCTCATCCTGAACGCGTGGATCGTCAGCGGCGGGGCGACGCGCACCGAAGCGTGTAGTCGCCGCCTTCGACGCCTCACATCCGCAAACGTACCTGAGCAGGGTCGACCGCGGCCCCAAGGGGTACCCTGCAGACCGCACCAGGTGGACTGGCTCCAAGTAAGAGTTCGGTAGGTTGAGCGCCGTGCCTTCGCGTCGCTGCATTGCATGGCTGGTAGCCGCCAAGACATTGCTCGCAGTGTTGCTCCTCACCGGTGCGATGTGGCCGCATGGCCCGTTCGAGGGCAAGGGGATGCTGTACCGACTCCCCGCCTTCCTGCTGCCAGGGTTGGTGGTGAGCTACCACTGGTGGCGACACAGAGGTGATGGCCGTGCGTACCCGGTGCCGCTCGACGTGGCGTTGACCGTGCCGTTCCTGCTCGACACGCTCGGCAACGCGCTCGGGTTGTTCGACTCGTTGGACCATTTCGACAGTGTGATGCACACGCTCAACTGGGCCGTGCTGTGCGCCGGCGTGACCCTCACCTGGGCCCGCGGTCGGTTCGGGAGGGGCGCTCAGTTCGGCTACCACATCATCGCCGGCGCCGGCTTCGGGGCCATCGCAAGCGTGCTGTGGGAGGCGATGGAGTACGCCATCATGCAGGCCGGCGTGGTGGGGTTGAACCTGACATACGGCAACACCATCACCGACCTGCTGTTCTCCACCGCAGGCGGCGCATCCGGGGCCTGGTGGGCAGCCCGCCGAGCGGCAAGCCATCCGACTGGCTGATTGGCGCCGTCACGTACCTGGAACGGTGACCCGCCAGAGAATCGTGTTGTCGACCTTCAAGTCACTCGACCAGATGAGCTTGGCATCGGGGACCCAGGTGATGGTGTCGTAGCCCTCCTTCGGACCCACCTCTGCCGCCGTGAACTCCGTGGCGGCAACCCAGGCGCTGTCGTCGAACGTCGGCGACGTCCACCCATCGGGCTCCGACAGAATCTCGTGCTGACACGCGGTCAGGGGATCGGTCGACTTCACACAGTCGGTGTTCAACGGCGCCCGGAAGATCACCAGACCCTTCCACGCCGTGCTCGTGGTGGCCACAACCTTGCCCGTGGACGTGTCGGTGAACTGGGCGATGAAGCCGCCATCGCCCATCTGCTGGCGATCGGTGCCGATGTACTCGAGGCCGCTCTCGTTCTCCACGTAATCCTTCGACACCATGGCGATGGTCAGCGGGTACGAGGCAGCGAAGGTGAAGGTTTCCGCATTGAACGAACGCACGGTGGTGATGGGCACGCTGTCTTCGCCCACCTTCACACCATTCACATACAGAGAGAACCAGTTGTCGGCCCACACCTGCGCCGTGAACGTCACCTCGGCGCTCGACGTGGTGCCAGTGACCGTGCT
>JBAXQV010000227.1:0-4179 GCA_037131575.1 Actinomycetota bacterium
GCCGACCAGATCGTGGCCTCCACCACCGCCCGATTCGGCATGGGCTTCATCAAGATGGGCCTGGTGCCCGAGTTGGCCAGCACCAAGTTGCTCGCTGCTCGAGTGGGCTTCGGCAAGGCGAGCGACCTGTTTTTATCGGGTCGTCTCATCGGTGCCGACGAGGCCTATCGCATCGGCCTCGCCGACCGCCTCGCCGAACCCGACCAACTGCTCCGCACGGCCCTCGACGTTGCCGAGAGCTACGCCGCCAACCCCGACCCGCAACTCCGCATGACCAAACAACTCATCACGATGAACGCGAGCGAGAACGACCTCGTGCTGATCCAGCGTCGCGAGCAGGAAGCCTTGGCTGAATGCTGGCGTTCGCCCGAGCATGCCGAGGCTGTGAATGCGTTCATGGCCAAGCGCCCGCCTGTGTTCCGGCCCGCCGCCAGGTCAACTCCTGAGGCTGCGCAATGAGCGTCGACGTGTGCGTGGTGGGTAGTACCAACCTCGACCTCGTGGCCACTGCGGCAGTGCTTCCCGGCCCGGGTGAAACAGTAATGGGCCGCGACTACGCCGAACACCCGGGCGGCAAGGGCCTCAACCAGGCTGTCGCCGCGGCCCGTGCGGGCGCCACCACGGCTTTCGTGTCGGCGGTGGGCGACGACAGCGCGGCCGACCCGTTGTTGGCCGTGATGCGCAGTAACGGCATCGACACCTCGGCTGTGCGGCGCGTGCCCGGTATCGCTACCGGCCGGGCGCTCATCGGCGTGGGCGACAACGGTGAGAACTCGATCATCGTGGTGTCGGGCGCCAACACCACCGTCACGGTGGACGAACTGCCTGCGTGTCGGGTGCTGCTCGTACAACTCGAAGTTCCGCTGCCTACGGTGGCCGCAGCGTTGCGTGCTGCGCGGGCCCAGGGTGCCATCACCGTGCTCAACCCCGCACCGGCACAACCCCTCGATGCATCGATCGTGGCGCTGTGCGATGTGGTGGTACCGAACGAACATGAGGTCGAACTGCTCGGCGGTGTGGCCACCCTACGATCGCTCGGCGCGGCAGCGGTGGTGGTGACCCTCGGCAGTGCTGGTGCCTTGTTGCATGACGCCACCGGCACCCACACCATTTCTCCGTTCACGGTGCGACCAGTCGACACCACCGGCGCTGGCGACACGTTCTGCGGATCGTTGTGCGCCCGCCTGGCCCAAGGTGAACCGTTGGCCGCGGCCCTGCGCTACGCGTCGGCCGCCGCGGCGTTGAGCACTACTCGGGCGGGCGCGGTGCCGTCGATTCCCACGCTCGCCGAAGTGAACGACTTCATCAGTCGCGCAGGGTGACTGCAGCCCAACCGTCGAGTTCGTCGATGTGCGTTCGATGGAAGCGAGCCAGTGCAGCTTCGACATGATCATGGCGGCCGGCCAACACACCGCTGATCACCAGCACGCCACCCGGTGCAACCACTCGCTGCAGATGAGGCGCCAACTCGATCAAGGTAGGGGCGAGGATGTTGGCCAGCACCACCTGAAACGTGCCCTCCACGTCGGCCAACGGAGTGTTCGACACCGTCACAGCAGCACCCACACCATTGCGTTCAGCATTGGCCTGCGTGGTGGGCACTGATGCGGGAGCGATGTCGATGGCCTCCACCTCGAAGGCACCGAACGATGACGCCGCCACGGCCAGCACACCCGACCCACACCCCACGTCGAGCACTCGCGCCGTACCGTGGGGCAGTTCGGCCAGCGCTCGACGCATTGCCCGCATGGTGAGCTGCGTGGTGGGATGATCGCCCATGCCGAACGTCGAGCCGGGTTCGATGAGCAGCACATGCGCGCTGCCCACCACGGCCGGATCGACGGATAGCCATGCCGGGTGCACCACCAAGTCGGGCTCCACGAACACAGGCTTTGCGAACTGTCGCCAGGTGTTCACCACCTCGTCGTCGACATGCTCGAACCGCCACGGCCATGCGGCCGGCCAGTGAGCCAACGCGGCGCGCACTCCCTGCTCGTCGTCACCCAATGAGGTCCACAACTCGAGCGTTCCCGTAGCGGCCTCGATGGCGCGCTCTTCCACGGCTACAACGCCGAGCGACCACAATGCGTCGGCGGCTACTTCGGCCGCGCCCGCAGGCACGGTGACCACCAGCGCGAGCATCAGTCGATACGACGCAAGGTGTCGCGATAGCGACGACTCTTGTGCAAGTAGCTGGCGACACCCATCTCGATGTCGGCCGCACGTGCCCGGTCGGGTTTCACCGTTGCGGGAATGCCCACCGCCAACGCACCCGATGGCACATCGAGCCCGTTCAGCACCACGGCGTTGGCCGCCACGATGGCTCCGGTGCGCACGATCACCCGGTGGAGAACGATGGAACCATTCCCCACCAACACGCCCGACTCGATGGTGCAGCCCTCGAGGTGCACGATGTGGCCCACTACACAGTCGTCGCCCACGACGGTGGGCCACATCGGCGTGGTGTGCAGCACCGAGTTGTCTTGAATCGACGTACGCGCACCGATGGTGATGTAACCGTCGTCGCCCCGCAACACCGCACCCGGCCAGATCGAACTCTCGGCACCAATGGTGACAGAGCCGATGATCACGGCATCGGGATGCACGAACGCATCGGGGTGAATCTCGGGAACTTGATCGCCAAGGGCATAAATGGGCACCTCGCAACCGTACCTAGCGCGCTGTCGTGGTGCAGAACCAGCGGCGTTGCGGATACGGTGGTAGCCCTATGTCTCGACGGATCGACATCGAACTCACCAGCACGCGGCCCGATGGCACGTGGACGTGGCGCGCTGCGGGCGCCCGTGAACCGAAAGGAGTGCTCGATGGGTCGTTGTTGCCTGCGGGCGCTGCGGTCGGCCACAAGCTGAAGGCCGAGGCGGAAACCGAGATCGATGGCATCACCATCGTGGCGGTTGCAGGCGCCAAGGGCTCCACCCCACGAACCGGGCTCCTCGAGATCAAGGCCAGCGACAAGCCATTCGAGGCCGTCACTCAGCAGCTCGCCAAGCGTGACCGCAACGACCGCGGCGACCGTGGTGATCGCGGCGACCGGCCGCGTCGCGATCGGCCCGGCGGCGACCGCCCTCGTGGCGACCGTCCGGGCGGCGACCGGCCACGTGGCGATGGGCCCCGTGGCGATGTCCCGCGTGGCGATCGGCCTGCTGGTGACCGGCCCGGCGGTGACCGCCCCCGTGGCGAGCGTCCTGCCGGCGACCGCCCCCGTGGCGACCGTCCCGGTGGCGACCGTCCCGGTGGCGACAACCGTGGGCCGCGCCCCGAACGGCGGCCGCGCCCTGCGTTCACGCCTCCCCCCGAGCTGCCGCAGCGCCCTAAGGCCAAGCGACTCAAGCCCGGCCGTGCGCACCGCAACGCTGTACTCGCCGAACTGCCCGAAGAGCAGCGCGCCGTTGCCGAGCGTGCGCTGCAGGGTGGTATCCCGGCAGTGCGCCAGGCCATCACCGAGCAGAACACCGCTTTGCGCGCCGAAGGCAAAGAAGAGGTGCCCGCGGCGGGTTTGTTGTCCATGGCCGAGCAACTGCTCCCCCGCCTACGCGTCGCTGAGTGGCTCGACCGCGCCGATGCCGCCAAGTCGGTCATCGACGAACTCGACCTGCGCGATCTGCGCAGCGTGGTGGCTGCTGGCGACGACCCGGTGGTTGCCCGCGATGAGTCCACCCGGGCCATCGCCAACGAGCTGAAGCAAGCCCTCGTCACCAAACAAGACAACGAGATGCGCTTGTGGCTGGAAGACATTGATGCCGCCATCGGCGTTGGTCGCATCGTCCGTGCGTTGAAGCTCTCGTCGCAGCCACCCAAGGCTGGTTCACCCTTCCCGGCCGAACTGGCCAAGCGGCTCGCCGATGCCACCACCACCGGCCTCACCAACGATCTGGTGAACGACCGCTGGGTGGCCCTGCTCGAGGCCGCGGCGTTCTCCCCGGTGCGCGCCCAGGTGGTGCCCACGGCTCGCCCGGCGTCGCCCAGCGATGAACTCCTTGCCACGGTGAAGCGCGTCGCATCGTTGCTGCCTCAAGTGGCAACACTGTTCGGTATCGAGCCCACCGCCAGCGGGCCGTCGCCCAAGCCGCTGCGCCCCACTCGCCCGGCAGGCGCCAAACCCTCCCCGGCGAAGAAGGTGCCGCCGCCCCCAGCAGCGGCCTCCGTCGAAGCCCCTGC
>JBAXQV010000228.1:0-4151 GCA_037131575.1 Actinomycetota bacterium
GAACACCTTCGTGGCGGGCCATCACCGCGTTCGTCGGCTGTCGAGGCCGCTGCCATCGTGCGTGCGGTTGCTGCGGCGCGTCAGCGAGTACTTGCCGGTGCGTGAGCGGGGTGCTGTTGGCTGGTTTCGAACTGAGCGATCATCTCAGCAAGCGAGCCTGCGTCTTGGTCGCGGGCCGATAGCTCGGGGCGAATACCAGCAGGCCAGTTGATACCGAGGGCCGGGTCATCCCAGCGGCAACCGAGTTCATCGGTAGGCGACCATTCCACGTCGAGCCCGTACACCATCACCCCTCCTTCGGGAAACCAGAAGCCATGCGCCACGCCCGGCGGAACGGTGAGTTGGTGTTCGAGTTCGCGTAGCTCCACCGTTGCGGCCAGGCCAAAGGTGGTGCTGGCGCGCCTGCAGTCGTACAGGCCCACGACCACCGTGCCGCTTGCCATCACCAAGTGATCGGCGTGGTCGAAATGAAGGTGCACACCTCGCAAGACGTGCGGCTTCGACGTGACCACATTGAATTGCGCAAGCGTTGCGCCATCGCGGCTCACGCGGAAACCCTCCACCAAGGCGCCGCGGGCATCGGCGTGCGCATGTAGGCGCTGGAGTGCCACCCCGACGGGAAGTTCGCAGGCACTGTTCACGGAACCGACCATAACCATCGACCGGGGGTCGGCCACAAGGTGTCACGGTCACTGGAGTGACAGTCGGTACAATAGTCCGATGCCCTCCGCCCTTGTTACTGGAATTACTGGCCAAGATGGCCGCTTCCTCGCCGATCTGTTGCACGAGAAGGGCTACACCATCTATGGCCTCATGAAAGGCCAGAACAATCCGAAGAAGGAGCTCATCCAGCGCGAGCACCCCTACGTGGAGATCGTCGAGGGTGATCTGTGCGACCTCTCGAGCCTCATCTCAGCGGTCGAGGTCACCCAGCCCGACGAGGTGTACAACCTCGCGGCCATCTCGTTCGTAGCCATGAGCTTCAACCAGGCCGAGCTCACCGCCAACGTCACCGGCACCGGTGTGCTGCGCATGCTCGAAGCCATCCGCATCGTGGGCGGCAAGAACAACCCCATCCGCTTCTACCAGGCCAGTTCGTCGGAGATGTTCGGCAAGGTACGCGAGACCCCGCAAACCGAGATGACCCCTTTCCACCCCCGCTCGCCCTACGGCTGCGCCAAGGTGTTCGGCCACGACATCACGGTGAACTACCGCGAGAGCTACGACATGTTCGCCTGCTCGGGCATTTTGTTCAACCACGAGAGCGAACGGCGTGGGCTCGAATTCGTCACGCGCAAGATCACCAATGCAGTGGCGCGTATCAAGCTCGGCCTGCAGAACGAACTGGTGCTCGGCAACCTCGACTCGAAGCGCGACTGGGGTTACGCCGGCGACTACGTGAAGGCGATGTGGATGATGCTGCAGCAAGACCAGCCCGACGACTACGTGGTGGCCACCGGCGAAACCTACGAGGTGCGCGAATTCGTGCAGCGCGCGTTTGCAGCCGTGGGCATCGACGACTGGGAGCCCTATGTGCGGCTCGACCCCAAGTTCTTGCGGCCTGCCGAGGTGGACCTGTTGGTGGGCGACGCCACGAAGGCCGAAACCAAACTGGGTTGGAAGCGTGAGGTGTCGTTCCAGAACCTCGTCGAGCGCATGGTGGCCAACGACCTCGCCATCGAGGGCGCCAAGCTTTAGGACAGGCTTGGCCAGGGCAGTGCCGGGTGGCGGGTTCGCATCGCTGCCACAGCATCGTCGAGCGCCAAGTTGGTGAGCGCCACCATCGAGTGCTGCTGCACCCGGTACCGGCCCAAGATCTGCGGCACTGATATGGCCTGGCCGCCGCTCGCAGCCAGGCGCAGCCACAGGTCCCAGTCTTCCCAGCCCCCGATGGTGCGGTCGACATCGGCGTCGAAACCGCCAAGTCGTTCCCACGACGAGAGACGCCAGAGGGCCTGGGCGTCGATGTAGTTCGCTTCGCACAGCCGCTCCACGTCCCATGCCAGCGCGCTGCGAAGGCCCGGAGCGTCACCGAAGTCTTCGAGGGTTGCGTAGGCGGCCGCCGCGGTGGGTTGGGCGACGAGCGCATCGGTGAGCCGGGAGAGGCAGGTGGGGTACACCTGGTTGTCGGCATCGACCGGCAGTACGAACTCGCCCCGAGCGCGCCCGAAGCCCGTGTTCCGCGCTGCTGAAAGGCCTTCGTTGGCCGCTTTCGCCAACAACAGCATCGGTACCTCGGGATGCGTCCGGAGGTACTGCTCGACCGTGGTACGGCTGGCGTCGGTGGCGTGATCTTCCACCACGATCACCTCGAACGGCACGCCCGTCGATGCCACGATGCTGTCGAGCGTGGCCCCCACCGTGGTGGCTTGGTTGTACAGCGGCACCACGACCGTCACCACAGGCAGGGCCGCGACGTACGCAGGTGTGCAGCTTTCGGCGATGTGCTGGGGCGTCCCGTGCTGCAACAGGCAACGGAGGGCATCGAGGCGGCGCAATGCGTCGGTATCGGCCAACGCCAGCCGCTTGGCCTCGCGCTGCATCGGGAGGTAGGGCCGAAACGCGGTGCGCGTCACCAGCCGCTGACGGGGCGTTCCGGTCGGTCGCCGAATCGCTCGCTGTGCCTTCGGCGCTGGCCGTGTACGCAGTTGGGGAAGTACATCGTGTTCGAGCGAGGCGAGTATCGGCTCGAGCGTGGTGGACAGCGCCAATGGGCCGGTGACCATGGCACGCGCGGCGTCGGCGATTCGGACGATGCGTTCGGGCTGCCCGAGGAGTTGCTCGATGGTGGCACCGAGTTGGTCGGTGGGTGCCTCGACGAAGTGTTCGCCTGCCACCAATGGTGCGTAACCCTCTGACGGTTCGGTCACCACCACACACCCATTGGCCATGGCTTCCACCATGCGCGCCCATTCGAAGTACGCCGGCGCGTGGCCATGGCCGGGCCGCTCTCGATGCACGTTGAGCAGCAGCCGCGACTGGGCCAACAGCCGGTACTTGTCGTTGCCGAACACCACACCTGGGGTCTGTGGTCTGATGGGCCGGTCGAAACGAAACAGGCGCAACTCGGTGGCGTACCGCCATAGCGTGGGCGCCAGGCTGGCCAGCACGGCCGCTCGCCGCGGGTCGAGGCCGCCCAGGAACACCACATCGTGTGTTCGTTCGAGGCCCGCCGGAACCGCGGTCATCGACTCGACGGCACCAAGCGGCAGGTGTTCGACCGTTACGCCTGCGGCCCGCAGTGCATCGACGCCGAGGAGGTTGATGTCGAGTGCGCGCCGCCCGAAACGGCACCATTCGAGCGAGGTGTCGAACCAGGGCGTACCTGGCTGCTCGGTGGCCACCCCAATGCTCACCGCGGCGGCCTCGTGCCGTTGTTGAAGTGGTGCATCGAAGAGCGGGAAGAACTCGTGCGGCGCAACCACCAGATTGATCGAGCCATCGTTGGCGGGCAGGTGGTCGGTAACGAGGTGGGCATCGCGTCCCGTTGCGAGTGCGGCCTCCACCAACCAGCCAGCGATATCGCGCATGAACGCATTGCCGCGGGCGGCCACGAACACCTGCACGCGAGCCAAGTCGGTCAGTTCCTTCGGCGCCGCGAACGCAGCACGTTCGCCGGGTTGGCGCTCCGCGCCATCTGGGCGAGTAGCGCTTTACGGCTCACCGCTGCGGGCAATTGCTCGGCCAGGGCGCGTACCTCGGTTCGCCTTGCCAGCGCCTCGGCGCGCAGCACTTCGATGTCGCGCTCGGCCGCCTCCACACGACGGCGCAACTCGGCGTTCTCATCGCGGAGACGATCGATCTCGGTCGGCGGCACTATGCCAAGATAGGCCACGAATGGAGCGGCGCAGACGATGACCCCGAGTTCCGTGTCGCCTTGGTGCGTGCTCGTGGTGCCGAACGGTACGCACCGCCCCGAGCCACTGGCGCGTGCCATCGGCACCCACAACCCGCAATGGCGCTGCGTGGCGGTGTGGGCGGGCGACCCGCACCTGCGGCCCGCACTCGATGGCGTTCAGTGGGCCCCCGACGATGCAGCACTTGCCGAGCACGAGCTCGCCGGCAGCACGCCCACCGTTGCCGAATGGCGATGCGCGCTGAGCGGTGTGGCCCATGCCCTGCGTTGCGGGGCATCGGCCGTGGTGGTGCTC
>JBAXQV010000229.1:0-4121 GCA_037131575.1 Actinomycetota bacterium
GAATTGATGATCGCAACGGTACCGACGGTTGCGCGGGTACTGCCCACCGATGACCCGTGGGCGGTGTGGGCACGCCCCAACGATGATGTGGCCACCGACGACGGCCTCGAACCTGAGGTACGCGCGTTCGCAACCCCGGCAGAGCCGCAGATCACCGTAGTGAACACGCCGAACATTGTTCTCGACGCCGAGGCCTTCGCCCGAGTGTTCGCCACCGTGCTGGCCGAGGCTCGCGCCGGCCAGCCAACGGTGCCCCCCGAGTATCTGGCGGCCCTGCAGGCACAGGCCCGTCTCGTTGCGCCGGCGGCACCGCCGGCTCCGGTGAAGAAGGGTTTCTGGGCCAACGCGAAGCACCTCGACGTGCTGTTACTCGGCCTCGGCGCCGCCATCGTGTTGGGCATTCTCGCGGCCTGGTTGGTGTGAGGCACCATCATGTCGTCGACATTCATCCCTGAGACCCCGGCCGGGGCCCCCGCAACGCCACGCACGCTCGAGACCAAACTGGTACGAAGCGACCAGATCTTCCGGCGCGGTGTGGCCATGAGCGGCGTAGTGGTACTGATGATCATGGGTGCCGTGGGACTCTTTCTCACGTTGAAGGCGGTCCCGGCCCTTCGTGAAGCTGGCTTCGGGTTCTTCTCCACCGCCGATTGGGAGGTGTCGCGCGGCAAGTTCGGTATCGCCGCGGTGCTCACCGGCACCATCCTCATCGCGGCGGTGGCGGTGTCGGTGGCACTGCCGATCTCCATCGCCACAGCGTTGTTCATCACTGAAGTCGCCCCGGTGTGGATGCGCAGTTGGTTGGTTGCCCTCGTCGACCTCATGGCCGCCGTGCCGAGCGTGGTGTACGGGCTGTGGGGTTTGTTCCTGTTGCAGGGCCAGGCAGTGGGTGTGGCTCGCTTCATCAACTCGTGGTTCGACTGGATCCCCCTGTTCCACGTGAACGGTGCCGACCCGAACAGTCCGCTCGCGTCGGCATCGGTGTACACGGCCTCCACCTTCATTGCCGGCATCGTCGTGGCGATGATGGTGATGCCTATCCAGTGTGTGGTGATGCGCGAAGTCTTTTCGCAAGTGCCTATCGGCGAGCGCGAGGGCGCGTTCGCACTGGGTGCCACTCGATGGGGCATGATCCGCGCCGTCACCTTGCCGTTCGGCCGTGGCGGCATGATCGGCGGCACCATGCTCGGCCTGGGCCGTGCGCTGGGCGAAACCATCGCCGTGGTGCTCATCATCTCGCCGTTGTTCAAGATCAACTTCCACATCTTGCAGGTGGGCAGCAACTCAGTGTCGAGCCTCATTGCGATCCGCTATGTGGAATCGACGCCGATGAGTTTGTCGGCGCTCATGGCCGCAGGTCTGGTGCTGTTCATGATCACGCTCGTGGTGAACTTCACGGCATCGTGGTTCGTGGCCCGGTCTCGTTCTGGTGCAGGGAGCGAAGCATGAGCTTGCTCGACACCCCCGGCGCGACGCCGATCGAGATGGCACCGTCGGCGCAGCCCGCCGCCTACGACCCGGTGTGGGCCGCCGCCGACCCGAACCAGCCGGCGACGGTGCTTCCATCGCGGCCCGCTGCGGCACGTACTCCGGCGCAACCTCGCCCCATTGGCGGCTTGTCGAGGGCCGATCTGTTGATGATGGTGGGCGCGGCGGTGAGCAGCTTGTGCATCACGATGTTGTTGTTCGGCCGTCTCACCCCGCTGAAGGGCAAGTTCGGGTTCGTGTTGGTGGCGTTCGTGCTCTACCTCGTGGTGTACGCCGTGTTGTCCTCGCTCACCGAGCGGAACACCGCAGTCGTCGACAAGGTGATGTCGATCGCCTTCACAGCAGCGGCGTTAGTGGCGTTCTTCGCGTTGGCCTCGGTGATCCTCTATGTGTTCATCAAGGGTTGGCAGGCGTTCACCAACTGGAACTTCTTCACCGAAGACATGAGTTCCACAGGGCCACTCGACCCACTCTCACAGGGTGGTGTGGCGCACGCCATCGTGGGCACGCTCATCATGATGACGATCTCGCTCATCATCACCGTGCCGCTCGGTATCGCCTGTGCCGTGTACTTGAACGAAACCCGTGGCAAGTTCGCCAACCTTGTGCGCACCATCGTGACGGCCATGACGGCACTGCCGTCGATCTTGGCCGGCCTGTTCATCTTCATCACCTGGATCCTCATCCTCGGGTTCCGTCCCTCGGGGTTCGCAGCGTCGTTGGCCATCAGCATCATGATGTTGCCCATCATCATCCGTGCCTCCGATGTGGTGCTGCGGTTGGTGCCGGGCAACCTGCGTGAAGCTTCTGCCGCACTGGGAGCTCCGCAGTGGCGCACGGTGTGGCATGTGGTGCTGCCCACCGCTCGGTCGGGCCTCACCACGGCGGTCATCCTCGGCGTGGCTCGCGGCGTGGGCGAAACGGCACCGGTACTGCTCACTGCTGGCGCGGCGAACGCGATGAACGTGAACCCCACCGCCGACCCGATGATCTCGCTGCCGCTGGCTGCCTACAACTTTGTGAAGGCCCCGGGCGAAATCCTGCATGCTCGCGGCTTCGCCGCAGCAGCGGTCTTGATGCTGCTGGTGCTGGTGCTGTTCACCGTGGCGCGAATCCTCGGCGGGCGCCCTGCGGGCAGGTTGTCGAAGCGTCAAACCCGCAAGGCTGCTGCTCAATCGCTCGACGACTTGGCACGTATCGAAGCACTGTCGACAGGGAGCAAGTGATGACACACATTCGTCAACTTCGTCGCAAGGCCTTGGCCAGTGTGGCCGCGCTGATGTTTGCAGGCGCGTCGGCACTGTTCGGCGGCGCCGCGCCGCATGTTGCTGCCGACAGCTATCAGCGCATCTCGGGTGAAGGGTCGTCGTGGGCGGCCAACGCCATCGATGCAATGCGCGTGAACGTGAAGCAGTTCGGCATCACCATCGACTACGCGGCCACGGGTTCTACGGCAGGGCGACGCAACTTTCTGCAAGGAATCGTCGACTTCGCGGCATCGGACATTCCCTTCCAATTCACCCCCGAGGATGGTTCGGCCCCCGAGAACCCGGCCCCGGGCAGCTATGCCTACATGCCGATCACGGCGGGCGGAACTGCGTTCATGTACAACCTGAAGATCAACGGCGCGCGGGTCACCAACCTGCGTCTGTCGGGTGAGAACGCCACCAAGATCTTCACCGGTGTCATCACCACATGGAACGACCCTGCGATCAAGGCTGACAATCCGGGTTTGGCACTGCCTGCCCGCGACATCGTGCCCGTGGTGCGTTCCGACGGTTCTGGCTCGACGGCGCAACTGACGTTGTGGATGATCGATCGCTTCCCGAACCTGTGGAACGACTACTGCAATCGTTCGGGCCGTGCTCCGGCGTGCGGGTTCACATCGCAATATCCGACGCTCGGAAAGATGATCTCGCAGTCGGGCGACATCGGTATCGCCGGCTATGTGAGCCAAGACTTCGCGGAAGGCGCCATCGGGTACGTGAACTACTCGTACGCCTTGGGTTCGAAGTTCCCTGTTGTGAAGATGCTCAATGCGGCCGGCTTCTACACCGAGCCCACCCCGCAGAACGTCGCCGTTGCGTTGTTGAAGGCGAGGATCAACACCGACGAGAGCAACCCGGCCACATACCTCACCCAAGATCTCAGGTCGGTGTACACCGACACCGACCCACGTAGTTATCAGCTGTCGTCGTACTCGTACCTGATCTTGCCCACGGTGATCGCTGGCCAGTTCAACGAGGCCAAGGGCAAGACCCTCGCCGCGTTCTCGTACTATGCCATGTGCCAGGCCCAGCAGCAGTCGGCCTCGCTCGGTTACTCGCCGATGCCGGTGAACCTGGTGACGGCGAGCTTCGACCAGATCGCCAAGATCCCCGGCGCAGTGGTGCAAGACATCAACATCGCCAGTTGTAAGAACCCCACGTTCGCCCCCGACGGTTCGAACCTGCTGGCCGACCAGGCGCCGCAGCCGCAGGCGTGCGACAAGCAGGGTCCATTGCAGTGCCCGAACGGCACCGGTGGGTTGTCGAAGGTGCCCACGGCCATTCTTCCTGGTGCTTCCGGCGGTGGCTCCACGCCCACCACCGTTGCATCGGGAGGTTCGACGCCTGCTGGTGGCACGACGCCTG
>JBAXQV010000230.1:0-4102 GCA_037131575.1 Actinomycetota bacterium
TCACCGCGACGCTAACCGGCGCACCCGCACCCCGGGGATCCGAGTCGCTGGCGCACACCAGGGGGCGCCGAAGTACTCGGATACCCGCAAGCGACTCGGATGGCAGCGAGCGACTCGGATGACGGCCAGCGACTCGGATGACGGCCAGCGACTCGGATGTGGACGGGTGGGGCGTGGGATACTGGGCGCATGCCGCTGCATCCTCAGGCCGTCACGCTGCTCGACATGCTCGCCACCTTGGGCGACCCGCCGATCAGCGAGAGCACGCCCGAGGAAGCCCGCGCCGTGCGCAAGAGTCGCCAGCGCGAGGCCACCGAGGCCATCCACGAACGGCGCGACCTCGATGCCGGTGGTGTGCTCGCACGCCTCTACCGGCCGAGCGACGCCCCCGACCTCGGCCTGCTGGTGTACTTCCACGGTGGCGGCTGGGTGATCGGCGATCTCGACTCGCACGACAACGTGTGCCGGGCGCTGGCCAACGGCAGTGGCCATGCGGTGCTGAGCATCGACTACCGCCTCGCACCCGAGCACCCCTTCCCCGCCCCGCTGGAAGATGCCATCATCGCCACCCGCTGGGCGTACGCCAACGCGGCTGCGCTCGGCTGCCGGCCCGACCGACTCGCCATCGGTGGCGACTCGGCCGGCGCCAACCTCGCCGCCGTGGTGGCCCAACTGGCACCGGTGCCGCTGGTGCACCAACTCCTCGTGTACCCCGTGACCGACTGCACCCGCAGCCACCCGAGCTACACCGAGAACGCTGATGGCCCGTTCCTCACCCGCGATGGCATGGGTTGGTTCATCGATCACTACCTCTCCGGAGGGCTGGGCACCCCCAGCGACCCTCGTGTGTCGCCTCTGTTCGCCAGCGACACTGCGCTGCAGAGCACGCCAACGGCACTCGTGATCACCGCCGAATTCGACCCGCTGCGCGATGAGGGCGACGCCTACGCGGCACGCCTCGCATCGCTCGGTGTGGCCACCAGCCACGTGCGCTTCAGTGGCATGTTCCACGGCTTCTTCTCACTCGCCGATTTCCTCGACGATGCCAAAGCCGCCCACGCCCTCGCCGCAGCATCGGTGAAGGCAGCACTCAGCCGCTGACAGGCGCTGCGAGAGAACCGCATTCAGTCGCGGTCTTCGAAGCTCCGTCGCCGGGCCCGGGCCCGCATCGCCGCGCCATTGGCCAACGCCAGCACCGCAAACCCGATCAGCACCACCAGCACCAGGCTGCGGCCCGGGTCGGCATCGTCGGCAGCGCCACGAGCGGCCCGAGGCACCATGTCGGAGAGGTACCAGCAGATCGCCAGACCGGCGAGTCCGAAGATGACGCCCATGATGACATCGCGCTTGTTCACGGAAGGCTCCTTTGCCACAACCGTCTCAGCGGCGGCGTGGTGCGTCCATTGTGCGCTACTCCACCGGGCACCGCAAGCGTCCGAGCGACCCGCAACGGCAAAACCGCCGAGAATCACCCGACGCCACTACCGAACGAGTTCGACCGCGCGCTCCATGATGTCGTCGAGCATCGCCTCGGTGAGTCGGCCGGTGAAGGTGTTCTGCTGACTGGGGTGGAACGAGTCGATGAGCACCACACCGCTTGTCGTTGTGGTGATGGCACCGTGCCCGAACTTCGTACGCGGCCGCACACCCCACACTGCGCAGGCCACATCGTGCGCAAACCCGCCGAGGCACACCACCACTTTCAGTCGTGTGAGCAACGCAATCTCGCGATCGAGCAAGCTCCGGCACCTATCGCGCTCGGCCGGCAGCGGCTTGTTGTCGGGTGGCACACACTTCACCGCCGAGGTGACCCAGGCGTTGCGCAGGGTGAGGCCGTCGTCGCGGGTGACCGACGTGGCCTGGTTGGCGAGCCCGGCGTGGTGCATCGCGCGGAACAACCACTCGGCCGAACGGTCGCCGGTGAACATGCGCCCGGTGCGGTTGGCGCCATGCGCGCCGGGGGCCAGGCCCAACACGAGGATGCTCGCCTTCGGGTCGCCGAAACCGGGCACACCTCGCCCCCAGTACTCGTCGTCGCGATACGCAGCCCGTCGTTCCACCGCCACCTGCTCGCGCCAGGCCACGAGGCGAGGGCATGCGCCACATGCGGCAACATCGTCGTGCAGGCGACCGAGCGAATCCACGCCACGCACAGTAGGTTTCGATACCGACATGAGCACCACCAAGCAGCAGCCACCCCAACCCACCCTCGTGCTGCTGGTACGCCACGGGCAAACCCCCACCACGGGGAAGTTGTTGCCCGGTCGTGCGCCCGGCTTGCATCTGGCCGAGGCCGGCATCGAGCAGGCGCGCCGCGCCGCCGAACGCATCGCCGCGCTGCCCCGCATCGACGCCATCTACTCGTCACCGCTCGAACGGGCCCGTGAAACGGCTGCGCCCATCGCCGCTGCCACCGGCACCAAGGTCACGGTCGACAAGGGTCTGCTCGAATGCGACTTCGGCGACTGGACGGGTGCCGAGTTGCGCAAGCTGATGAAGTTGCCCGAGTGGAACACCGTGCAGCGCGCCCCATCGGCGTTCACGTTCCCCAACGGTGAGAGTTTCACCGCCATGCAAACACGCATGGTCAGCGCACTCGACCGTTTGCGCAGCAAGCACCCCGGTGGCGTCATCGTGTGCGTCTCTCATGCCGACCCCATCAAGGCCGCCGTCGCCCACGCACTCGGCACACACATCGACCTGTTCCAGCGCATCGTCATCGGCACCTGCTCGATCTCGGCCATCGCCTACCACGGTGGCGCGCCCGTGGTGCTCACCGTCAACTCCGCCGGCGGCACCTTGGCCGACCTGCGTCCGTCATGAGCACGTTCGGCTGAACGAACAATGAGCGAACAATGAGCGTGTACTTCGAGTTCGACGATGTTGATGCATTCACCGTGGGGGCTGTGGGCCGCCCGGGGCAGCGCGTGTTCCTCATCCAGGTGCGCCACGGCCGCCAACGGGTGACGGTGAAATGCGAGAAACAACAGGTTGCCGCCATTGCCGAGTACCTGCGCACGGTGCTCAACGACTTGCCCCCCGCCGACGAACGGCCGATGCCTGCCGCACTCGAATTGGTCGAGCCGCTCGAGGTGGCCTTCGTGTTGGGGCCCATCGGCCTCGGCTACGAACGCATCAACGATCGTCTGCTCATCCAACTCGACGAATTCACGCCGGCGGAACCCGACGACGACGATGACGATGATGACGACGATGACGACGACGAACTCGATCTTGATCTCGACGACGAGGACCTTGGTCGGGTGCGCGCCCATCTCACCCGCGGTCAAGTGCTTGCCTTCTGTACCCAGGCCGATGCCGTGGTGGCTGCTGGCCGCCCGCCGTGCATCTGGTGCGATCGGCCGCTCGACCCCGACGGGCACATCTGCCCGCGCATGAACTGATGGATGACCGCCTCGACCTCTTGCGCACGGCCGACATCGTCATCGAGGGTCGCATGCCGTGGAGCAGCAACGCCACGTTCCTGGTGGAACTCATCGTCGACGGTGCTGCGGTCGGCAAGGCCATCTACAAGCCAATGCGCGGCGAGCGCCCCTTGTGGGACTTCGAGCCGGGCCTGCATCGGCGCGAGTTGGCGGCCTATGTGCTCAGTGAGGCGATGCAGATCGACCTGGTGCCACCCACCGTCATCCGCGACGGCCCCCACGGTGAGGGCAGTGTGCAGTGGTACGTCGATGCCGATCATCAGCAGCACTACTTCACCATTCAGGAAGCCCGCGACGACCTGCAGGCCACACTGGCGCGCATCGCCGTGTTCGACCTCATCGCCAACAACACCGACCGCAAGAGCGGCCATGTGCTCATCGACAGCGACGACCACATCTGGGGTATCGACCACGGGTTGTGCTTCGCCGCCGACTTCAAGCTGCGCACGGTGGTGTGGGAGTTCGGCGGCTCACCCATCGACGATGAGCTCGTGGCCATCGCCCAGCAGTTGGCCGAATCGGTGCCCGAAGAGCTTGCCGTGTTGCTGAGCGACGATGAGGTCGATGCACTGCGCGAACGAGCCCAGTGGGTTGCCGACAACCGCGTGCTCCCCGTCGACGAATCAGGCCGTCGCTACCCCTGGCCCCTGGTGTAG
>JBAXQV010000231.1:0-4098 GCA_037131575.1 Actinomycetota bacterium
GCCAGCAATGCCGCCACGGTCACCTGCGACTTCCGCGCGATCGAGTACCAGCCGTCGTTGTTGGCCACCACATAGCCCAACGCGCAGTTCGGAACCGTCTTCGGCTTCTTCGCCGTCGAACCTTTGGTAGCCGCAATGGCAGCCTTCGTGGTGCTGCCGTTGGCATCGCTGCCAGTGCCAGCAAGCGCAGCGGTCGACATCACCAATGGGCTCGACAACAGGGCCACAACAGCAAGGCGGCGCCCCCGACGGCGAGCAGTTGAGCCGGTGAGCCGCGATGCTTGTTTGTGCTGTTGTAGGTTCACCCGTGCCCCCTTCTGTCAATCGAGCAGGAGGGGTATCGGAGGTGATGGGCCGTGGCTTTCGCCGGAGCAACGCTTCTTGAGACAATCGTGAGTGCGATCTCACTGTGTGCGTTGATTGTCAAGACTTGGACAACGCGACTCCAGGTAGCAGTAGGGTGAACTGCGTGCGGGGGCAACGCGTACTCGTGAGCGGTATGGGCGGGGAACTCGGTTCCCTGGTTGCTGCGATGCTCGAAGCCGAGCCCTGGGTGGGGCCCATCATGGGCGTCGACGTCGACCCGCCGCGGCGGCGTTTGCGGCGCGCCACGTTCCATCGCATCGAACCCCATCGACGCGACGCCATCGTCGATGTCGTCACCGACTTCGATCCACATGTGTTGGTGCACGTGGCGGTGTGGGAACCCGACGCACGCGTGGGCACCTCACAGGCTCGGGCATTCACCGACGATGCCGCCATCGCATTCCTCGGGGCCGCGGCCGAATGTCGTTCGTTGCAGAGCATTGTGGTGCGTAGTGGTATCGAGGCCTATGGCCGCGGCCGACACTCGCTCACGCGGCCCGACGAACAAACACCGCTGGAACCCACCAGTCAATACGGCCGCATGGTCGTAGGTATCGAGGCCACGGCGCGCGCCACCGGCCAGCGGGTTGGTGTACCGGTCACCGCGCTGCGCCTCGCCCCGGTGCTGGGGCCTCATGTGCCCAGTCCCCTCGGCCGTCTGCTGCGCCAACCGATGGTGCCGTTCAGCCTGCTCGGTGATGCAGCCTTCAGCGTCGTGCACGACGACGATGCGGCGCGTGCCTTCGTAGCAGCCGCCGAGCGACGTGTCGACGCTCCGGTGAATGTGGTGGGTGCTGGTGCCATCACCGGACTCCAGGCCATCGCACGCGGCCGACGCATTCCTGTACCGCTCGTCGGCCCCGAGTGGATGCTCACGCGGCGCCTGTCGCACCTCATCGGTGCCCCCATTCCCGAGCATGTGCTCGAGGTGTTGCACCGTGGCCGGCTCGCCGACGGGTCACGAGCGCAGGCACTGCTCGGTGTTTCGCCGAAGGTGTCCACCATCGAGGTCATCGACCGACTCTTCGCGTGGGAGAGCGTCGTGCGCATGCCCGGCCGGGCTGAGGCGGTGGCCTGATATGGCAACCGTCCTCGACTTTCCGCGCAAGGCCATCGACGGTGCATCGGCCGCGGCCTTGGCCCCGTTGCGCCCGTTCCTGCCCGCCGGTTCCGTCGACGAATGGGGTCGCGACGAACACCTCATCGACGCGCTCACTCCGTTTGTGCGGTTGCGCTGGCGGGCCATCATCGACGGCGAACAACATCTGCCGGCGCGCAAAGGTGCACTGCTCGTCACCAACAACCGCACGCTGTCGTTCAGCCCGCTGTCGGTGGCATGGTCGCTGGCCCGGCTCACCGGCCGGCCCGTGCGGTTCATCGGCCATCCCGACATCGCCCCGCTCGGGCCGGCGATGCGCCGCCTCGGCGCCATCTTGCAGCACCCCGACGAAGTGCGCGGCGCGCTACACCATGACGAACTCGTGGTGTTGGGCACGTCCACCACACCGCACCCTCGCCAAGCCGGAAGGGTCGACTCCGCCATGGTGGGCGCAGCCGTACTCGCCGGTGTACCGGTCATTCCGGTGGCGTCGATGAGTTCGCCGTTCGGTAGGCGCATCCGCGTGCATGTGGGCGCACCCGTGCGGCCGCGCACGAAGCGACGCGGCCCGCTGGCCGAAACCGAACTGGCCGACATCACGCAGCACCATCTGCAGCGCATCCTCGACGAACTCGGTGGCGTTCGCACGGGTATCGCCCCGCTCGACTGGGTGGGTGAGGGCTGATGCCGTACGCACGCACATCCGATCAACTCCGCGTTCACTACGAGGTGTTCGGTCGCCCCGGTGCACCGGCTGTGCTCCTCATCCAAGGCCTCGGTGCCGACAAACACGGATGGGATCTCCAGCGCCTCGTACTGGCCGCGTCGTATCGCGTGATCGCACTCGACAACCGCGGTGCTGGCCGTAGCGACAAACCGTTCGGGCACTACAGCCTCGAGCAGATGGCCGACGATGCGATCGCAGTGCTCGATGCCGTGGGGGTCGAGCAAGCGCACATCGTGGGTGCCTCGATGGGCGGCGCCATTGCGCAGATCATCGCTGTGCACTATCAACATCGCGTGCGGTCACTCACGCTGGTGTGCACTGCGTGCCGCAACCACCCGTGGCGCCGCGAACTCATCCAAGGGTGGGCCACCATCGCCACCGAACAGGGCATGGGCGCCTTGAGTCGTGAGGCGGCGCGCTGGGTCATCGGGCCGCGATCGTTCCGCCGCATGGTGCCTGCGCTCGGTTGGCTGGGCCCGTTGGCGCGTGGCCGCTCGTCGCATGCATTCGCTGCGCAGGTGCGCGCCATCTTGAACACGCCCGACGAACTCGGCGATCAACTGAGCGACGTCACCGTGCCTGCGCTTGTGGTGGTGGGCAACCAAGACATCCTCACACCACGGGGCGACAGTGAAGAGATCGCCGAGCGACTGCCCAATGCAGAATTGGTGGTCATCTCCGGTGCTGCCCACGGGTTGATGGTCGAGCATGCCTCCACGTTCAACCGCGTGCTCATCGCATTCCTTCGCCGTGTGAGCGCTGCCGAAGCGGCTGCGGCTGCTGCCCGGCCGACGGGCGATGCGATCGCCGTATGAGCCAGCACAACGAATGCAGGCCCGAACGAATGCAGGCCCGATGAACGTTGCCGTCGTGGGGGCCGGCCTCTCGGGGCTCATGGCCGCCAGTTCACTGCGCACCAAGGGCCATGAGGTGGTGGTGTTCGACAAGGGTCGCTCACCCGGTGGCCGGTTGGCCACACGCCGAATCGGTGATGCCCGGGTCGACCATGGCGCGCAGTTCTTCACCGTGCGCAGCGACGAATTCGCCGACCATGTGGCGACCTGGCAACGCGACGACGTGGTGTTCGAATGGTGCCGGGGCTTCTCGCCCACCGGCGATGGCTACCCGCGCTACGCCGTGCGTGGTGGCATGAATGCGCTCGCCAAACACATCGCCCGCGGGGTCGATGTGCGCTGCGATTCGTTGGTGTTCTCACTCCACCGCAACACAGGTGGTGGTCGACGCGACTGGACGGTTCGCCTCGACGACGGCAGTGAACACGACGCCGACGCGCTCATCGTCACCTGTCCGTTGCCACAGAGTTTCTCGCTGCTCGTCTCAGCCGAAGTGAGTATGCCCGAAGCACTGTGGCGTACCGACTACGACCGCACCCTCGCCTTGCTCGCCGTGTGCGACGGCCCCACCAACGTGCCCGAACCGGGTGGTGTACAGGGTGCCGAGGGGTTCACGTTCATCGCCGACAATCAGCGCAAGGGCATCAGCGACGTCACTGCGCTCACCATGCATGCCGACCCCGCGTGGAGCCTTGCACACTGGGACGACGAACCAGCCGCAGCCCACGCGGCACTGCTCGAACTCGCCGCACCATGGCTCGGCGACGCCACCGTGGTGACCAGCCAGTTGAAGCGTTGGCGTTTCGCCACACCCCGTTCGATTTGGCCGGCTGCATGGTGGAGTCCCGACGATCTGCCCAGCCTTGCGGTGGCAGGCGATGCCTTCGCGGGCCCACGGGTGGAAGGTGCTGCGCTGAGCGGTCTCGCTGCTGCGGCTGCGGTAACCGCACGGTGAGCATGGTGGCGCCTCAACCCATTGCGTACGACCAGGCGCTCCGCACACGCATGGTCGACCACCTCGCGGCCCACGATGTGCGCACCATCGCGCCCGA
>JBAXQV010000232.1:0-4042 GCA_037131575.1 Actinomycetota bacterium
ACGAGCATCGGCACTGCGGCACCGAGCATGCCCAGCAGCACACCGGTGGCGGGCGCCGCGCCGCGTGAGACACCAGGCGGGGTGCCGTGTGTAGCGATCAGTTCACCAGCCACACCGGCCAGCACCGCTGCGGCCACGGCTGTCGCGGCGACGGCGAGGAGTGTGTTGGGGATGCGCTCGGTGGCTGCATCCACCAGGGCGGCGCTGCCAGCACACATCGCCACGACGGAGATGGCCCCGAGCTCGTGTGCCGGTACAGCCTGGCCCACCTCCCAGCAGGCCCAACCGGCGAAGACCGCGAGTACGGTCGCCCACCATCGTTGTGTTCGGTTGAGATTCTCCCAGGCCCCCTCGATCCTGCCGAGGGTGGATGCGCCCGGAGGAATCACCTGAGTGGTTCCCATCGTCGACTCCGCCTTGCTCGAACTGCGTTTCCCCTCGGCACCGTTGGCGCCGACCGCTGTTCCCCGCCCGCCAGTGAGGACTTGAGAACCGGAACCATACGGAGGAACGACGCGGAGAGCGAGACCCTTGCGCGTTTCTTGAAGAAACCCTGACGAAGCTGCCGATGCCATCACGATCGGCAATGAGCGACCGTGGCCGAGCGCGTTCGGAAATCAGCTGGCTTTCGAGCGAGGAGGTTCGCTGAACCACAACCATCGGCGATCGAGCCGTTCACCCGTGGGGTGCCGGTACGGCCGATCGGGCTGAGGTGGTGGCCCGGTGGGTGGTATCGGTGGGGCCGCGCCGCGGATGACCGTGCCATCGCGTCGGGTGTAGACGAGCCCATCGGGAAGATCGGCATTGCCGGTGACCACCATGTCGCCACGGTGGATGGTGTCGTGGCATGTGGAGCAGGCTCCGGCGATGTTGCTGGTGTCGGTGGGGCCGCCATCGCGCTGCCACCATTGCACGTGATGACATTCGACGCCGACGGTGTTGGTGCACCCCGGCGTACGGCAGCCCTTGTCGCGGTCGAGCACGAGCCGCCGCAAGTGCGGTGCGATGACGCGAGTGGCGCGCCCCACACTGACCGGCCGGCCTTCGGTGAGCCACAACGGCTGCACCACACCATCGGAGATGAGCCGATCGAGCAGTGCGGCGGGCACGCGTGGCCCGTTGTTCACCCAGGCACCCTCGGTGTCGAGGTGCACGTAGATGCGGAAGCGGTCGGCCCGGCTGCTGAGGCCCTTCGATGCGGCATCGAGCGAGCGATTCGAGCACTCGAGCAACGCATCGAGCGGCCCGGCCCCACGAACGCCCGCGCGGAACAGTGCATCGCGCGCTTCGCTGAGCGCCGCCTCGATGACCAACCCTGCATCGAGTGGCGCGTCGACCATCATGCGGAAGCGGCCATCGTCGTCGTAGTACATCGATAGCGACCCCTCGGCCAGCATGACGCGATCGCGCGCCTCGACCGAGGAGGGCGCACCGCCACTGGACGCATCGAAACTGGGCGCATCGCCACTGGACGCATCGTCGCCCGGCACCGCCGCCGCACCGGCAGCATCGCCACCCGGCGCCACGGACTCATCGGATACCGACTCATCGGATACCGACTCATCGGCCACCGACACTGCACCCGCTGCATCATCGCCGTCTGCCTCGCTGGCGCGCACCGGCTCGCCGAAGGGATAGGCGCGCACCACTTGGCGGAGTTGATGTACGGAGGCCGACTTGGCCAACTCGCACACCTCACCATCGAGCCGGGAAGGCACGTACGCCACGATGGGCGCCACCTGATCGACCGCCAGCTCGCCGGCAGCGAAGGCCGCCATGGTGACCGGCAGCTCGGCGAACCGTTCGGCCGCGGCCACCACCGCACGGGCGCGGTGCGGTGACAACCCGGTGTGCCACGCCAGCCACCAGGCCGGTGTGTTGATACCCCAGCCCTGCCACAGACCACCCTCGAGCACCTCGGCCATGAGCGAGACCAGCTCGGCATGCAGCACGTTGAGATGGCCGCTGACCTCGGCCAAACGGCGCTCGATGCGCTTCGTGGGATCGGAGTTGAGACCGTGCGCCTCCATACCATGATCGTACATACGTTCGACCGACAATGCAACCCCCAAATCGGCATAGGCTGAAAAAATGCAAGCCGATTCCAGGATCTACGTCGCCGGGCACGCTGGTTTGGTCGGCTCTGCCGTGGTGCGCAGGCTCCAGGCAGCGGGGTACACCAACATCGTCACTGCCAGTCGCCAGCAACTCGACCTGCGCGATCAGAGCGAGGTGTCGCATTGGTTCAAAGCCAACCGCCCCGAGTACGTGTTCCTGGTGGCCGGAACCGTGGGCGGCATCATGGCCAACAGCACCCGCCCAGCCGAGTTCATCTACGACAACATGATGATCCACGGCACCGTGGTGCACGCCTCGCACCTCTACGGCGTGAGCAAGTTGCTGTACCTCGGGTCGTCGTGCATCTACCCGCGCAACGCCACGCAACCGATCACCGAAGACGAGTTGCTCACCGGCCCGCTCGAGCCCACCAACGAGTGGTACGCCATCGCCAAGATCGCCGGTATCAAGCTGTGCCAGGCCTATCGCCAGCAGTACGGCAGCGACTTCATCTCGGCCATGCCCACCAACCTCTACGGGCCCAACGACAACTTCGATCTCACCAGTAGCCATGTGCTGCCGGCGCTCATCCGCAAGTTCCACGATGCTGCGCAGAGCGGCGACACGAGCGTCGAGATCTGGGGCACGGGCACACCCAAGCGCGAGTTCCTGCACGTCGACGATCTCGCCGACGCGTGCCTGCACCTCATGCTCAACTACAGCGACTCGACGCATGTGAACGTGGGCACCGGCATCGACCTGTCGATCCGTGAGCTCGCCGAGAAGATCCGCGACCTCGTGCACCCCACCGCCGAGTTGCGCTTCGACACCACCAAGCCCGACGGTATGCCGCGCAAGGTGCTCGACGTCACCCGTTTGCGTGGCACCGGATGGGCGCCCACCATCGACCTCGACTCAGGCATCGCCAGCACCTATCAGTGGTTCTGCGAGAACGCCGACGCGCCGGGTGCGTTGCGTGGGCTCGATGCGGCAGTGGCGGGCGGCCAGTAGCCTGCACATCGTGAGCAGTATCACCACCCCGCCCATCACTCTGCCGCAGGCGAATGAGGCCTGCTGGTGCGGCAGCGGCCGGAAGTACAAGCGTTGCCACAAGGGCCTCGAGGGCCGTGTGCTGCCCGGGTTCATCAGCCCTATGCGGTCGGTGCCCGCGCACATCGCCAGGCCCCCTTATGCCGACACCGGTGAGGTGAACCGGTGGAACGAATCACGAGTGAAGACGCCCGAGATCATCGAGCGGATGCGCTTCGCCGGGGTGATGGCCGCCGAGGTGTTGCGCCTGGCCGGCGAGATGGTGCGCCCCGGTATCACCACCGACGAGATCGACGTGTTCGTGCACGATGCCACCGTCGAACGCAACGCCTACCCGAGCCCGCTCAACTACAGCGGCTACCCGAAGAGCGTGTGCACCAGTGTGAACGAGGTCATCTGCCACGGCATCCCCGATTCGCGGGCACTGGTCGAGGGCGACATCATCAACATCGACGTCACCTGTTACGTGGGTGGTGTGCACGGCGACACCAACGCCACGTTCTTCGTTGGCGAGGTCGATGCCGACAGCCGCCGCCTGGTGCAGGTCACCGAGGAAGCCATGTGGCGCGGTATCGAGGCCGTGCGCCCGGGTCGCCCGCTCAGCGATATCGGCCGGGCCATCGAGGCCGTGGCCAAGCCCCAACGCATGGGTGTGGTGAAGGCGTTCATCGGGCACGGCATCGGCGAGCAGTTCCACACCGACATCCAGGTGCTGCACTACTACGACGAGCGCGCCAACATGATCATGCGGCCCGGTATGACCTTCACCATCGAGCCGATGATCACCCTCGGCGGCTGGCAGCACAAGATGGCCTTCGACGATGGCTGGACCGCCGTCACCGCCGATGGCAAGCGCACCGCGCAGTACGAACACACCTGCCTGGTCACCGACGACGGTGTCGACGTGCTCACCGCCCCCGGCGCCGTATCACCC
>JBAXQV010000233.1:0-4042 GCA_037131575.1 Actinomycetota bacterium
GGCGGCGTCGCCATCAGCTGACCACCACCCCCCAGCTCGTCCAAACCGCGGTTGTAGACAACCACAGTTTGGACACGCTCGGGCTTGAACCCTGCGGAGGCCCTCCTCGCCTCCGTGTCGACGAGTTTGGACTTGCGCTGAACTTCGTGTGCGCCGACCGGTTGACATGCCGTTCGAGAGCGGGCACCATGCCCCGTTGTGGCGGAGCAGCAACTCAATGGCGAGCCTCGGCGTCGGCCGATGAGCCGCGGAACGAAGGTGCTCCTTGTGCTCGGCGTTCTGCTTCTCGCCGTTGTAGCCATATCCGTCGTCCGTTCGCGATCAGCGCTACCAATTGATGGCGCGAAATTGGACCGCGCGTCTCGGAAGGCGCTGGAGCAGCGCGGTGTCGACCCCGATTCGAAGCTTGCCTATAGGCACTACCTCTACTTTCACTCGGAGGCTGCCGCCTCCTCCGCTGCCGCCGAACTGAAGCCAGAGTTCGAGGTCGAAATCCAAGCCCCGTCCGACGGAATGAAGGATTGGGCAGTGTTGGCGCAGCAGGTCGCAGCGCTCGACGAGGCAGCACTCGAGGCGCTGGTGGCGCGGCTCACGACGGTTGCTCAACGGTGGAGGGGCGAGTATGACGGGTGGGAGGCCGCCACCGGAAACTCCGCGGCCCAGGTGTTGGAGACCGTCGCTGGTGGGTGCGCTCGTTGCGGCTGACAACCTGCTCACGACCCATGATTCAAAGGTTCGACCGTGAACAGTGCCAATAACTCATCGGTGTCGGTCATCCTCGTCGTTGGCATCATTGCGATGACGGTTGTTGTCGGGATTGCTCGTTCCCGATCCGCTCACGGGCGAAATGTCGCTCCGAGCAGCATTCTGCAACGTCGCGAGCCGACGCCATCGCACCACGAAGCGGTGGTCGGGGCACCGTTCGACCTGGCAGCCGTCGAACGCAGCGTTATCGGGGTACAGCACGATGGCGACAGGGTCACCTTCCGGGCGTCGGGCAATCAGTGGGGGGTATCGGTGAGCCTCGTGGTGGGAGCGGGCCTCGCGACCGTTGTAGTCGCCGTGAGGGTCGATGGTTTGCTCTGGCTGCTGCCGCTGATTGGAGCGGCTTGCCTCCTCGCGTGGACTGCACTGCTTCTCAGAGTCAGGGTCTGTCTCACCCCTGAAGGGCTTCTCGTTCAGGGCCGGTACGGCAAAGCTGCGGTGTACAGGTGGGACCGGGTCGAGGCGGTTCGGGTCGAAATCCAAGAAAGCAGTGGGCTCTGGCTTCGGGGTGCCGAACGCCCGACCGTTGCACAGGGCGTTGTCAGTGTCGACGGCGAGTGGTTGAACCTGCCCGGATTCCGATGCACGATCTGGGCAGCGGACAAGTTCGATGACCCATTGAACAACACCGACCTCAAGGTCGGCATCGTCATTCGTTACAGGGCGACCTTCGCTGGCGAATGGCGATGTCCGAAACCATAGGTGTCGATCTGCGCTGGTGATTTCTCCGCTGGGAAATGCGTCAGGAGTGGATGGAGCGCTCGATGAGATCGAGCGTGCCGTGGAGGTCGTCCGATGTGGTGAGGGCACGGACGAGCTCTGCGAGTGGGTGTTCGAGTGCGACCCGGACACGCTGCTGAACGGTTGGAATCTGCTGGAGGAACTGACGCACCTCCGAGTGCGATGCCTCGCTGCGGCCGGTGACGACGAGTTGAGTGCGGCCACCAGAGGATTGGTCGGATACCTCGGTGACAGGGCAAGGCAGTTCGTCGTCGATTGTGGGCGGCCGGCCGGTCGGGATGCCCCTTCCCTGGTGGCCGACGGCATTCGCGATGAGCTCAGCGATGCGGCCTGCTGACGTGAATGGCGGCAAGGCCGTGATGGTGACGGTCGGTTGGCCCCGCACATGACCGTCAGCCATCGAAGCGCTCGCAACCACTTCGCACGCTGCGCCCGTTGCGAACTCGGCGAGATCTCCAGCGACGTCGCAGCGCGAAGGGAAGGCAGGGAGGCCGACGATGTCGACGATCGAGTCATCAGAACACCCAGATACCGATGCACGAACGGCGTCGACGAGCCGTCTGGGGTCGAGGGGCGGCCGGTGTCCGCCTTGGTGCAGGTCGCCATTCATCAACGCGATCGGCAGCGTTCCACGCTCGCCTCGTTCGGCTGCGAGGGCCGCCTCCCCGAGCGGCGTGAGCCGACACTCGGTGTAACGGGCAGACGCTGGCTCCCAATCGGGAGAGCCATAGTTGCCGTTGAAATCGATGAGCGGCAGATGCGCGACGTACGGGCGAGCCATGTCGCACAACGACTCGTAGGCCTGGGTCGATCCGATGCCGGTGCGTTCATGTAGAACATCCAATGCTCGCTGCGTCTTCATGTATGGCCCGTGACTCGATGCGCCGGCTGCCTCGATCGCTTCGAGAATCAGCAGGTCGAGAAGGCCCAGACCCGTTGCCGAACTCATGCAGCGTCCGCTTGTCGAGTCGGGCGCACCCGCACCGGGAAGCCTGCCTCAAGCCAGACCGTGGCGGCCTGAGCGTCATGGTCGTCGATGGTTGTCCCGTCGACGAATCTGGTGACGATGTCGACCTGTCCCGCCGATGTGAACGCTCGGAACCCCCACTCCCACGGCAATGCTGGACAACGCGCTACCTGTCGCCAGCCGTTGCGGGTTTCGACCATTGCGTCGAGATCGGTGAGGGCTCGCAGGAGACGCCGCCGACCGTCGGGCGAAGGGTCGATCACGATGTCGATATCACTCGGGACGATTGCGTCGCCCATGAGCGCTCGCGCTGTGGACCCAACGACGACGAACCGACAGCCGTAACCGTGCAGTGCCACAAGCACCTTCTCGAACATGACCACAGATCTTGGCAGGTTGAGGACACCCGCCTCACGCGACGGCAGTCGAACCCCTCGGCTGTCCAACCTGCGGTTGTCTACAACCACAGTTTGGACAAGCTCGGGCTGAAGCCTTGTCTTGGCCCCTCTGCAAGCGTTCACACCGCTTGGGCCACCGCCGACCTATTGCCGAGTCCGTCGGTAGGTTCCGCTGGACAAGCGGCCCTAGCTCGGGCACTCTGGTCGCGTGTCGACCCATCGAACGATGACGCCACGACTGCTCCATGCGGTGCTGCTGGGTGCATTCCTTGTTGGTGTGAGTCCGTTCATCATCCGGTGGGCATATCAGGACTGGAATGCGGATCTGGTGGCGTTGGCGGTCGCCCCGGTGCTGCCCCTTCTTGTCTTCGCAGGAGCAACCCTGTGGCAGGAGCGCCACGGGCGGCCATCGACGACCTTCGCGGCGAGTCCGCTGTCGACCGTTTTGTGCCTCATGTCGGCCTGGGTGGTCGGAACTGCCTTGGTGGGCTACTTCGTGGTCGTGCTCGGACTTGCTGTGTTGCCGGTGAGCGCCGCCTACTTGGCGCTTGCGTGGGTCCAACCTCACCCAGATCACAAGGCGCTCACCGTCACGCTCGGCGTCGCAGCAGTTCCCTTCGCCATCTGGTTTGCTGGACGCGCCGACGAGCATCTCTCCGAGGCGCTCATTTCCGGAGTGGCGCTCACTGCCATCGTCGCGGTGATGTTCTCAATGAGGCGGACACGAATCAGTCGCAGCAGCACTGCTGTCGCCTAACTGCCATACTGAACGCTGCGCCGCCAGGTGCCCGGCTTTCGATATGAGACTCCCTGTCGTTGCGCTTCATACGCGAGCCGCCGAGCCACTCCAGATTCAGTCCTCATTTGACCGGGACGAATGAAACGGCAGCCGTCTCTGAGATGCGCCTGGAACGGATCTCTTTTGGGATGCGGGCCGAGGCGCCCGGGAGCTTGCTAAACGACTGCCACCCGATTGGGCAGAGTGTGCCGATGACCGAACAGTGGGCCAGGCGGTTGCAGATTGCGGCGTCGGCCCGACAGGTAGTCGCTCCCGAGGATGAGAGACTTTCAGCCATGTCGCAACTGGAGATCGACCGCTACCTTGCGGGGCTCGACGAGCCGAAGCGCAGCACCTTGGAGGCGCTGCGGCAAACAATCCTTGCTGTGGTGC
>JBAXQV010000234.1:0-4034 GCA_037131575.1 Actinomycetota bacterium
CGGTGCCGTGGTGCCGCCTCCGCCCGGCGCTGCACCGGCCGCCCCTGCCCCTGCCCCTGCCGCGGTACTCGGCGCCAATGAGACGCCGGTGATGCCGAAGGTGGCCGACGGCATTCCCGTGCGCTATGTCGATGTGGCCTCACCATGGTTGCGCGAGGTGGGTGCCCACCCGCGCGGCACCCGCTACGTGGCCGCCGCGGTGGGCCGAGTGCTGCTCACCTACGACGATGCCAAGTCGGGCATCGTGCACACCGAAGAATACGAGATGGTGCTGTCGCCGCTCACCGAGCTCGCCGATGTCGACAAGGCCATCGATGTCGACTACGACGACCGCGACATGCTCGACGCCCCGCTCGACCCTCTCCCCTATCAGCTGTGCGATGCGCCCATCGCCAACAAGACGTTCTGGACCAAGCTGCAGCGCGACCTCGTCGACTCACTCCAGCGCTCGCGCAAGCTCAGCGTGCCCGCCAACAAGGAATTGAAGCTGGCCGCACGGCCCGGTGAAACCGATGCCGAGTTCGCCGATCGCTGCCGTACGGCGGCCGACGAGCGAGCCGACGCCGATGCCGCCAAGCTGAAAGACAAGTACGCCACGAAGATCAACCGGCTCAGCGATCAGATGAAGACCGCCGAGGGCCGTGTGAACGTGCTCGAGCAGCAGAAGTCGGCAAGCCGCAACAACGAGTTGCTGTCGGCGGCCGACAGCATCCTCGGTGGCTTGTTCGGTGGGTCACGGTCGAGGCGCTCGACCATGAGTTCCATCACTCGCGCCGCCAACAACCGCGGACGCACCTCCACCGTCTCGCAACGGGTCACCGAGGCGTCGGGCAAGGTGCAAACCATCGCCGATCAGCTCGCCGAAGCACAGCAACAATGCCAAGACGAACTCCAGGCCATCGACGACAAGTGGGGCAAGATCGCCGACACCATCACCACGCTCGACATTCCGCTCGGCCGTGGCGATGTGGATGTGAAACAGCTCGTACTGGCCTGGCTGCCAGTCGCTGACTGACCGTTCAGAGCGGCCCGAAGCGGGCCAATTCGTCTTCATCGGGCGCCAGTGTGCTGGGGCCCACATGGGTGTCGAGCCAGGCATTCATGGCCTGCGCGACGGTCCATGCGTCGCGCACCCGCTTCACCACCGCGCGCGTCGCCATCCACGGCGCGTGCTCCCACGTACGGCTCACCATGAGGCCTTTGCGGCGAAGCAGCGCGATGCGCGGATGATCTTTCGCGTACCCACGCGGAGCGGTCTTCAGTTCGCTCATTGCGCCAACGGTGAACTTCTGCTTCACCAGATCGGCCACGATGGCTTCGATCTCAGCACCCTTGGCCGGGGCATCGACCGCCTCACGGAACCGAGCCAACTGGTCGGTGGCCATTCCGTAGTAGCCCGTGGCGGCCATGAGCCCCGAGGCCGACAGTTGCAGGTAGTGACCAGCGCCACCCTCACTTTCGCCATAGGCACCGAGATGGTCCTTGTAGGGCACCTTGTCTTTCGAGAAGCGCACATCGTTGTAGGGCCGGAAGATGTGGAACGGGCCGTACTCGGCCAGCTCGGCAATCAGCTCGCCGATGGGTTCGCGCACCGCTGATTGGTAGGTGTGTTTATTTGCTTGCCAGAAGGTGCGCGTGTTGTCGGCGGCGAGCGCCTCGTAGAAGGTGAACGCCTCGTCGGGAATCCCTCGAAATGTCATGGGGCAACGTTAGATCAACCACCACATCGAACCACCCGGCTCGAACCTCTAGTGTCGAAGGCGATGGCCATCCTCGCGATCGATCAGGGCACGTCGGCCACCAAGGCGGTGGTCATCGACGGTGCCGAGGTGCTGGGCCTGGCGGAGGTGGCAATAGCGGTCACGAGCGGAGCCGACGGCTCGGTGGAGCTCGACCCCGCCGAACTGTGGTCCAGTGTGCTGGCCGCTGGTGAGGCCGCGCTAGCCGGAGCGGGGCACCCAACGATCGAGGCGGTGGGCCTGGCCAACCAGGGTGAAACCGTGCTGGCATGGAATCGGAAAACCGGCGCACCGATGGGCCCAGCCATGGTGTGGCAAGACCGCCGTTCGGGTGTGGTGTGCGATCGTCTCGCTGCGCACTCACCGCGCCTGGCCGCCATCACCGGCCTCGAACTCGACCCATATTTCGTGGCACCGAAGATGGTGTGGTTGCGCGAACGACTGGGCCACGTGGACGTATCGGCCGTCATCACCACCACCGACACCTGGCTACTCCACCGCCTGTGCGGGGCATTCACCACCGATACCGCCACCGCAGGGCGCACGTTGCTCCTCGACCTCGACACCGGCACCTGGAGCGATGAGGCGTGCGCAGTGTTCGGCATCGACCCCACCGCCTTGCCGCGGGTGGCCGGCAACACCGAGTTGCTCGGCTACACGTCGGCGTTCGGGGGCAGCGTTCCCGTGACGGGCGCGTGTGTCGATCAGCAGGCAGCGTTGTTCGCCGAGCGCTGCCGCACCGCCGGGGAAGCCAAGTGCACCTACGGCACGGGGGCGTTTTTGCTGGCCTGCACCGGGCACCGACCCGTTCGTTCCACCCACGGGCTGGTGGGCTGCCCGGCCTGGCAACTGGGCGATGAGCTCACGTGGTGCCTCGATGGGCAGGTGTTCACCGTGGGTGCCGCTGTGAGCTGGTTGCAGTCGGTGGGCATCATCGTGGAGCCAGCCGACCTCGATCGTTTGGGGGCTTCGGTGGCCGACGCAGGTGGCGTGAGCTTCGTACCCGCACTGGCCGGCCTGGCCGCACCGTTCTGGAAACCGCATGCCCGCGCCGCGTTCACCGGTATCACCCTGGCCACCGAGCGAGGGCATCTCGTGCGTGCCGCCATCGACGGCATCGCCGCGCAGGTGGCGCTGCTCGCCAATGCCGTAGCGGCCGACCTCGGCGCACCACTACAGCGGCTGCGAGTCGATGGTGGCCTCACCCGCAGCACCACGTTGCTGCAGGTGCAGGCCGATCTGCTGCAGGCCCCGGTGGAGGTGTACCCGTCGCCGCATGCCACGGTGTTGGGTGTGGCCGAGTTCGCTGCCATGGGCGCTCGGCTCGAGTTCGAATCGCCGGTGGGTCGGGAGCCCGCGACGGTGGTGGAGCCAACGATCAGCGCCGATGAGGCCGCAACACGGTTGGCGCATTGGCGTGATGTGGCTGCTGCGACGATGGATCTCTGAGTAGGCGATGGACCACCAGCCTGAACAACCATTCGATGTCGTCGTAGTGGGCGGTGGCGTGGTGGGCTGCGCCGTGGCACGGCTGTTGAGTATGCAGCGCGCCGACGGCCGGCCGCTCACCGTGGCACTGGTGGAGGCCCGCACCGATGTGGGGGCAGGCACCAGCAAGGCCAACACGGCCATCTTGCACACCGGGTTCGACGCCACCCCCGGCACCCTGGAATCGCGGTTGGTAGCCCGCGGCTATCGGTTGCTGAGCGATTACGCCTCTGCCGCAGGTATCTCGGTGGAACACACCGGGGCCGTATTGGTGGCGTGGGATGACGAACAGGCGGCGAACCTGCCCGAACTGGCAGCCAAGGCCGCAGCAAATGGTTACGCCGATGCCGCTGTGGTCGATGCAGCCACCGTGTACGAACTCGAACCGCACCTCGGGCCGGGCGCAACCGGCGGCATGTTGGTGCCCGGAGAGCACATCATCGACCCGTGGGCCACCCCGTTGGCATTCGCCGAACAAGCGGTGGCGAACGGATGTCAGCTGCTGCTCGACCGCCGAATCGTGGAGGTGACCTGCCACCTCGACACCACCACCCTGACCACGGCCACCGGCGAGCAGATCCACACCCGTTACGTGGTGAACGCAGCGGGCTTGCAGGGCGACACGCTGCACCGCGCCTTCGGCCTCGATGGGTTCACCATCAAGCCGCGCCGCGGTGAGTTGATCGTGTTCGACAAATTCGCTCGCGAGTTGCTGAGCCGCACCGTGCTGCCGGTGCCCGCCGCCACCACCAAAGGCGTCCTCGTGGCACCGACGGTGTTCGGCAATGTGATGCTCGGCCCCACTGC
>JBAXQV010000235.1:0-4034 GCA_037131575.1 Actinomycetota bacterium
CACGCCGGCCTGTCAAGCCGGAGGTCGCGGGTTCAAATCCCGTCGGGACCGCCACCCACTTCCCCCTTCGGGGGGCGGTGGGCTCGACCAGAACGAATGTTCCGGTCTGATGGTCGGGTAGCTCAGTAGGCAGAGCGGTCGCCTGAAAAGCGATAGGTCACCGGATCGACGCCGGTCCCGACCACCACAGCACCGCTGGTGCATGACATCTGAACGAACAAGGCCCCGGGCGATACGCCCGGGGCCTTGTCGTTGCTGCATCTGTCGAGCAGCTCAGTTGTTGGTGCGCACCTGCAGGATCGAGCCTGCAGCAGTGGCGTTCTGCCACGACTTTCCGGGCACCGGGAGATGCGCGGTCACCCGCAGGTCGTAGTTCGTGGCTCGCGTCAGCCCACCGATGTAACAGGTTGTCTGTTTCGCATAGGTCCGACATGTTCCGCGCACCGTGTTCGTTCCTCGCGCATAGGCAACAACGCTCTGGTAGGCCACCGTGGTTCCCGGCAACGGATTCAGATTGAACGTCACGACAATGCCGGTCCTGCCCGAAGGTGTCGCGCTAGTCACCGCCGGCCCCGCCTGACGAGGAGTGACCGAAACAGGGCTCGACGCCGCACCAGCACCAGCACTGTTCACCGCACGCAACCTGATTGAGTTGTTTGCGTAGTTCGTCAACCCGGACACCGTGATCGGCGAGGACGTACCCACCGCATCAGTCCAGGAGCCACTACCGACCCTGTACTGATACTTCGTGATCGCAGCACCACCATCAGCGCCCGGTGCGAACGCGATCGACGCCGAAGCGTTGCCCGGGGTCACGGACGCAAAAGAGGTGCCGGGCGTTGCACTCAACCCAGTCGGAGCCGACGGAGTCGTGCGCGGAGTGAACGAACCTGAAGCATCGGATGCTGGGCCGCTGCCAGCTACGTTCACTGCCCGCAACTTCACGGTGTAGGCAACACCATTGGTGACGACGATGCTCGCCGGCGACGAGGTCGTGCCAAGAGAGAACCAGGAGCCGGAACCGTTCAACTGATACTCGTAATCAGTGATCAACGAACCGCCGGTCGCACCAGAAGTGAACGCCACCGAAACAGTCGAGTTACCGGGAGTCACCGAAGAAACGTTAGGAGCGCCCGGCACCGTGCGCGGCGTCACCAACACCGCAGACGAAGCCGTGCCGTCACCAACACTGTTCACAGCCAGCAACTTGACGGAATACGGCGTGCCATTGGTCAGGCCCGTGATCGATACTGGGGTCGTCGCGTCAGTGGGATCCAACGCCACCCACGACCCACCATCAAGCTGGTACTTGTAATTCGTGATCGCCGAACCACCATCAGCACCAGCAGTGAACTCAATCGACGCAGAACCGTCACCAGGTGTGCCAACAAGCGACACTGGCGCCGACGGGGTTACGGCTGGCACGCTGTACGGGGAGGACGACTCCGATGCAGCACTCGTCAGAAACCCGCTGTAGGCCGTCACCGCGAACGTGTAGGAATCGCCGATGGTCAGACCGTTGATCGTGCATGAAACTGTGCTGCTCACGCAGGTCTGACCACCATTGACCGGAGTCGTCGTGTCAGTCGCAGTCACCGTGTACGTCAATGCCGATAATGAACCTGTCCACGACACCCTCGCCGCACCCCCACCACCCGACGCAACAGTCGGCAAGGTCGGCGCAGCAGCAATGACCGCAACCGGCGTTCTGCGCGCCGTGGTTGTGTTGTCACCCAACTGGCCAGAGCTGTTGTACCCCCAGCATTGGGCGGTGTCGTTCGACAGGACCGCACAGGAATGATTTGCCATTGACCCAGCGGCCGTCGACCGAACCGTGACCACAGCAGGAACCACAGCGGTCGACGCAGTCGACGCCGCACTCGCGCCATCAGCGTTGGTCGCGGTGACAGTGAATGTGTAGCTGTCACCGTTGGTGAGCCCGGCAACCGTGCAGCCAGCACTCGGATCAGTGGTGGTGCAGGTCTGACCACCATTGGCCGATGTCGTCGAGTCAGTGGCGGTCACCGTGTACCCGGTGATGGGCGCACCGCCGTCGAATGAGGATGCAGTGAACCACACCGCAGCCGAACGATCGAACCCCACCGCAGTGACCTCAGTCGGCGCATCAGCAACAGCGGCACCCGCCGTCGGCGCCATGACCACCATCGAAACCAGAACCCCCAACACCGCCAACAGCGCGGTGAGCCGCAAGTTCCCTCGACGAACGAACCGCTCCGAGCCGATGGGTGATGAAGGTATGCCTACAAACTTTTTCACCATGGTCATGAGAAAAATATAGTTCACTCCCTCTGGCGCACTTCGGTCGGCCGACGTGCCTGGTGGTTCCCAAGCTGGCTCGAATGGTTGCCCCAGCTCGACCTCGTCGGGCGGGCCCCTGACGTGCTCGACACTGTCCCCGGGGAGTTAGCCGACCTGATCGCCGAACGAGCCGGGACCTTCCTGCTCCACCGAGCGCGAGGTGGGGTCGACCAAGAAATTTGCGTATCCGCTAAGATAGTCACATGTTCACCGGAGCGACACTTCGAATGCTTCGCCTGCGGACGAGACGGCGACAGGCCGAGGTCGCCGCCGAGGTGGGACTCCCCGCATCGGTGCTGAGCGCGTACGAACGCGGCCGACGCCAGCCCGGTCTGGAGATCGCCAGCCGGATCGTCGATGTGCTCGGCTATCGGGTCGAGTTCGTGCCGCAACTCGACCCGACTGTCCAGGCACGTCGGCTCGAGGACGTGCTCACCCTGGCCGAACAGCTCCCGTACCGCCCCCGCCCGATGGCCACCGCCCGACGATGACCACACTCGTCGACAGGATCGTCGCCGTGGCCGCGGCGCTCGACTCCGCCGGGATCCCGTGGGCTCTCGGCGGTGCGCTCGCCCTCGCGTACGCCACCGAGGAACCGCGCGGCACCCGCGACATCGATGTGAACGTCTTCGTCGGATCCGACCACGCAGCGCGAGTGTTCATGGCACTTCCCCATGGTGTGGCGCATGCTGCTGACGACCTCGTCGCAGCTCGTGCCGAAGGGCAGGTGAGGCTGTGGTGGGACGACACGCCGATCGACATCTTCTTCGCCGAGGCCCCGTTCCACGACGACGTCGATCGTCGATGTCGAAAGGTGCCATTCGCCGGCATCTCGATCCGAGTGCTCGCTCCGGAGGATCTGGCTGTGTTTAAGGCGCTGTTCGATCGCCCGAAGGATTGGGTCGACATCTCAACGATGGCCGAATCGGGCGCCGTCGACCTTGACCTCGCAGCCGACCTGCTGCGGACCCTGCTGGGCGATGACCCACGTGTCGACAGGATGCGCTGCATCCCGCATTGACGCTGTCGCGCAGGGTGAATCAGTCGTACATGATGACGCCACGGATGTTCTTTCCGTCGCGCATGTCCTGATAGCCCTGATTGATGTCCTCGAGGGTGTAGGTCTTGGTGATCATGCCGTCGAGGTCGAGCTGGCCCTTGCGGTAGAGCTCGGCCAGACGCGGGATGTCCGAGCGCGGGTTGGCCGAACCGAACAGCGAACCGACGACCTGCTTCTCACTGAGCGTGAGATCGATCATCGGAATGTTGTTGCTGGGCTCATTCCACGGGTGGATGTTGGTGACAACCACCCGACCGCGCTTGGAAGTGATCGCCATGATCTGGGCCATCATGTCGCCACTGCCGACACCCATGGTGAGGATGACCTTGTTGCACATGCGGCCCCAGGTCTCCTGCTGGATCAGCTCGAACGCTTCCTCAACACTGTTGGCCGTGTGTGTGGCGGGCTATTTCCTCTTTAGCGGCATCATGCAGCTCCCGTCGTATTTTGTTGACAAAGATGTGGTCGCACTCACGAAGCCCGCTGTGCAATCGGTACGGTGCCGATACATCGAGTTGTTTGGATGCCTCGATTTTAGGCCAGTGTCTGTTTTACTTCGATTTCTTTTATCTTGGGAGCAGTGTTGCGGATAAGGGATAAACATCCCGGATCCGCAACACTGCTCCAAAGATATAAGAAATCGAAATAAAACAGA
>JBAXQV010000236.1:0-3999 GCA_037131575.1 Actinomycetota bacterium
GGCCACACCAGGGTGGGTGCTCCCGCCGGGCGGGTCGGGCAGCACTGCTACACGCAGCCGACGGCCCGGCTGCACGTCGCCGAGCACCACCGGCAGCGCCTGCGGGTCGCGCAGATGCGGGCCAGCCACAACTCGGAAGCCGGCGCGCACATCGGCCACGCGGCGAGCCATGACGCCCTGCACCGCCATGAGTTGCGACACGATGCCCGACTCTTCGGGCGGGATGACCATGGCGTGCGGCACCACACCGGTGGACGGCTTGATGGACGCAATGCCGCAGCAGTGCGCCGGGTTGCGCAATGACCCGCCGATGTCGTTGCCGAGCCCGATGGGGCTCATGCCCGATGCCAGCGCCGACCCTTCACCACCGCTCGACCCACCAGCGGTGAGTCCAGCCTTCCAGGGGTTGTCGGTAGTGCCGTGCAACGACGACTCGGTGAAGATGCGCAGCCCGAAATCGGGCAGATTGGTGCGCCCGATGGGAATGGCACCGGCGCCACGCATGCGCTCGACCGTCGGCGCATCGGCCGACGCAATAGCCTCGGCGAAGGCGACCACGGAGTTGCTGGTGGGCGTACCGGCGAGGTCGATGTTCTCCTTCACCGTCATCGGCACCCCATGTAGGGGGCCGAGCGGCGCGCCAGCCGCTACAGCCTGGTCGGCTGCATCGGCGGCGGCCAGCGCCTCAGCGTCGAGGCGACGCACCACGGCATTGAGCCGCGGGTTCACCTCATCGATGCGAGCCAGATGGGCCTCGATGACCTCACGGCTCGACACCTGCCGACCGGCGATCATGCCGGCCAGTTCGAGCGCCCCGAGGCGCCACAGCTCGTTGCTCACAACGGCAGATCTCCGGTTGCCTTCTTGGTGGTGCCGTAGTCCTTGTACGCAGCGATGGTGCGCTGGGCGATGCGCATCTGGTGGATTTCGTCGGCGCCATCGGCGAAGCGGCTCCAGCGGGCCTGCTGCAGCATGTGTGCAAGCGGCGTGTCGGTGCTGTAGCCGAGCGCGCCGTGCACCTGGATGGCACGGTCGATGATGCGCCACAGGCTGTTGGCCACGAAGTGCTTGGCCATCGAAACCTCACTGGTGAAGTCCATCTTGTTCTCGATCTTGTACGCCGCGTGCAACACCATGAGCTTGCACTGGTACATCTCCATGGCCGAGTCGGCGATGAGCCACTGGATGCCCTGCTTCTCAGCCAGCAGCGAGCCATGGCTGTAGCGCTCGAGCGAACGGGCCACCATCATGTCGAGCGCGGTTTCGCACTGGGCGATCCAACGCATGCAGTGCGCCAAACGGGCCGGCCCGAGGCGGTACTGCCCGAGCAGGTGACCCTGCCCCTGGCCGCCGAGCATCTGGTCTTTGTGCACGCGCAGATCGGTGATGCGGATCTCGCAGTGGTTGTGGCCACCGCTCATGGTGTGCACATCGCGCACGATCTCCCAGCCCTCGCTGGGCAGGTCGACGATGAACGCCGTGTTGGCAGCCTGCGGAATGTCGGGGTCGTCTTCGGTGCGGGCGATGAGGATGGCGAACTGCGCGCCCTTCGCGCCGGAGATGAACCACTTGTGGCCGTTGATGACCCATTCGTCGCCATCTTGGTAGGCGCGGGTTTGGATGAGCGTGGGGTCGCTACCGGCCACCTCGGGCTCGGTCATGGCGAAGCACGAGCGAGCCGTGCCCTCACACAGCGGCTTGAGGTACTTCTCCTTCTGGTAGTCGGTACCCCAGTGCTCGATGGTGTGTTGGTTGCCTTCATCGGGCGCCTGCGCGTTGATGACGAACGGCCCGATACCCACCTTGGCGGCCTCGGCACTCACCGCTGCCATGGCCGTGGGGCCAAGACCCATACCGCCCCACTCCTTGGGCATGTGCGGTAGCCACACACCCCACTCGTTGCGGGCCACGTTGCGCAGCTTCACGATGGTGCGCACCACCTGGTCGCGGTCGTTCTGGTCGATGGCATCCCACTGCGGGCGCACGACGTCTTCCATGAGACTGCGCACTTTCATGCGAATCTCGTCGACCTCAGGTGAGAAGGAAAAATCGATCATGGTGTTGGTGCTCCCCGTGAGGGCGCGACCCCCGCCGCGCCCGTTGCGTGAGACCGATGCTATCCGTTGGGTGTTTCAGGGTTCGCCTCCATCGCACCGGTCAGGCGCTGCACCGGGCAAACGTCACACGGCTGCTGTGCCGGCACGCTGGGGCGTAACCTCAACACTGTGACTGCCGACGCACCCAAGACGTGGGACACCGAACGCCTGCCCGAGGGCGAAGAGAAGGTTCGCGCCGTACGCGACATGTTCGACGCCATCGCGCCTCGCTACGACCTGGTGAACCGGGTGATGACCTTCCGCCTCGACGTTCGGTGGCGGCGCACTGCGGTGAAGAAGCTGGCGCTGCCGAGGGGCAGCGTGGTGGCTGATCTGGCCTCGGGCACGGGCGACTTGTGCATCGACCTCGTGAAGGCCGGCATCGTGCCCGTGTCGATCGACCTGTCGTTCGGCATGCTGTCGGCCGACCGCAGTGGCGCACCGCGAGCCCAGGCCGACATCCTTCGCCTCCCCATTCCCGATGGCGCGCTCGATGGCGTGACCTGTGGGTTCGCGCTGCGCAACCTCGCCGACCTGCCCACGTTCTTCGCCGAGATCGCCCGGGTCACCCGCCCCGGCGGCCGTGTGGCGCTGCTCGATGTGGGTATCCCCCACAACCCGGTGGTGCGCAAGGGCAACGACATCTACTTCGGCAAGGTGGTGCCGAAGATCGGTGCGCTACTCAGCGACGGCCCGGCCTATCGCTACCTGCCCAAGAGCGTGGCCTACCTGCCGTCGCGCGAACAGATGACTGCCGACCTGCGTGCGGCCGGGTTCCCCGATGCCGAGCACAAGCAACTGTCGGGTGGGCTCACCCAGTTGCTCACCGGAACCCGCGCCTGACGCTCGCCGCGATCTACCAATGATGCGTGCCGTCACCCACCCGCTCGATGTGAACGTCGATCTCAACGACATCGCCGGCGGCGACGGCTACCTGTTCGTGCGCGATGGGGTTGGCATTGCCGGACGCGGGGTGGCAGCACGCGTACCCCTCGCCGAGGTGCCTGCGTTTCTGGCCGCCATCGAGCACACCGACCATGTGGGTGGCGTCACTCCGCTGGCATTGGGGTGCGTGCCGTTCCTGCCCGGCGACCCCACCGAGTTGGTGGTGCCGGCGGTGGTGGTGGGCAAGGCGGCCGACGGGCGGCGCTGGGTCACCACCATCGGTGATGCAGCCGCCGACCTCACCCCGGCGCCACGCCCCCAGCCTGCAGCCGCTGCCTTCACCGTGGCTGCCGCCGCTCCCGTGGAGCAGTACCTTGCCGCCGTTGCTGCCGCCCGCGACGCCGTACGCGCCGGGCACATCGCCAAGGCAGTCATCGCCCGTGAGGTGATGGTGAGCAGCGATGCACCCATCGACGTGCACGCAGTGCTGCTGCGCCTGCGCGCCTCGTTCGGTTCGAGCTACCGCTATTCGGTCGACGGGTTCGTGGGTGCATCGCCCGAACTGCTGGTGCGGGTCGACGGCAACACGGTCGAGTCGCACCCACTGGCGGGCACCGCACCGCGCACCGGCGACCCCGCCACCGATGCCCGGGTGGCCGCCGAGCTCATCGCCAGCACCAAGAACCAGGTGGAACACCGCGCTGTCATCGACATGGTGCACGACACCCTGCTGCCGTGGTGCAGCTTCCTCGACTGGGAACCCGAACCGTCGATCGTCGCCGTCGCCAACGTGCAGCACCTCGGCTCGCGGGTGGAGGGCCACCTCAGCGACCCCCGCCCCAACGTGCTCGACCTCGTGCGGGCTCTGTCGCCCACGCCGGCCTTGGGCGGTGCACCGCGCGCCGAGGCGCTGGCGCTGATCGCCGCGGTCGAGGGGTTCGAGCGCGGGCGCTACGGCGGCGCCGTCGGCTGGGTCGATGCTGCCGGGAACGGCACGTGGGCCGTGGCCATCCGCTGC
>JBAXQV010000237.1:0-3952 GCA_037131575.1 Actinomycetota bacterium
GCCTTGCCGTAGAACACCATGATCACCTGACGGGTCATGTAGTACGCGGTGAGCAGCGCCGTGATGAGCCCGAACACGTACAGCACCGGGCTCTTCGCGAAGGTGAACAGCAAGATCTCGTCCTTGCTCCAGAACCCTGCGAACGGGGGCACACCGGCGATGGCGAGCCAGCCGATGATGAACGTGAAGGCAGTGACGGGCATCAGCTTGCGCAGGGCACCCATCTTGCGCATGTCTTGTTCATGGTGCATGCCGTGGATGACCGAACCCGAACCGAGGAACAGCAGCGCCTTGAAGAACGCGTGGGTGACCATGTGGAAGATGGCGGCAACGTACGCGCCCGAGCCGACTGCCAGGAACATGTAGCCGAGTTGGCTGACCGTCGAGTAGGCGAGCACCTTCTTGATGTCGTTCTGGGCCACGGCGATGGTGGCGGCGAACAACGCAGTGGCGCAGCCGACGATGGCGATGAGGTTGGGCGCCCACGATGAGGCCACGTGGATGACCGGGTTGACGCGGGTCATGAGGAACACACCCGCGGTGACCATGGTGGCCGCGTGGATGAGCGCACTCACTGGTGTGGGGCCTTCCATGGCGTCGGGCAACCAGATGTAGAGCGGCAACTGTGCACTCTTACCGCAGGCACCCACGAACAACATGACCACGATGGCGGTGGCAGTGCTCTTGCTGAGCATGCCGCCCGAGGCAGCTGCGTTGATACCGCTGTAGCTGAGCGTGCCCACGGCCTGGAAGGCCAGGAACATCGCCATCATCACGCCCCAGTCGCCCACGCGGTTGGTGACGAACGCCTTCTTACCGGCGGTGGCGGCGCTGTCGCGCTCGTGCCAGAACGAGATGAGGAAGTACGAGCAGGTACCCACACCTTCCCAACCGAGGAAGGTGACCAGCAGGTTCTCGCCCAGCACCAGCATGAGCATGCTGAAGGCGAACAGGTTGAGGTAGAGGAAGAACTTCGAGAACCTCGGGTCGCCATGCATGTAGCCGATGGCGTAGAGGTGGATGAGCGTGCCGATGCCGGTGACGAACAGGCACATGGTGATGCTCAGCGGGTCGGCCAGGAAAGCCAGGTCGATGTGCAAACTGCCCACCGGGACCCACGAGAACACCTTGGCCACATGGTGCCGTTCCTCGGCGGTCTTCGACATGAGGTCGAAGAACACGCCGGCCGTCACCACGAATGAACCGCCGAGCATGGTGGTGGCCAGGTAGCCGGCCTTGGGGTCGCCGAGTTTGCGACCGAAGACCAAGATGAGCAGGAAGCCGACGAGAGGCAGCGCAGGGATGAGCCAGACGACGTTCAGCATGGTCAGCCCTTCAACTCGGCGAGGTCGTCGACAGTGGTGCTCGGCCGGCGGCGCATGATCGACACGATGATGCCCAGGCCCACCACCACTTCAGCAGCGGCGACCACCATCACGAAGAACACGGTGGTCTGCCCGCCGATGTCGCCGAGCTTGCGGGCCAGGGCCACGAAGCTCAGGTTCACCGCATTGAGCATGAGTTCGACACACATGAACATCACCAGCGGGTTGCGGCGCACCATCACGCCAACCACGCCGATGGTGAACAACACTGCGGCCACCACGAGATACCAGGTGGCGGTGGGGTGCAACGATGCGGCGATCATTGGGTGGCTCCGAGCTTGTCGGGGCGACGGGCGAGCAGCACCGTGGCCACCACCGCCACCACCAGCAGCACCGACACCAACTCGAACGCGAACACGTAGTCGCTGAACAAGCTGTGCGCGATTTGGCGGGTGTTGGAGTCGCCGTCGCCCGACACGGTGGGAATGGCGATGCCGGTACCCGTTTCGGATGCGATCGACGAACGGGCCTGCACGATGGCGGTGGCAAGTACGGCCAACAGGCCGCCGCCCACGATGACCGCGAGCGGGCGCTGCACCGTGATGGGCTCGACCTGCATATCTTCCACACGGTCGACGCCGAGCAACATGATGACGAACAGGAACAGCACCACGATGGCGCCGGCGTACACGATGACCTGAACCGCGGCGAGGAAGTGGGCATCTTGGGCCACGAACATGACGGCTACACCGAACAGGGTGAGTACGAGGCTGAGCGCGGCGTGCACCGGGTGCTTGCGCACGATCACACCGATCGCACCCACGAGCACCATGGCAGTGGCGCAGATGAAGACGAACAATTCCATCAGTGGCCGCCCTCCCCGCCACGCGAAATCGAGCGGACAGTCTTCACTGCCTCGTCGGCCACGGCCTGCTTCGCCTCGGGCGCGCGGGTGCCATGACCCAACTCGGTGCTCCAGCCCACTTCACCGATGAAAGAGGCATCGCCCGACGGTGAGGTGGCGCGCATCCAGCCACTGGTGAGCAGGTCTTCACCCTCGCGCCAGTCTTCCCACGGCAACTGCTGGGGCTTGCCCAGGTCGTCGACCACCAATTCGGTCTTGGTGTAAATGGCGTCTTTACGGCTGGTGAAGCTGAACTCGAACATCTTCGATTCGGTGATGGCTTCGGTGGGGCATGCCTCGACGCACAGGTCGCAGTGGATGCAACGCAGGTAGTTGATCTCGTAGACGAACCCGAAGCGCTCGCCGGGCGAGGTGGGGTTCACCGGGTCGTTGTCGGCACCGCGCACGTAGATGCACTTGGCGGGGCACACACCGGCGCACAACTCGCACCCGATGCACTTCTCCATACCGTCGTCATATCGGTTGAGCACATGGCGACCATGCATGCGCTCGGGCTTGTCGATCTTCTCGTCGCGGTTCTCGACCGCCTTGCCCTTCTTGGCCACACGGCCACCCGAGTACTGGGTGGTCACGCGCTTGCCTCCGAACAGGCGATGCTGGCGAAGCGTGATGCCGAATCCCTCGAGGTACCCCATCAGAACATGGCCCCTTCTCGTTCACGATTGCGTGTGCTCACCTTCACGGCGGCCATGAGCAAGGCGCCGCACACGGCAAGGACGGCCATGGCGATGATTGCCACGGCGAAGCGGTTCCAGTTGTGCTCGCGCGCCAACCGGAATGCGGCGAGCAGCATGAACCAACCGAGCGAAATCGGGATGAGCACCTTCCAACCGAGGTTCATCAGTTGGTCGTACCGCAGGCGAGGCAGGGTGGCACGGAACCACACGTAGGCGTACAGGAACACGAGCACCTTGGCGAGCAACCACACCGTGCCGTTGAGCGGCCCGAGGTGCAGGTCGCCATTCCAGTGCAGCCCACCGATGTTGATCTTCAACGGCTGCGGGCCACCGAAGAACAACGTGACGATGACGGCGCTCATGGTGATGGTGTTCATGAACTCGGCCAGGAAGAACAGGGCGAACCGGATGCTCGAGTACTCGGTGTTGAAACCGCCCACGAGTTCTTGCTCGGCTTCGACGAGGTCGAACGGCGGTCGGTTGAGTTCGGCGGTGGCGGCGATGAGGAAGATGAAGAACGGCAGGAACCCGGTGGCCACCACATGCCAGTTGAGGAAGCCACTCTGCGCATTCACGATGCCGCTGGTGCTGAGTGTGCCGGCGAACAACAGCACCGAAGCGATGCTGAGGCCGAGGGCTGCTTCGTAGCTCACCATCTGTGCCGAGGCACGCACCGAACCGAGCAGCGGGTACTTCGAGCCCGAGCTCCACCCGGCGAGCATGATGCCGTACACGGCGATCGAGCTGAGCGCCAGCAACAGCAACACGCCGATCTGCGGGTCGGCCAACTGCACGCGCGTGGTGTGCCCGAAGATCTTCACCAGGCCGTTGTTGCCGTTGGTGAAGTCGCCACCCAAGGGGATGACCGCCCACACCACGAAGGCAGGAACGAACGACAGATACGGCGCGAGCTTGAACACGAACCGGTCGGCACGCTCGGGCACGAGATCTTCTTTGAAGAACAACTTGATGCCGTCGGCAAGGGTTTGCAAGATGCCCCACGGGCCGGCCTTGTTGGGCCCCAC
>JBAXQV010000238.1:0-3950 GCA_037131575.1 Actinomycetota bacterium
GCCAAACCCTTGCCGATACCGCCCGCATCGAGCCCGATACCGGAGGGGGCGCGCACGACGCAGCGGTCGCCATCGATCTCGATGTCGGTAGGGCGAGAGCGCAGCGAGGTACCCGCAGCCAACGACGTGGCGTGCGCCGGGTTGTCCCAACTGACGGCGTACCCCAAGCCCAGAAGGGGTGCCAACAACGTGGGGTCGAATGCACCCTCGGTGCGAGCCCAGCCCTGCACCATGGCGGTGATGAGCGTGATGGTGGCAGGGTCGACGGTGACGGGGCGCCCACCGGCGGCATTGATGCGGGTGAGGTCGCTGTTGGGCAGGAACCGACTCCAGCACTGCTCGAGATGTTCCACGGCCGTGCGGGCGAGGGTGAGGTGAGCGGGTGTGCCACCCACTACCACCACACGCGCCGCGCAGGCCATGGCCCTGAACTCCAGCGTGGCGGTGTGCACGGTTTCCATCGGGCTACTTCGAGCTCGAGGTGGTGCCGTTGCTACCACCATTGTTCGCCGGGGGTGCCACCACTACGGGCGTGACCACCTTGCGCTTCTTCTTCACCGGCGCCTTCTTCACGGTGGTGGGTACGGCAGGCACCGTGGGTGCAGGGTCGACCTGCTGGGGAGCCGGGGTGCCATCGGGCGCAGGGGTGGCTACCGGCACGGTGACGTCGGTTGGCACGGGGGCCAGAGTGGCGTCGGGTGCCGAGTCGGCCGGCTGGGTGGCATCGACCAGTTGGTCGGGCGCATTCTCGATACCGTTGTCGGGCAGGCTGTCGGGGGTACCCGATGCCACGGCAGCGGGAGCGTGGGCTGCGCTGAGCCCCATGATGGTGACCATGCCCAAGAGGGCCGAGGTGGATACACCCGTCGTGATGATCTTCGACAGGTGGGCAGGCTTGCGTCGCTCAGTCATCGCTCTCTCCTCCGTTGTGTTGGTCGTCGTGGCCGGAATCGCCACCCTTGTCATCGTCGTGATGCGAACTGCCACTGCCGCCATCGTCGCCGTGAGGCACTGTCGGCGTGGTGCCCGATGTGGTGCCCGATGGAGCGCCCGGCGCGGTGGCAACCGGCGAGCCATTGCTGTCGAGGTTGGCGGCCGCCACCGAGGTGCTGATCACACCGAACAGCAGATGCGCGCGGAAGGTGACTTCGGTGGTGGCCGACCTGAACCGGACATCGACCGCATGCGGGTCTTCCTGTTCGGCCTTCACGAGCTTCCAACCGCTGGCAGGGGTTGCGTCGATGATGGTGAGCCGATCGCCCACGGTGTCGAGCGTGACCACACCGGCCGAACCCACCGTGTACTCGACCTGGGTGGAGGTGTCGGAGGCGCCGGTGCCGGCGGCCGCCGATGAGGCGGCAGGCGGCGCTGGAGGAGCCGTGGAAGCCGGCACCGAGGTGTCGACCACCGTCGACTCAGTGGCCTCACCACCGGGTACCGACGTGGCACTGGCATCGGTCAAGACGGCGATGTTGTCGTCGATGACCGTGGCGCCGAATGTGGCCGCCTGGCCGGCGATGGTGGGGGTCTTCGGAGCGCTGGCTCCGGCGCCCTTCAGCACCTGGGTGTTCACCAGAGCTGCGGCCGAGCCCGCCACCAGCACGCCGGTGAGTGAGAGTACTGCTGCGATTCTGTTCTTCACCATGCACCTCCGAGTCGGATCATCTCGGCCGGGGGGCGACCGAGCTGATCTGTCGGTGATGACCGTACCGACACGGCTTCCAACGGGCGGTTCGCGTTCATCCAAGAAACGTCCAACTTCAATCCACGATCGGGTGAAGGCGGCCACGCGCAGCACCTCCTGCCCCGGAATCGGCCACAATGGCCGCGTGAAGCTCCTGCTCGTCGAAGACGACCGATCGATCGCCAGCTCGCTGGTCGAAGGCCTCGGTGCAGTCGGCTACGAGGTGGAACATGTCACCACGGGCGCCAAAGCACTGGCAGCCACTGGCTTCGAGCTTGTGCTGCTCGACCTCGGTCTTCCCGATATGGATGGCCGCGACGTGTGCCGATCGTTGCGGGCCACCACCACCGTGCCCATCATCATGCTCACCGCGCGCAGTGAAGAGTTCGACCGCGTGCTCGGCCTCGAACTGGGCGCCGACGACTACGTGACCAAACCCTTCTCGCTACGCGAACTCGTGGCTCGCATTCGTGCCGTGAGTAGGCGCATGGCACCCAACACCAACGGCGACGCCGAACCCGACGCCGACCGCGATGCATCGCGCCAGGTGATCGGCCCGCTGGTGGTCGATCGCCGCACACGGCGGGTGCATCTACACGACGACGAGGTGTACCTCACGGCGAAAGAGTTCGACCTGCTCGCCTACCTCGCCACCGACCCTGGGGCAGTGCGCTCGCGCACCGACATCCTCGAGCAGGTGTGGGACGAACACTGGTATGGCCCCACCAAGACGGTCGATGCGCATGTGGCGTCGATCCGCAAGAAGCTGGGGAGCAACGGCTGGATCGAAGCGGTGCGCGGTGTGGGGTTCCGGTTGGAGCCGCCGGCGTGAAGTGGCGGCTGCTCGCCGCATTCGTGGGTGTCACCATCATGGTGCTCGCCGCGCACGACATCCCGCTCTCGTCGTACATCCGCGGGGTCGAACGCGACCGTCTGCTCGCCAGCCTCGAGCGCGACGCATTCGTGATCGGTGGTTCGGGTGAAGACTTCCTCTCGGGGCGCTACTCGAGCGCCGATGGCGACAAGGCCGGCTCAGCGGCGCAACTCCAGGCCACGGCCGATTTGTACCGCGCCCGCGATGGCGCACAGGTGGTGGTGACCGATTCGAACGGGGTGGCCGTTGCCGTCTCCGACGACAGTTCGCGCGTCGGTGTCGACTACTCGAATCGACCCGAGATCGCGTCGGCGATTGCGGGGAACCCGATCACCGGCGAGCGGCACTCCACCACACTCGGCGCCGACATCGTCTACGCCGCTGTTCCTGTTCGCTCGGGCCCCGATGTGGTGGGTGCTGTGCGCATCACCTACCCGGCCGCGGTGGTGAGCAGTCGCGCCAGTTCCAAAGTGCGCGGTCTGGTGCTGGTGGCGCTCATCTCGCTGGCCGGGGCCGCTGTTGCTGCACTGCTGCTGGCCGCCAGCATCACCAGCCCACTGGCGCGGTTGCAACGCACCACGGAACGGGTGGCCAGTGGCGACCTTTCATCGCGTGCCGACAACGACGAGGGTCCACCCGAGGTGCGCCAACTCGCCGATTCGTTCAACACCATGACCGGTCGGGTGAACGAACTCATCGATGAACAAAAGGCGTTCGCCGGCGATGCCTCGCACCAACTGCGCACGCCGCTCACTGCACTACGCCTGCAGCTCGAACGCGCTGGCGACTTGGTCGACACCGACCCCACTACTGCTCGCGAACGTATCGAAGCCGCCACCGCCGAGACCGAACGCCTGCAACGACTGGTGGAGGGCCTGCTCATGCTGGCCCGCGCCGACCGCGCCGATGTGGCGGTTGAACCGATCGACGTGCGCGCCGTGGTCGACGAACGGGTGGAGATGTGGGCCCCCCTGGCGGCCGAACGAGGCATCGACCTCACCGCCACCCCGACCCCAGCTGGCCCACTGTGGGCCAAGTCGGTGCCCAACGGGTTCGAACAGATCATCGACAATCTGCTCGACAACGCCATCAGCATCGTGCCCGACAACAGTGCCATCGACCTCGCCATCGACCTGCACGACGACGCACATGGTTCATGGGTGACGGTGCATGTGCTCGATCGCGGGCCGGGGATGAGCGATGAACAATTGGCCGACGCGCTGCATCGTTTCTGGCGAGCACCCGATGCACCACACGAGGGCTCGGGCCTCGGGTTGGCCATCGCCGATCACTTGGCACGAGCGAGCGGTGGTTCACTGGCCCTGGCACATCGCCCAGGCGGCGGCCTCGATGCCGCCATTCACCTCAGTCGAGCGTGATGTTGGAGTCGAG
>JBAXQV010000239.1:0-3905 GCA_037131575.1 Actinomycetota bacterium
CTTGGCGGGAGCAGCGGCCTTCTTGGCCGGAGCAGGCGCAGCGGCCTTCTTGGCGGGAGCAGGCGCAGCGGACTTCTTTGCCGGGGCAGCGGCCTTCTTGGCCGGAGCAGGCGCAGCGGCCTTCTTCGCGGGCGCAGTGGCCTTCTTCTGCACAGCGGGAGCGACAGCCTTCTTGGCGACAGGCGCGGCAGCTTTCTTGGCTGCTGGCGCGGCAGCCTTCTTCACAGCGGGGGCCGCAGCCTTCTTGGCGGCGGGCGTTGACGGCTTCTTGGCACTAGCCATGACCTGGTAAACCTCCGTCGGGCGGGGTGAGCCGCGGATGCTATCGGAGCCTGACGCCGATGTGCACCGGTTCGCCGTCGAGTTCTGCGTTCGGCGCATCTCCGTCGACGGAAATGGCCTCGAAGGAAACGGAGTCGGCCAGCGTTTCCTCTGCAAGCATCGATTCGAAGGCCTGTACCGCCCGTTTCACCGATTCCGGTACGCCGAGGGTGACGATGATGCGATCGGACACCTTCAGGTCGGCGTCGCGGCGAGCCTGCTGCACCAGCCGCACCACATCGCGCGTGGTGCCCTCGGCCTCGAGTTCGGGGGTGGTGTCGATATCGAGCACCACCACACCGGCACCGTCGGCCATCGACGTGCTCGCAGCACCACCGGCCACCACCAGCTTCAGGCTGTATTCGCCCTCGAACAACTCGATACCGCCAGCCACCACCGATTCAGCGGTGCGCTGCCAGTTGCCGGCCTTCACAGCTTTGATGACCTCCTGTGTGCGGCCACCCAGGCGCGGGCCCAGCGCTGCGGGCACCACCTGCAACTCGCTCGAGGCCACCTGTGCCACATCGTCGGTGAGCATGAGCTGCTTCACGTTCACCTCGTCGGTGATGAGCGCAACGAGCGGCTCGAGGCTGGCGGCATTCGGCACCGCCACGGTGAGGCTGGCCAACGGTAGGCGGACGCGGCGTTGATGGGCCTTGCGCACCCGCAACGTGGCCGAACACACCTCGCGGGCAAGGTCCATGGCTTCCACCAACTCGTCGTCGGCGGGCAGCAGGTCGAGTGCCGGCCAGTCGGCCAGGTGCACGCTGCGTTCGCCGGTGAGGCCCTGGTAGACGGCTTCGGTGGTGAGCGGCAGCAACGGTGCCGCAACCTTGCACAGCACCGTGAGCACGGTGTGCAGCGTGTCGATGGCAGCCTGATCGCCCGCCCAGAACCGGTCGCGGCTGCGGCGCACATACCAGTTGGTGAGCGCGTCGAGGAAGGCCCTGATCTGGCCGCAGGCGGCGAACAGGTCGTACGCATCCATCGATGCCGTCACTGCGCCCACCAGCGTGCGGGTTTTGGCCAGGATGTACCGGTCGAGCACATCGGTTGAGTCGATGCGCACAGTGCCGCTGCGCTGTTCGGCGTTGGCGTACAGCGACAGGAAGTACCAGGTGTTCCACAGCGGCAACAGCACCTGTCGCACCGTGTCGCGGATGCCCTCCTCGGTGACCGAGAAATCGCCGCCGCGCAAGATCGACGACCCCAGCAGATACCAGCGCATCGCGTCGGCTCCGTAGGTGTCGAACACCTTCATCGGGTCGGGGTAGTTGCGCAGACTCTTCGACATCTTCGCCCCGTCGTCGCCGAGCACGATGCCGTGGCTCACGCAATTGAGGAACGCCGGCCGGTCGAACAACGCCGTGGCCAACACGTGCATGGTGTAGAACCAGCCGCGGGTCTGGCCGATGTATTCGACGATGAAGTCGCCCGGATAGTGACTCTCGAACCACTCGCGGTTCTCGAACGGATAGTGCACCTGGGCGAACGGCATCGAGCCCGATTCGAACCAGCAGTCGAGCACTTCGGGCACGCGGCGCATCATCGACTGACCAGTGGGGTCGTCGGGGTTGGGTCGCACCAGGTCGTCGACGATGGGTCGGTGCAGGTCGGTGGGCCGCACCCCGAAGTCGCGCTCGATCTCGTCGAGCGAGCCATACACGTCGATCCGCGGATAACTCGGGTCGTCGCTGCGCCACACCGGGATGGGTGCACCCCAGAAACGGTTACGGCTGATGGTCCAGTCGCGGGCATTGGCCAACCACTTGCCGAAACTGCCGTCGCGGAGATGATCGGGGGTCCAATTGATCTGCTGGTTCAGCTCGACCATGCGGTCTTTGATGGCCGTCACCTTCACGAACCACGAACTGACGGCGCGGTAGATGAGCGGCGTACCAGTGCGCCAACAGTGCGGGTAGGCGTGATCGTAGGTTTCGTGGCGCACCACTACCCCGCGTGCCTTCAGGTCTTTGATGACCATCGGGTTGGCATCGAAGACGAGTTCGCCCTCGTAGTCGGGCACTTCACTGGTGAATCGGCCTCGGCTGTCGACGGGCACCACGAGTGCGATGCCGTTGTCTTCGCACACGCGCTGGTCGTCTTCACCGAAGCCAGGGGCCATGTGCACCACACCTGTGCCGTCTTCGGTGGTGACGAAATCGCCCGGCAGCACCCGGAATGCGTTGGGGTGGCCGGCGAAGTACGGGAACAGCGGCGCATAGCTGCGGCCCACCAGGTCGGCACCGAGCACCGTGCCGACGCGCTCGGCCTCACCGAGTTCGCGTTCGTAGGCACCGAGGCGGGCCTCGGCGAGGATCATCCGCTTCCCCTCGAGTTCGACGATGGCATAGGGCACATCGGGCCCCACGGCGAGGGCGAGGTTCGACGGCAGGGTCCACGGAGTGGTGGTCCATGCCAACAGCAATTCGCCACTGTCGAGTTGGAAGCCCACGGTGAGCGCCGGGTCCTGGCGCTGTTTGTAGACGTCGTCCATGCGCGTCTCGGTGTTCGACAACGGGGTTTCGAGCGCCCACGAATAGGGCAGCACGCGGAACCCTTCGTACACCAGACCCTTGTCCCACAGCTGGCGGAACGCCCACATGACGCTCTCCATGTAGCTGGTGTCGAGTGTGCGGTAGTCGTTGGCGAAGTCGACCCAGCGAGCCTGGCGGGTGACATAGCGCTGCCAGTCGGAGGTGTACTGCAGCACCGACGTTCGGCAGAAGTCGTTGAACTCGGCGATGCCGTAGTCGGTGATGGCCTGACGGCCAGAGATTCCGAGTTGCCGTTCGGCTTCGGCCTCGGCCGGAAGCCCATGACAGTCCCAACCGAACCGGCGGTCGACCTTGTTGCCGCGCATGGTCTGGTAGCGCGGCACGGTGTCTTTCACGAACCCGGTGAGGAGATGGCCGTAGTGCGGCAAACCGTTCGCGAACGGCGGGCCGTCGTAGAACACGTACTCGTCGGCATCGGCGCGACCATCGATGGACGCAGCAAAAGTGCGGTCGCCCTCCCAGAACGAGAGGACCTGCTCTTCGAGACGAGGGAACGATGGTTGGGGTTCGACGTTCGGATAGCTCATCGGTGGTGCTCCTGGTGCGATTCGACAACACAGGGACGAGCCGGAACCCGCGATACCACCCTGCTTGCCCGCGGCCACGGCCACGAACCACTCATTTGCGCCAGCGATGACGGGCTGGACCCGTTCGGTTCTACTTGGCCCGGAGGCTGTTCTTCCGAAGGCTCAGAGGTGATGGCCTCGTCGACGCCGTTGCGCTCAGGATAGTGGCCGCTCGGCACCTTCAGTGTCGTCATTTGCAGCGTCGTACAGCGAAGCCTGAGCGGCTTCACGCTGTTCGGCCACAGCGGCCTCCCCCACCGGTTTGGCGGGGCTCACGTCGGAGGCCGACATCAGCGGGCGACGCATGTCGCCCAACCCGCCGGGCACCCGTTCGGCGAGGTTGATGAGTGCCGTCGAGGCCTCGCGCAAGCGGTCGCGTTGGGCGACGAGATGCTGTTCGAGTTGCTCGACATCGGCCAGCAAGAAATCGCGGCGAGCGAGCAACGACTGCACCTCACCC
>JBAXQV010000240.1:0-3878 GCA_037131575.1 Actinomycetota bacterium
GCCAGCCCGCACCCGAAGCGCGGTGTCGTCGGGTTGGCCTGTGTTGCTCGGGCTGGTGCTGCTGGAATCGGTCACGAATGGCGATGGTACGCACCCGAGTGCCGTGGCGATGCACCGACTCGGGTGGAGACCCACCGACCGGTGCTCAGGTCCACCGACCTTGGTGCAGACCTTCCGACGTCACGCCCACTGTTCGGCGGGTGGCCCGGTGTGCATGAGCACCGTGCCGTCGCGGGCGTGCACGGTGAGTTGCCGGTTGGAACCCAGCGTGATGCGCCATTGCTCGGCGTGCAGACGATCGTGATGCCGACGACACAGCGGCAACAGATTGGCGAGATCGGTACGACCCCCGTGCTCCCAATAATGGATGTGGTGGGCCTCGGTGGTGGAGATGTGCCGGGCACAACCAGGGATTGCACACGTGCGGTACATCGCCCGGAGCGCACGACGCTGGCGGGCACTGGCGTGGCGACGGCTCAGCCCATGGTCGAGCCCCACCGGTTGGGTGAGCGACTGGGCGAGTTGCTGGTAGCTGGCCACCGGCGTGCCCTGCACGATGACCACACCCTCACTGTTGACCACCACGGGAATGAACCGCGCCCGTTGCGCGATGCCGCGAATGGTATCGATGGGCAGGTCGATGCCAGGGCCGCAGTCGACCCGGGAGTGCTCGTGACGGCCTTGTTCGAAGGTCTGTTGGTCGATGACCACGATGACCTCGGGCCGGCCGACCCCACCACCAGCTCCGCTGACCAGGTCGACCAGGGCCTGAGCCCGCAACCACTCTTGGGCATCGAGGGGATCGGACGGGCATTCGGCTGGCCGCTGCTGATGAAAGCGCGTTTCGAGCTGATCGGCGAGACGCTGGGCGAGCTTGGCGCCGGATTCGGGGTCGAACTGGCCGGCGATGTGCACCATGCCGGTGTGGAGGTTCGACCACATGCGCAACCGCGTCGCTCGCTTCTGCCGTTCGAGGCGCTGGATACCGTCGTCGGCTTCGATGAGCCGCACCTCGCGTTGCAGCCAGGTACGAAATAGCTCGACCGTGGCCCTGGTGGTGACGGCCCGTTCGACCAACTCGGCCTCACGCGCCAGCAGCGCCGGCCGCAGCGGTGGCTCGAGCGAACGGACGGCGGCCGCAAAGGCATCGAGGTGCTCGCCCGACAATCGCCCTTCGTCCATCTGCGCCTTCAGTTCGGGCGCCTGGGCAGCACTCTCGGCGCGTTGCACAGCGCGGGCGGCCACCCCTGTAGACCGGCCAGTGGCCTGAGCGTTGATGGCCTCGGGGTTCACCTCCGGCCGCTGTGTGGCGAGCTGTCGCAACCGCTGATTGAGGTCGATCTCGCGAGCCTGCAGGAACCGGACGAGCCCGCTGACGTCGGCCAAGAGGCCGGCGATGGCGACAGCGTCGAGCACCGACACATCGGCTGATGCCAACTGGCGGAAGCGCTCGGCTAGCGGCACACCGGCTGACCCATGGTCGTTGTTCATACACACCCCCTCACACCTGCCACAGCAGGTGACCAGCCATCAACGGACGTTGCGGGAACCCGGCGAACGGGTTCGATCTGGTTCCGAGGGGAAGATCGGAACAACGACGATGCTATACGAACGTGTGTTCGCTTGCAACACCTGAAGAAGAAATTCTTTAGTAGTTCAGAGGCGTTTGTCGGCGGTGCACGGGCCGCCCTGGCACACGTCGATGAGCGTGTCGTCGAACAGGAAGGCTGCCTTCTGACGACGCACGTCGGGGTCGGCGCGCGGGTCTTCGTGCGGGTCGCGAGACGTCTTGGGCGGCGCGTTCTCGACAGGGATCGGGTCGCTGCCCGAATCCCAGATCACCAGCGCCGACCCCGTACTCGGGTACACCGTGGAACTCAGCCCCCAGCCCGGATCCTTCTCCCGACTGCGGCCGGGTGCCGTGACCGGTCGGTGAACCGTCGCGCCCATCGCCCGCGCCGCCACCATCGCCGACAACTCGGTCACCTGCCAGTCGCCGAATGCCACGTCGAGCAACACCTGCTTGGCGGCCGTACCCGCGTACGGGTTGGTGGTGAGGTGTTGCACGTACCCCGCACCTTCGCCGCGGTCCCACAGCATCTGCGCGAGCGCAATGGCCATGACCCGGTCGAGTTCATTCGGGTACGCGGGCTTCATGATGGCCTCGTAGGTGCTGAAGTCGACCGAACGTTCGAGCAACATCGAGTAATTCATGCCCACCACGCCGAGCACTGAGCGCTCGATGTCGGGCGACACTGCGGTGAGCATCATGCCCATGATGCCGCCCTGGCTGTTGCCGTCGTAGTCGAGGTGCTTGGTGTCGATCAACGACGAGCCATCGGGCCGTTGGAACGCACTGTTGCTCGCCAGGCCATCGGGGCGAAGCATCAGTCGGCCGAGGAAGATCTGGTTGAGCACACCCTGCTGGAGGCGGTCGGCCATGGTGGGGAAGTTCGAGAAGTTGCCCAACGTCGCGGCGGCGTTGCCGACGTCTTCGTCGCTCATGCCGGCCCACTTCGTGGCGCAGAAGACGACGTTGTGTTCGTTGGCGAAATCGCGCACGTTGCCGGCACCCACTTCGTCGTTGCTGCCGAGGAGGCCGTGGCCGTACTCGACGAGGTGCGCGGGCGTGGATCCAGCGACGGTGGCCGCGCTGATGTTGCAGATGAACGACGCCTTCAGGGTGCCGTTGCGTTGTGGCAATTCGTTGCCCTTGGCGACCACGCCGTCGCCGTAGAAGAAGCGGTTACCCGGCCCGCCATCGCCGGTGAGGTAGTTGGGCACGGTGAAGGTGCCTTCGACCTTGCGGGCGATGTTGTCGTCGGGGTTCGGGGTGACGGCGGTGACCGTGAACTCGGGCGCTGCACTGCCGAGTGCGGCCAGCGCGTCGTCGCGAATGTGCAGCATCCGTTCGCTGATGCTGCGCTGGCTGGCCACGGTGAAGTCCCAGGCGAGCTGCAGGTCGTGTCGGTTGATACCGCCGGCGGTGAGCACCTTCATATCGGCTTCCATGGCGTCGACACGCGGGGCGAGCCCACCGATGCCCGAGGCATAGCCGTCGCGGTACGCGGTGAACACTGGCGAGGCCTTGAGAACCGCACCGTCGGTGCCCACGAGGTTTCGCAGACCCACCACGTAGGTGTGGCCTTCGGCGAGCGGTACGGCGGGATGGATGGCGAGCAGCTGGTCGGCTTCGCTGTCGGCCTTGCTGTCGGGTTCGGCCCACAGCGGCACGCGCGTACCGGTGCCCGCGTCGATGAGGACCACAGGGGCAGTGGCGGCGAGCGATGCTTCGAGGTCGGTCCAAGGCGGGAGGTTCGATGCCTTCGGGTCGAGCCCCGGCACATGCGTGAGGATGGGTGTGTTGGGGCTGAACCCGTCGTTGCGGTTCCACTCGGCAACGTCGACGGTGACGCCGCCCACGTTGGTGGGAGCCGACCCTGCGGGGAACGCCACGCGCTTGCCGGTGTCGGTGGAGGGGTCGTTCACCACGAAGGCGTTGCTCGGGTAGGGCAGCAGACAGTGGCGCATGTCGAGCGGATCACAGCCAGGGGGCATGCCCGAGAGTTGAGACTCGATGGCCGCCACTTGAGCGGGGTCGGGTGCGGTGGTGGGAGCGGCCGTGGTGGGCGCAGCGGTGGTGACGGGCGTAGTGGTGGCGGGCGCAGCGGTGACCGGTGCACTGCCGCTACTGCTGCAGGCGCTCGCGGCCATCGCTGCGACCACGAACAACCCAGTGGTGAAACGTCGCATCATGTCCCCCTCGATCAGGTGCGTGTTCCACTCTGGCACGCCCAAGCCAGCGACCACCGCATGACGTGAACCCGGGTTGCCAAACTTGTTACCGATGGGTAACTTATCGACCCATGGCTGACTTC
>JBAXQV010000241.1:0-3877 GCA_037131575.1 Actinomycetota bacterium
GGTGGCCGCCGTGGTGGCCGACCCGAGCTCGTGCATGGTGCCCACACCGTCGCTCCAATTCGTCGACACTGAGCCACGTGGCGGTCGAGCCCACCTCATCGACGCTCACCTCGGTGCTCCCACCTATACGGCGATCGAATCGACGTATCCGCTCACGCTCATCACTCCTGCCACGTCGAAGCTCATCAATTCGATGTTCGGCGAGTTCCAGAGCCCGCATCCGGCCGTCACAGTGCACCCCGCTGAAGCCGCCGCACGGGGGCTCAACGCTGGCGACGATGTGACGGTGTTCAACGATGCCGGGTCGCTCACCGTGCGTCTCGAGGTGAGCGACGCGGTGCGTCCCGGGGTGGCCGTCATGGCCAAAGGGGTGTGGTTGCGCCACCATGCCGAGGGCCGCGGAGTGAACCTGCTCACCCCGGCCAGCAGCGACGCCTTGGCCAATGGGGCCTGTTTCAACGACACCCATGTCGACATCGCGTCGGTGTCGACCCGATTTGCCGCCTCCGAATCGGCTGTGTAAGGTATGCCTTACATCACTCGGCAGGGAGCCTGAAGGAACCCCGCCCGCCAGAGAAGGGACGCCCCATGGGTGCAAGCTTTCTGATCACATTGCGTGAAGGCCTCGAGATTTCGCTCGTCCTCGCCATCGTGTTGGCATACCTCGCCAAGTCGGGGCGAAGGGCGATGTTCCTCCCGGTCGCGCTTGGCGCCTCGGCAGCAGCACTGGTGTGCATCGTGGCCGGTGTGGTGTTCCACGTGGTGGTGGGTGATTTCACCGGAAAGACTGAGCAGGCCATCGAGGGCATCTTGGCCCTCACTGCGGCGGCAGTGCTCACCTGGATGATCTTCTGGATGCGTAAGAACGCCCGCGGTATGTCGGCCGAACTGCACTCCAAGATCGACAGCGCCGCATCGCACTCGTCGACTGCAGTGGCCTTCGTGGCCTTCGCCGCAGTGGCCCGTGAAGGGTTCGAGACAGTGCTGTTCCTGCTGGGTGCCGAAGCCGGTTCGTCGTCGGGTGTAGCCGTGGTGTTGGGCGGGTTGCTCGGCCTCGCCGTGTCGGCCGTACTGGGCGTCATGGTGTACCGCAGCGGTAGCAAACTCAACCTGCGTCGCTTCTTCCAGATCACCGGCGCTCTGCTCATCTTGTTCGCCGCCGGGTTGTTCGCCAAGGCCGTGCACGAGTTCCGCGAATTGTTCGAGATCGAGGGGTGGTTGGCCGAGCCGGCATGGTTGGTCACCAAGGGTCCGTTCGCCACCGGCACCACCCACGATTTCCTCGAGGGCATGTTCGGCTGGTCGGCCGACGCCGAACACATTCGGGTCATCGCCTACTTCGCCTACCTCATCCCGGTGGGGGCGGCCTTCTTCCTGGGCGGTCGTCAACCGGCTGCAAAGGCCTCGGCCCCTGCGGCGGCATCGTCCACCGCGTCGTCGTCGGCGGTGCCCACGCACGTCTGATCGTTGTTGCCTGGCAGACTGCTGGGGTGATCGTCGCACACATCGCCGTGGGCTTGGCCGGGCTGGCCTTGCTGTTGTGGACCCTCACCTCGGCAGTGAAGTCGGTGGTGGTGCCCCGCGCCACGCCCACTGCACTCACCCGGGCGCACTTCGTGGTGTTGGGTCGGCTGTTTCGCCGCATCGCCTCGACGGAGCGCTCGTTCGACGCCCGCGACCGGGTGATGTCGCTCTACGGCCCGGTGGGGTTGGTGCTACTGCCCGCGGTGTGGGTGACCCTGGTGGTGGTGGCGTTCACCGGTGTGTTCTGGGGCGTTGGCGTGCACCCCTTCAGCGAGGCGTTCATCATCAGCGGTTCGTCGCTCATGACACTCGGCTTCGAGCGACCTGAAGGTGTGTGGCGCACTGCGCTCGCCTTCGTGGAGGCAGGCCTGGGCCTGGGGTTGGTTTCGCTGATGATCTCCTACCTGCCCACCATCTACGGCGCGTTCAGCCGACGCGAAACGTTGGTGGGCATGCTCGAGGTGCGTGCCGGCCTGCCTCCGTCGCCCGCCACGTTGTTCATCCGCTACCAGGCCATCGGGCTGCTCGCCGACATCGACGACGATCTCTTTCGGCCGTGGGAAACCTGGTTCATGGACATCGAAGAGAGCCACACCAGCCAGCCTGCGCTCGTACATTTCCGTTCACCGCATCCCGATCGCAGTTGGATCACCGCGGCGGGGTGTGTGCTCGACACTGCGGCACTGGCGGCGTCCACCGTCGACGGCACGGCCCGCGCCCGCGCGTCACTCACCTTACGAACCGGATTCTTCAGCCTGCGTCGCATCGCCGACTACTTCGGCATCGCCTACGACCCCGACCCTGCGTCGGACGCACCCATTTCGATCAGCCGCGCCGAATACGACCAGTTGGTCGCGGAGCTCGAGGCAGCCGGGGTGCCGCTGCGCGCCGATCGCGACCAGGCGTGGCGCGACTTCGCAGGCTGGCGGGTGAACTACGACGCGGTGCTGTTGAGCCTGTGTGCGTTGGCCATGGCACCACCGGCACGATGGTCGGCCGACCGTATGCCCACCTTCGTGATGCCCACCATCAGGCGAGGTAGACCACGATCACCGAGCCGATGAGGCTGATGAGGGCAACCGTGGTGGGCACCGCGTAGCCCACCCACTTGGGTGCCGGCTTCCAACGCGGTTGCAGCATGAACCAACCGCAGATGGCGCCGGCGATGGCACCACCCACGTGCCCACCGATGGAGATACCTGAGATGGTGAAGGTGAGCACCAGGTTCAAGATGAGCGTGGTGCCAATGCCTGTGGAGAACACGTTGATGCCCTGCCGATGCAACCCGATGGCCGCTGCCGTCATCAACCCGAACACGGCGCCCGACGCCCCACCGGTGAGACCAAAGCTACGGCCAGTGACCAGCATCACGCCGAGGGAGCCACCCAACAGGCCTGCGAAATAGAGCAGGCCGAACTGCACCCGGCCTAGCGCGCGCTCGAGCAGGTTGCCCAGTTGGTAGAGGAGCAACATGTTGAAGCCGATGTGGATGAAACCGAAGTGGAGGAACCCCGATGAGATGAGCCGATACCACTCGTGGGTCTCGATGAGCAGCAGGCGGTTCAGCCCGAGGTTGACCTGCAGATGGCTCACAGTGCTACGCCCGGTGAGCGTTCCCGGGTCGTCGATGCCAATGATGACGAAGATGGCCACGTTCACCGCGATGAGCACCGAGGTGACCAGCGCGAGGTGGCGCGCATTCCAGAACTTGGCTCGCGTGCGCACATCGGGCCGCGCCGCCTTGGCGCAGTCGAGGCAGTGCGAGCCGACCGTCGCTTGCACGAGGCACTCGCCACATGCCGGTCGCCCGCAACGGGTGCAACTGCGGCCCGCCTCGCGGTTCGGATGGCGGTAGCAGTGCGGTAGCCCCTGTTGGTGCAGCGGAGGCGCCGGAGGGGGCGGCGGCGGCAGGCTCATGTGGGCAGGTTATCGATCACCATGGGTGCGGCCATGCCGGCATCCCACCAGCGGCGGAGCACTTCCCACGAGTAGATGCCGGTGCTGTGCCCGTCGCTCCAGTCGATCGATAGGCCCCATGCGCCGTTCAACTCGGCATCGCGTACCGCAATGGTGGCGGGCATACCCGGCCGGGGCCAGGCGATCTCGCCGCGTTCGCGCCAGCCGCGGCAACTGGCGCACGGGCAGGCGGCACGCAACGCCTCGACCGGGAACTCGCACACCACGCCATCGTCGAACTCGATGGTGACAGCGCGCTCGCGATCGATGCTGATGTCGGTGGGGTTCGACGACGGTTCGGTGGGGCTCATGCGCCCAACGCCAGGGAGATGAACGAGATCAGCACAACCACGATGATGACACCGTTGTACACCGTATGTGCAGTCGTCGATTCGAG
>JBAXQV010000242.1:0-3872 GCA_037131575.1 Actinomycetota bacterium
ACGACCCACCGAGATCGCCTGGCTGGCCAACGGCAGCGCCGCATACACCAGCAGCGTGGCCAGCCTGGCCCGGCGCGACGAAAAGCCACGCGTGACCCGCCACATGCCGAGCGGCCCCACCACCAGTGCGCCAATGATGCCGAGGGTGTGGAGCGCACCCATGTGGAAGAGGGTGACCACGCTGGCGATACCCACCAGCGCAAGACCCGTGGGGTTGGCCGATGAGACACCCAGTTCACGAGCGTTCCATCCGCTTGCGAACGTACGCAGCAGATGCGTTGCACTCGAGTCGTAGGGCAGGAATTGACCCACGTGGGCGCTGCCGTCGGAGATGACGTGCCGGCTACCCAACAGCACCGCGAACACCAGCCCGATCCACACCGCGGCAGCACCCACACCGGCTCGCTCGCGCCAGGGTTGCGTGTGATCGCGATGATCGGGGCGAGCATCGCGAGCACGGAGATACGTGCGCAGACGAGCGCTGCCGCTCAACTGCAGGCCCGCCACTTCGCTATCGGGCACCCGGCGCGTCGACACGAGTTCGCGACGCCGCGCCACGATGGTCGGAACCTGCGGAATGAGGCCGAACAGCCCACGCACAGCGGCCCAGCCCTGTGCCGCATGGCCGCTCAACACCCCGACCACGAATTCGGCGAGGGTGAGCACGGTGAGTTTCAGCATGACCCACGGCAGGCGGCGGGCCCCGGTGAGCGTGGCCACCGTGCGCATCCGGTTGGCTTCACGCATGGTGGTATGCCGCAGATCGGGTTGCCGTTGTTCGAGGGCACCGATGTGGCGACCCTTGGCCGACGGCACCACGAGCACACGCGCACCGCTGTGATGTGCACGCCAGCACAGTTCGACCGCTTCGCCGTGGTATTCGATGCGGTCGTCGAACCCCCCGAGCGTCCGGAACAGGTCGGCGCGCACCAGCAGACATGCCGATGACACGGCGAACACATCGGCCACGCCATCGTGCTGTTCCTGGTCGGTTTCACCAGGTTCCACGATGGGGTCGATCTCTCCGAACTGATCGACCGCCAACCCCACATGGCTGAGCACCGTGGGGGTATGCCAGGCCAGCAGTTTCGGCCCCACGACACCAGCATTCGAACGGAACAGTTCTTCCACGAGCACGCGCACCGCATCGGAGGCCAGCGCGACATCGTCGTGGAGGAAACAGAAGAAGCCGTTATCGCCTTCCACCAGGCGCAGCGCCTCGTTCGCCGCAGCAGCGAAACCCGGATTTCCCGCTACCGAGCGCACCAGCGCACGGGGCACGCGGGATCGCACCTGCTCGGGTACATCGCCCGGTTCACCGGTGACCAGCACCAAGACACGTAGGTTGGGATAGTCCTGCTGCTCGAGTGATGTGAGCACCTCGTCGAACCACAGGTCGGGTTCGTGCACCACCATCACCGCCACCACCGGCGGGGCGAGCTGTTCAGCGGTATCCACGAAGGAGCGAGGTTAGCGGCGCAGCCCGAGCCAGGTACCTCACCGCGTCAATGCTTGCAATAGTTAGCACTTTGCGCTAGCGTGTTTGCACTTGAGAGGAGTCCTCCGTGCAAACCATTCCCTCGCTCGATCTCGCCCCACTGGGCAACCTGGTTCGTGATGGAGCCTATGTGGCCATTGGCGCCAGTGTGCTGGGTATCCAGCGACTGCAGGTTCGCCGCCGCGAGCTGACCGCCCAGTGGAACGGTATCGACGGCGCACTCGACACGTTCGAAGTGCGCCTCGACCAAGTGATCGCTGCCATCGAAGATCGCTTGCCGGCACAAGCAGGCACCCTGGTGGGCCAGGTGCACGAGACAGCGCGTACAGCGCGTCGCCAGGTGCGTCAGGCCTTGGGCGTGGCCTGAGTCAGCCGAACCAACCGTTCACGTCGACGACCACGTTCGTCGATGTGCTGGCTGATGCACACCAGTCGCCCGTGCCGCTGAGCATCTGCGTGCTCGACACAGCGACGTTCACACCGGCCGGATAGCGCAGCATCGACACGGCGGGCAGCGTTGCCTGGCAGGCGAACCCGGTGAGATACCCGGCTCGGCCCGGCCCCACGGTGGTGACGGCGATGACGGCGGCGCGCACACCAGAGGCGGGAACACCACCGCTTCCGGCCACACCCACCCGCTTGCTGGCACCTGGGTTGAGCATGCCGTTCCACCCGGCGGCCGAGCGGCTGTCGACCAATCGATACGGCACCACGGCGTGGAACTCGGTGGTGGCCGACGGGCCGTACCAACCCTGCAGATCGACCATGAGGTGCGTGGCGGTACTGCTGTAGGCGCACACCTCGCCGGCGGTATTCGTGGCCACCTCTACTGCGTTGCTCACTGGTGTACCGGCCGTGATGTTGAGTGAACTGGCCAGCGGGCGCGGGGCATCGCACGGCCACATGGTCACGAACCCACTGCCCGTTCCACCGAGGGCGTGCACGGTGAGCGATACCGCTGTGTCGTCGCCACCGGCTTTGGCAGTGCCACGAGTGGCGATCCGCACCACTTGCCCGGCTCCTACGAGACGCCCACTCGTTCGCGTGTCGAGCAATCGAGCAGCAGCGATCGGCTCGAACTGTGAGCCGGCGTCCGGCGCAAATGCTCCGAACACGTCGACCACCACATCGGTGGCAGCGCTGGTGAAGATGCAGAACGTGCCATCGGCGGCGAGCGGCACGATGGCCGACCCGCTGACCACTCGGCCAGTCAGTGATTGCACTGCCGAGGTGAGCGGCCGAGCTCGGCGACATGGGTACGCAGTGAGATAGCCGTTCGCCGACGCGTTCACGGTGACGAGGTTCACGGCAACGGCGGTGGCGCCAGCCGCCACGCCGGGCCGCACCACCAGGGTGCACCCGGTGCCGAGCGGAGTCGCCGTGGTGCCTGTGCCATCGCGGGTGTCGACCACGCGACGCGGTGCCGTGGGCGTGAACATCGACCCAGCGGTGGCGATGCTCGAACCGTCGATCGAGGGTGGTACCCGGTTGCCGCACGATGGGCCCGCCGGAACCGTGGTCACCGGAATGGTGGTCACGGGGGTGGTGGTCCCTGGAACCGTGGTGGGTTCAGGGGGCGATGAATCAACGCCACCCGGAATCGACTCAGGCCTGATGGAGAACCAATTCGACTTCATGCCGACAGCACGTCGGAACGCATCACCGGTGAGGGTGACCGAACCGGCAGTTCCCGACACGGTGATGGTGAGCACACGGCCACCCCAGTCGCCATCACCGGAGCGCTTCGAAACCGTGATTCCCGTGAAGGTGCCGATGCTCGGCCATGCTCGGTTGATCGCGGTGTAGGCGACCGTGGCGGTCCACGCGTGGTACGGGTTGGTGGGGGTGGCATCGCCAGCGTCGGCAACTACCGGAAAACCAAGTCCATTCGAGGCGCTGTAGCCACCCGATGACGATGAGAACATGGTGTAGGCGAGTTGTCCCGACGCCGAGCCGAGACGGCGCACCACGCCAACGGTTGCCTTCACGGCTGTATCGGTCGAGGGCCATTCGTTGCGCCGGAACGCTCCGTTCACGCCCGTGCGAGTGGCCGCCCCGGTGTACGACTGACAGGTCAGATCACATGTGCGAGCGTACGAGTATCGCTTCTCGGCAAGTGCGTAGGTGCGTGAAGCAATGGCTTGCGCTTGCAGTGCTTGGCTTCCACGCGCTGCCCATGCCGGCGACATTTCTGATGCAATCACCGAACGCAGGTACTGCTCGACCGGCACTTCGTTGACCGTGTGATTCGAGCCATCGGTGCCGTTCACGGCGCGGATGATGCCGCGATACGACCGCACGGTGCCCGATGGTTCGCACACGCCTGCCAGATCGGCATACGCGGCGCTGACCGAGGTGTCGGTGAGCGGCCGCA
>JBAXQV010000243.1:0-3872 GCA_037131575.1 Actinomycetota bacterium
GATCGGTGGTGAACACACGGGGCAGCACGAACATGGCCACCAGCACCGCAACGAGCACCGGCAGGGTCCACTTCGGCCAACCCGCGGTGAACGAGGGCTTGCCGCCCTTCTCGGGAGGCTGTTGACCGGGCTGCTGGCGACCTCCGGGGCTGCGGCCTGGCGGCGGCGGCGGGGGAGGCGGGGGCAGATTGCTCATGAATGCATGTTAGAGCCTGAGGGGTGGCTTGAGTCGGTCGGGAAGGCCCAGAATTCGGTCGCATGGGTGTGGCATCCACCACCAACAGGCTGCTGCTGGGTACCGTTTCTGTGATGATCCGCCAGTGTTCACGTACCGGGTGCGCCGCCCCAGCAGTTGCCACCCTCGCCTATCAGTACGGTCGCTCGCTCGTATGGCTCGACGACCTCGCTGCCGACCGCGACCCCCACAGCTACGACCTGTGCGAACGGCATGCGGCGCGCCTGTCGGTGCCCAATGGGTGGCGTCTCGACGATCGTCGTCAGTCGCGCCAATTGGTACAGGCCGGCGCACAGCGTCTGGCGGGCTGATTTCACTGAACTCGCGTCACCTCGCCGCGACGCCGCAGATCTCGATCCGTGTAGCAGCCGGAGTGTGGCTTGCCGCGTGGGTCACCGGCAATGTGCTGGGCGCGGTGGTGCTCACCGTGCTCGGCTACCCCAAAGCGGGTGTCGCCACACCCTTGTGGGCCACGGCAGCGGGCACGTTGCTGCTGTGGACCCCCATGGTGGTTGCCGTGTGGTGGGCCTGTCGCGTGTTCGGAGGTGGATCGCCGGTGAAGGTGCTCGGCCTGGCGTTCGCCCCCATCGACCTCGTTGGCCTTGCCATCGGGGCGTTCTCGCAGCTGGTGCTCTTACGCGTGTTGTACTGGCCGCTCGAACGCATCTGGCCCTCAGAGTTCAACCAAACCCAGGTGGAGGAGTCGGCACGCACGTTGTACGACAGCGCCCACGGCATCTGGCTGGTGGTATTGGTGCTCATCGTTGTCGTCGGCGCTCCGTTCGTGGAGGAACTGCTGTATCGCGGCCTCCTGCAGCACGCCTTCGTGCGGCGCTTCGGCTCTGCTCTGGGTGTACTCATCGTCGCCGCATTGTTCGCCATCATCCACTTCCGGCCCATCGAGTTACCCGGGTTGTTCGTGTTCGGTGTGGTGCTCGGTGTGTGCGCGGTCACCACTCGTCGGTTGGGCATGGGCATGCTCGCTCATTGCGCGTTCAATGCCGTGGGTTTGTGGACGGTCGCGCGCCGGTGACGGTGTGCAACCGTGCGGTCATGAGAGGATGGAGCCGATGAGCGACCTGGTGCTCGACGAACAACCGATGGCCGACGTCCCTGCACCCGAGCCCGATGCCCCGCGTCCCTGGTTCCAACGTGCCTTCAGCCGGGTGATGCGTCGCCCGACCGCGTGGCTCGAAGCCCCGTGGCCCGCTGAACGGATCGTGCGCTTCATCGTCACCTTCCTCACCGTCGTGGGTGCCACATGGGCCGCCGCGCAAGTGGTGCACCCCGCGCTGATCTTCTCCGACAACACGCCCACCGGTGGCGACATGGGTGCCCACGTGATGGGGCCGGCGTTCCTGCGCGACGTGCTGCTGTCGCGTGGCCAACTCACCGGGTGGAGCAACTACTGGTACGACGGCTTCCCGATGTACCGCTTCTACATGGTCATCCCCGCGCTGGCCATGGTGGTGCTCAACGTCGTCTTCCCGTACGGCATTGCGTTCAAGATCGTGGCCGTGGCCGGCATTGTGAGCCTGCCGGCGTGTTGCTGGGCGTTCGGTCGCCTCGCCCGCTTCCGCTACCCGATGCCTGAATTGTTCGCACTGGCAGGTCTGCTGTTCTTGTTCGACGAGAGTTTCTCCATCTACGGCGGCAACGTGAAGTCGACCATGGCGGGCGAGTTCTCGTTCTCGATCGCGCTGTCGTTGGCGGTGCTCGGGTTGGGTCTGTTCGCACGCGGCCTCGAAACCGGTAAGTACCGCTGCTGGACGGCCATCGTGTTGGCGTTGGCCTGCTTGTCGCACGGCATCGTGCTGCTGTTCGTGGTCATCGGTGCCTTGCTGATGTGGCTCATCTGGATGGACCGCACCCGATTCATCTACGGCCTCACGATGGGTCTCACCACGCTGCTACTGGCGTCGTTCTGGGTCATCCCATTCCTGGCCAACCACGCCTACATGACCGATATGAAGTACGGGTTCCGGCCCGATGGGGCGAGCGATTCGTTCTGGAACATGTTCTTCCCGTTGAACACGGTGTTCGACGTGTTCATCACCCTGTTCGCGGTCATCGGCTTTGTCGCGTCCATCGCGCGCAGACACCTGAACGGCGCGTGGCTGGGTATCACCACCCTGGCGCTCGTGGCCGCGGTGTACGCAACGCGCGACAGCCTGCCGCTCATCGGCCTGCTGTGGAACCCCCGCCTGTTGCCGTTCATCTACCTGCTGCGGTACCTGCTCATGATGGTGGGCTTCGTGGAGGTGGGCTTGGTCATCGCCCAAGCGGTGCGTGGCGAACGAACGCTGCCTTCGCTCGTGGCGGTGAAGGTGGGTACAGCAGTTGCGGTGGTGGTGGGCCTCGGCGTGGTGTTCATCGAGATGATGTTCTTCCAGGTGATGCCGGGGGCTGGTTTCCAGACGCACAACGGCAAATCGGTGTACCAGTGGGGGCCGATCAGTTTGTCGCCAACGGCCACCGACGCCGCCAGTGACGGATGGTCGCGCTACAACTTCCTCGGCTACGAAGACAAGCCCGCCTACGGCGAATACCGGGCGTTGGTCACCGCCATGGGCGACCTCGGCAAGGACCCGCAGTTCGGGTGCGGCCGAGCCCTCTGGGAGAACAACAACGAGACCGGCAAGTACGGCACCACGATGTCGTTGATGCTGCTGCCGCACTGGACCGACGGTTGCATCGCCAGTTCGGAAGGGCTGTTTTTCGAAGCGTCGGGTACCACGCCGTACCACTTCATCGCTGCGTCGGCCATGAGTGAGCACAGCTCCGACCCGGTGCGCGCGCTTCGTTACGACGATGCGAACGCAGCCAAGGGTGTGCCCTACCTGCAATCGCTGGGCGTGAAATACCTCATGGTGTTCACCCAAAAGGCGCGTGAACAGGCCGATACGCAACCCGACCTCACCTTCGTGAAAGCCGTCGGTCCGTGGAACATCTACACGGTCAAGGGTTCCGAACTCGTGGAACCGTTGGCCCAGCAGCCGGTGGTGGTGAACACACGCGATGGCGACCAGCGTGAGCGCAACCTCGAACTCGGGATGAGCTGGTTCCAGCACACCAGCGAATGGGCGGCCATGCCGGCCGACGGTGGCCCGAAGGAATGGCAGCGCATCGATGTGTTGCCCGACTTGTCGCGTCGGCAGAACGATCGCGTCGACATCGTCATTCCTAGCCAAGCCATCAAGGCGGTACCGCTGCCGGCCGTCACGGTGAGCGACGTGCACCTGGGCGAGCAAGACGTCACCTTCCATGTCGACAAGGTGGGCGTACCGGTGTTGGTGAAGGTGAGCTACTTCCCCAACTGGCAGGCATCGGGGGCCAATGGGCCATGGCGCATCGCGCCGAACCTGATGGTGGTGGTGCCCACCTCCAATGATGTGCGCCTGTCGTTCGAGCGGTCGGGGCTCGACATCGGGGCCTATGTACTCACATTCCTCGGGTTTGCGTTGCTGGTGTTCTGGCGGTTCAAGGGCGATGTGGTGCATCAGTCGGCCAACCCGCTGTTGGGTCACGTTCGCGCCGACGACGGCGACAGCGCCGACGATCTTGATCTCGGTGTCGACCCGTTCGGGGCCATGCCCCCGCTGCCGAGCGACGAAACTCCTGTCGAGGCCGAGTTGCC
>JBAXQV010000244.1:0-3860 GCA_037131575.1 Actinomycetota bacterium
CACCGATACCGCGGACGCCCATGGTGAGGGCGAACCGTCCGGGCCAACTCACCATCGGCTGGCGCATTGCGTTCGGTGTGGGTTGGGGTGGCATCGTGCTGTGCCTCGGTGCTGTGTGGACGAGTTCGCGAATCCTCGGGTTGTCCACCTGGTGGTTGGGCCCCGAGGCCGAGCCACGGTCGTTCATCGTGCAGCTGTGCCCCTTCGTGCTGCCAGTGCTGGCGGTCATCGGCTCGATGCGCAACTGGCGGCGGCTCCCTGCACTGGGCGTTGCCGCAGCAGCCGCGCTGGCCGCCATCGCCGCTGGCGACCTGAACCGCTTTCATCGTTTCGGGCTGGTCGAGTTGGCCATCGCTCTCGCCGGTGCCATGGTGAGCCTCGCGGCGATCGCCGGGATGTATCGCCAGGCGCGCTCCGAGTCGGAGAACTAACTGCACGGTTACTAATCTGGCTCAAGCCGCTGTCCGTACCATCCGGTCAGAGACAGCTCGGTTCCGATCAGGGGGTTCGACGCCATGCGCACCATCAAACATCCACTCTCCGGGGCTTTGTACGACCTCACGGCCGACGGCCAGATCGAAGTGTCGAAGAATGGCAAGACCGGTCGCTTCACCGCCCATGGCGTGTGGATCGAGGGCGAGATCCGTCAGGCCGATCCGCATCTCTGTTTGTGGATCGCCGGCAAGCAATTGCCGAACCGCTTCCAACAAGCCGCCCAAGCGATGAGCAACTGAGCACGAGGAGCACACGATGACGCTTACCAATGATCCCGCAGCCACATCCGAGCGCGGCAGTGCCCGTTCGCCCGGCGTGAACTACCAGCAGTTGCTCGACAACGACACGCGTCCCGAGAACGTGCCCGTCACACTGCGCTGGCAGAGCTGGCAGTTCCTCGGCGATGCCGATATCCCCCGCGATCGCTACACCAGCCGCGAATTCCACGAGATCGAGAAAGAGAAGCTCTGGAAGCGTGCTTGGCAGATGGCCTGCCGCGAAGACGACGTGCCTGAGGTGGGCGACACCTGCGTGTACGACATCTGCGATCTGTCGATCCTGGTGGTGCGCTCGGCGCCCGATGAGATCAAGGCGTACTACAACGCGTGCTTGCACCGCGGTAGGCAACTGCGCGAGGCCGATGGCAATGCCCATGAACTGCGTTGCCCGTTCCACGGTTACTGCTGGAACCTCGACGGGTCGCTGAAGCAGATTCCGTGCGAGTGGGACTTCCCCCATGTGAACGCCGACGAATGGGCGCTGCCCGAGGTGCAGGTGGGTCGCTGGGGCGGGTTCGTGTTCATCAACATGGACCCCGACTGCGAGTCGCTCGAATCGTTCCTCGGCGAGTTCCCCAAGCATTTCGAGAAGTGGCCACTCGAAGACCGCTACAAGTCGGCCCATGTGGCGCGGATCTTCCCCACCAACTGGAAGGTGGTGCAAGAGGCGTTCATGGAGGCATTCCACGTGGTGGCCACGCACCCTCAGTTGTTGGCCGGTATCGGCGATGCCAACAGCCAGTACGACTGGAGCGGCAACTTCAGCCGGGCCATCACCCCCAACGGCACACCGAGCCCGCACATCAACTGGCAGCCCACCGAGCAGGAGATGTTCGACGCCATGAGCGACCGGCGCCTCGACGAACCGGCCTTCGTGGAACTCTCTGACGGAATGACTGCACGCGGCGTGGCCGGCGCCGGTGGGCGTACCCGCTACGCCGAGATCATCGGCGACAAGGCCGACCAACTGAGCGATGCCGAACTGTCCGACAGCATCTACTACTCGCTGTTCCCCAACCTGCACCCGTGGGCGGCGTTCAACCGCATCGTCTACCGCTTCCGCCCGTACGAAGATCGCCACGACATGTCGATCATGGAATGCATGTTCCTCGAGCCGTACGACACCTCGCAGCCCAAGCCGCCCTCGGTGCCCATCCACTGGCTCGGGGTCGACCAGGACTGGACCGACGCCGAAGAACTGGGCCTGCTCGCCCGGGTGTTCAACCAAGACACGTTCAACCTGCCCAAGGTGCAGAAGGGGTTGCCGTCGTTGCGCAAGAACATCACCCTGGCCAACTACCAGGAGACGAAGATCAGGCACTTCCACTGGCTGCTGAGCCAGTGGATCGAACGACCCTGACACCTCGTCGGCGGCCCTCGGGCCGGTAGCGTCGGAGGCCTATGTCGAAGGTGCTCACCTCACTGCCGGTCGGAGAACGAGTCGGAATCGCGTTCAGCGGCGGCCTCGATACATCGGCAGCTGTCGCCTGGATGCGCGAAAAGGGGGCCGTGCCGTATTGCTACACGGCCGACCTCGGCCAGTACGACGAACCCGATCTGCCGGGTGTACCTGGTCGGGCCAAGGAATACGGCGCCGAACTGGCTCGGGTGATCGACTGCCGCACCGAGTTGGTGCACGAAGGGCTCGTCGCGCTGCAGTGCGGTGCGTTCCACATCGCCACGGCCGGCAAGACGTACTTCAACACCACCCCGCTCGGTCGTGCCGTCACGGGCACCCTGTTGGTACAGGCCATGCGCGACGACGGAGTCGACATCTGGGGCGATGGCAGCACCTACAAGGGCAACGACATCGAGCGCTTCTATCGCTATGGGTTGTTGGTGAACCCCAATCTGCGCATCTACAAGCCGTGGCTCGACGACACGTTCGTGAACGAACTGGGTGGCCGTGCCGAGATGAGCGAATTCCTCACCACGCGCAATCTGCCGTACCGCGCCAGCAAGGAAAAGGCGTACTCCACCGACGCGAACGTGTGGGGGGCCACGCATGAGGCCAAGTTGCTCGAGGAGTTGAGCACGTCGATGGACATCGTCGAGCCCATCATGGGTGTGGCGCACTATCGCGACGAGGTGGCCATCGCCCCCGAGGTGGTGTCGGTGCGCTTCCACGAAGGCTGGCCGGTGGCCATCAATGGCGTCGAGTTCGCCTCGCAGGTCGAATTGGTGATGGAGGCCAATGCCATTGGTGGTCGGCATGGGTTGGGTATGAGCGATCAGATCGAGAATCGCATCATCGAGGCCAAGAGCCGCGGTATCTACGAAGCACCGGGGTTGGCGCTGCTCCATATCGCCTACGAGCGACTCGTCTCCGGTATCCACAACGAGAACACGATCGAGAACTACCGCACCATGGGTCGCCGGCTCGGGCGCTTGCTGTACGAAGGGCGCTGGTTCGATCCGCAGAGCCTGATGCTGCGCGAGCCACTCATCCGCTGGGTGGGTTCGGCCATCACCGGTGAGGTCACGTTGCGCCTGCGTCGGGGCGACGACTACACGGTGCTCGACACCACCAGCGCCAACCTCACCTATGCACCTGAGCGGTTGAGCATGGAGAAGGTGGAAGATGCGGCATTCGGGCCGCTCGACCGCATCGGCCAACTCACCATGCGCAACCTCGACATCGCCGACACCACGGCCAAGCTCGACATCTATCGCAATGTGGGCACACTTGGTTCAGGCGGGTTGTTGTCGATCGAGTCGGGCGCCAGGGGCTGATTCGCCGTACGCCCGGAGGTAGCGGGCATAGAGGCGCTCGCGCCAGGCCTTGGCAGCCCGCCAGTTGAGACAGCGACGACGTGATGCCTCGCTGAATTCGGTGCTGTCGAGGCGGAACACACCGCGGCTCACGATCTGTGCCCGGCCGGAACGCACCTGGTGTTGCATCACATCGCTCACTTTGCCGCGACTCACCAGGAGGCCCTCAGCGGCGAGGAGGTCGATGACTTCGGTCAGCGAGAGTGGTCGGTCGGCACGAAGGAAGGTGCCGAGGATGGCGCGACGGATGTCGACGGGGCGCATCGGGTGGTCGTGATCGGTTTGGGAGGTGTCTTGGTACATGCTCCCAATGAC
>JBAXQV010000245.1:0-3831 GCA_037131575.1 Actinomycetota bacterium
GACCGGTACTAATCGGCCGAGGGCTTGGTTTGAACATCGCTCGTGCTTGCTCTGGAGTACTTGGAGGTCCGCGTAGGACCGTCCTTGACAACAGATTTCGGTGACCATACCGGCAGGGTCACACCCGTTCCCATCCCGAACACGGAAGTTAAGACTGCCAGGGCCGATGGTACTTGGGGGTAGACCCCCTGGGAGAGTAGGTCGTCGCCGAATTTATCGCTCGAACACCCCCGCCCTGTGCGGGGGTGTTCGTCGTTTTCGCCCCGGTTGCTCAGCGGGTGGCCGTTCGGGGGGGTCTCGGAGGGGCTGTAGGCTCTCCGCGCTAGCATGGACTGCCCTATGCCAACGCCCGACGAACCCCGCCGCACCGACCGCTCCGACCGTCCGCGCGGCGCGCAGGGCGCGCGTCCGGCGCGTCGGCCCGGTGGATCCTCGTCGGGGCAGGGCGCCGGCGGCGACCGACCTTCAGGTGCTCGCACGGGAGGTTCTCGGACGGGAGCACCCCATTCGGGTGCATCGCGTGGCGGAGCTCCCCGTAGTGGTGCTCCTCGTAGCGGGGCTCCTCGTAGCGGGGCTCCTCGTAGCGGGGCTCCTCGTAGTGGCGCTGGCCGAGGTGAAGGTCCGCGTGGCGCTTCCGGTGGAGCCGGTAGGCCCAGTGCCCCTCGTACCGGTGCACCGCGTGGCGCGGCGGGCCGCTCCGGCGGCGCCACTCGTGGTTCGTTCGACGGCGGGGAAGGGCGCGGGCAGCGACCCACTCGAGTAGTGCGCCCGTCCGGCCGTCCGAGCGATGACGATCGTGGGAGTCGGCCAGGTCGGCCCGAACGGGGCGGTGGTGTCGATCGCGGCGCTCGGCAACCTCGGGAGGGCGCTGCGAGCCGTCCATATCGTGAGGGTGGCGCCGGTCGGCCTGGTGGTGCTGGCCGTCCTGGTGGTGCTGGTCGCACTGGTGGTTTCTCGCGGGGTGGTGGCTTCGGTCGTACCGATGCGGGCGAGCGTCGCGAGGGTTCGGATCGGCCATTCCGTGAGCGTTCTGAACGAACTGAGCGTCCGGAGCGTACCGAGCGGTTCGATCGTGATGATCGTCCGGCTCGTTCACCACGCCCCGCAGGGCCTCGTGATGGTGCCGGGCCGCGCCGAGATGGTGCTGGGCCGCGTCCTGGTGGCGCGGGCCGCCCAGGTGGCGCTGGTCGTCCTGGTGGTGCTGGGCCGCGTCGTGATGGTGTTGGGCCGCGTCGTGATGAGGCCGCTCGTCGCCCCTTCACCGATGCCGAGCGTCGTGCGAAGGAAGTAAAGGCTCGGCGTGGCCCTCGTGAAGAACGCGTTGTGGCAGAACCGGCTCCGTGGGAGCGCGAGACGTGGGTCGATGAGGGGCCGTTGCGCGAGGTGGCCGAACAGGCCACTGAGCGTGCCCAGCGAGATGCGGCGCCGCGTCGGCGTCGGGCTGAACTCGATGCGGAGGTGATGGCCGACGTGCAACGTGAGGCCGGCTCCCGCGCCGCACGATTCAACGAGCGCTTGCTCTCTGCATCGGAGGCACTCGGCCGAGGTCGCTACGACGATGCGCGGCGCATGGTGGCGCCGGTACTGCGCGATCTGCCGCAGATCGCCCTGGCCCATGAAATCGCCGGTTTGTCGTTCTACGGGGTGGGGCAGTGGCGTAAGGCTGCCGCCGAACTCGAGCAGGCTCGCCAACTCGAACACTCCACCCGTCTCCACGCCGTGTTGGCCGATTGTTATCGAGCGCTTCGTCGCTACGACATGGTCGAGCAGCTGTGGCTCGAGTTGCGGGCAGCCTCACCGAGTCATGAACTCATGGCCGAGGGCCGCATCGTCGCCGCCGGTGCACTTGCCGACCAGGGCGACTTGCGCGGTGCGTTGAAGCTCCTCGAACGGGCCCGTTCGGTACCTGATACCCCGCGTGATTATCACCTTCGGCAGTGGTACGTGCTTGCCGATCTACTCGACCGGTCGGGTGACATCGTCGAGGCCCGGCGGTACTTCACCCTGGTCGCTCGAGTCGATGCCGACTTCTCCGATGTGAAACAGCGGTTGGCGGCGCTCGGTCGCTGAACTCGACAACCCCGTCACACCCTTATGGCAGGGTGATTCGCACTTCCCCCTCGTACATCACTCAGTGCCGAGCATCGCTCGGTTCGTTCGAGGAGTTTCTATGAACATTGTCGTATTGCGTGGGCGCCTCAGCAGTGCGCCGGTCATTCGCGAGCTCGCTTCGGGTTCACGGCTCTATTCGCTCGAGGTCACCACGGTGCTGCCCGATGGGGTGTCGGCCTCGCTGCCCGTGGCTTGGTTCGACCCACCGCTCACTGTCAGGTTCGAACAGGGCGATGAGGTGGTGGTGGGCGGTTCGGTGCGCCGCCGCTTCTTCAAGGGTGCAACCGGCACGCAGAGCCGAACCGAGGTGGTGGCCGAGTCGGTGGTGCCGGCCACCGCGCGCCGGCGAGTCGAACGGCTCGTGGCCACGATGGCCGCGCAACTGGGCACCCCGTCGGCCACCTAGGCGCGTCAGTGCGGCACAGCATCTGAGGTGTGACGCTGCTTCACCACTACGCTCTCGCTCGCAGTCGGCAGCCTTGCGGAGGCCGATATCAGTTGTCCGACGAGAAGGAGTACCCACATGAACCGCGAGCAGTTCGAACGTGTGCGTTCGGGGCAAGGTTTCATCGCTGCGCTCGACCAGAGCGGTGGCAGCACACCGAAGGCCTTGCGCCTGTACGGCATTGAAGAGAACGAGTATTCGTCGGAAGATGAGATGTTCGACCTCATGCATGCCATGCGGTCGCGCATGATCAAGAGTCCGGCATTCACTGGCGCACGTGTGCTCGGCGCCATTCTGTTCGAGGGCACCATGGATCGCGAGATCGACGGTGTCGGCAGCGCCGAATACCTGTGGTCAGCCAAGGGTGTGGTGCCGTTCCTGAAGGTCGACAAAGGTCTCGTCGATGAGGCGAACGGGGTGCAGGTCATGAAGCCGATGCCCGAGCTCGATGCATTGCTGGCGCGGGCAGTGGCCAAGGGCGTGTTCGGTACCAAAATGCGGTCGGTCATCAAGTTGGCCGATGCCGCAGGTATCGACGCCGTGGTGGCCCAGCAGTTCGAAGTCGGCCGCCAGATTCTGGCCGCCGGGTTGATGCCCATCATCGAACCCGAGGTCGACATCAACAGCCCGCAGAAAGAGCAGGCCGAGGTGCTCTTGAAGGCAGCCATCTTGGCCCAACTCGAGCAGCAATCGCCCGAGCAGCCTGTGATGCTGAAGCTCACCTTGCCCGAGGTCGACGACTTCTACCGCGATCTCGTCACACACCCCAACGTGCTGCGTGTGGTGGCCCTGTCGGGTGGCTACAGCCGCGACGATGCCAACGCTCGGTTGGCGCGCAACCACGGTGTGATCGCCAGTTTCTCGCGCGCGCTCACCGAAGGTCTCTCGGCACAGCAGAGCGATGTCGAGTTCGATGCCACGATCGAGGCGGCCATCGCCTCGATCTTCGCGGCCTCGATCACCTGAGCGTCATCACCGGGAGGGGGGGTCATCACCGCGGTGTTCAGTCGAGGGGTCTGATCACCAAACCGGTGCGCAACTTGGGTGTGAAGAACGTCGACTTGGGTGGCATCAGCAACCCTTCGTTCGCCGTGCGCCTGATCTCCTCGATACTGGTGGGGCGAATCAGCACTGCGGCGTTGGCTTCACCGGCAGCCACCATGTCGACGACATGCCCCACACCGTGTTGGTAACCGACGTCGATGTCGGTGCCGGCCAGCGCGTGCTCGAGGAGTGCACCGTCGAGGGCTCGAACCCCCTCGAACGCGTCGGCG
>JBAXQV010000246.1:0-3822 GCA_037131575.1 Actinomycetota bacterium
GTGCTCACGGGATGGCGCCGAGGACGCCGTACAACGCGGTGAGCGTCACCAGGCCGGCAGAGCACAGGGCGATGAGCGCGCCCCAGGCTTCCTCATGTTCCTCGGGCCACCAAGCAGCGAGCGAGATGAAGAGGGGGAATGCCGTGTACAGAAAGCGCGGCCGGGCCGTGACGGTGCTCGGCAGAATCATGAGCGCGAGCACCACGAGTGTGTACGCCACGAGCGGCCACGGAAGGCGGCGCTTCCACATCACCCAGAGCAACACGAGCATCGTGATGAACGACGCCGCAGTGATGATGTCGGTGGGCGACGACAACGGGTGACGGAACGCGTCGAGCGTGTTGTTGATGGCCGTCATGCCGAAACTGGTGCCTTCGCTCCAGGCTTCGCGTTGCACCCGGAACCAGGCCCATTCACCGGTGCGAGCCAGCAGGTACCACTGGAACAGCACGAAGCCCAGCGGGGCAAGCAGCGGTGCCACGAGCGACCGCCATTCACGGCGTTCGCGGATGGCGAGGACACTTGCCACTGCGCATGCTGCGATGAGCGCAACGCCGTTGGGTCGCGTTGCCGTCGCAAGTACGGCCAACACTCCTGCCGCCCACCAGTGGCGCCGCAGCAGACACAGGAGGCATCCTGCTGCAACCACGATGAGTGTGGCCTCTGAGTACGTGAACGTGAGCACGAAACTGCCCGGGAAGAACACCATCAGCAACATCGCCCGGTAGCCGATGCGCTCGCCGAAGATTTCGCGGGCCAGCAACCCGACGAGGTAGATCCCCGCCAACCCGAGCAAGGTGTTCACCACCAGCCCAGCGAACACATCGCCACCGGGGAGCACTCGGTCGAAGACCCGCACCAACATGGGGAAGAGCGGGAAGAACGCAGCGCGCGCCTCGGGCATGTCGTAGGTGACGTGGGGTGGAATGACGTGCGGGTACCAATCGCGGATGATGCGGTAGTACCAGGCACCATCCCACGAGGTGAACACACGCGTAATGAGCGAAATTGCATTGCTCGGCCTTGGTTGGCCCTCGTGGTTGGCGATGACCACCTGTTCGGCCGCCACCACGGCCGCGCCCGCAATGACGCAGAGACGAGAGATGATGAAAGCGATACCGGTACGCCGCAGCGCCGACGACCAGAACGGAGTCGTCTTGCGTGGGGGAGCAGCCAGCAGTGCAGTCATCGGCTAGGTGACGTTACACGGCAAACGGGGGTGGTATGGGTATCGGGCCTGCCTACCAGCGAGCCATGGGTAGCACCCGTTGGCGGGGCCCGAACTTGGGTGCGCCATGACCGTCGAGAGCCAGGAGCCGGGTGACCCTGCCGCGATGTGGACGGTAGGGCTCGAGTAACTCGAGCATGCGTTCGTCGGTGGCACGTGCTTCACCGGCCAGCGCCCAGGCCACGGTGTTCTTCAGATGGAAATCGCCCACGGCAACGGCATCGGGTTCGCCGAGAGCCGAGGCGAGCACCAAGCCGATCGTCCACTCGCCGATACCGCGGATACGGGCCATCTGTTGCGCTGCGGTGATGCTGCCAGCGGCGGCCCAGGCCCACAGGTGATGCGCGTGGCGTGCGACCTCGATGAGCGGTTCGGCACGTTTACGTTCGATACCGAGCGGGTGGAACCACCACGAGGGCATCGAGCCGAGCCGCTGCGGTGTGGGGGGCAAGCGCAGACCGGGAAACGGCCCCGGTGCAGGTTCGCCGAGGCGTTCACACAGCAGTTGCCATTGGCGCACCGCCTCACCCACGGTGATGCGCTGCGCCAGAATGGTGGGTAGCAGTTCGTGATAGAGCGTTCCGCTGGCGCCGAGGCGCAGGCCAGGGTGGTTGCGTTGAGCAGCCATGATGGCCGGATGAGCGTTGGTGAAGCGGTGTGGTTCGTCGCGAAGCCCCACCAACGCCTCGGCCTGCTGATACCACCACGTAGCGCCGGGGCCCCATGCGGCAACCCGCAACGCCTCGCCAGCCCACTGCAATTCGATGGTGCCGGGGCCATCGGGTGTGAGCGTGGCGCGCACGAACCGACCGGGCAGCAAGCGCGTGGTGGGGTCGAACCGCCCGTTGCGCAGGGGCCCGAGCACCGTGGTGAGTGCTGTGTGAGCCGGGAGGCGGGTGGGCACGGCGAGCATGCGTCGACCGTAGCAAGGGGGTCTCACATCGTTGTGCACCATCGGCATCGGTAACCATATGGACATGACCGAATTCGACGCCTCCGATGTGAACGATCCTGTCCTGCGTAGCAGGCCGCGCGAAGGGGTGGCACTGCTCACCTTGCACCGGCCGGAGAAGCTCAACGCGATGACGGCCTCGTTGGTGCAACGTCTCCACGATCATCTCGACGACATCGCCGTCGACTCCAGCGTGCGCACGGTCATTCTCACCGGAGCAGGGCGCGGCTTTTGCGCGGGGCTCGACCTCGGCGGATACGGCACCACACCGCACACCGCTGGCCTGGGCCGTACGCAAACAGGATTTGCCACGCAGAAACACATCGCGTCGCTCATACCGCATCTGCGATCACTCCCGCAGCCGGTGATCGCTGCCGTGAACGGTCCAGCGGCAGGCGGTGGATTCGCGCTGGTGCTCGGCAGCGATATCCGCATCGCCACCCGTTCTGCCCGGTTCAATGCGGCCTTCATCCGCATCGGCGTATCGGCTTGCGACATCGGCACCAGTTGGCTGTTGCCCCGTCTGGTGGGTGCATCGCGAGCACAGGAACTCATGCTCACCGGACGGGTATTCGACGCCGATGAGGCATATCGCATCGGCTTGGTGATCGACCTCGTCGACGACGACGCGCTCATCGACACGGCGCTCGCTAAGGCCGATCAGGTGATGGCCAACGCGCCATTCGGCGTCACCCTCACCAAGGAGGGAATGTGGACGGCGTTGGAGATCCCGGGCATGCAGGCTGCGATCGACCTCGAGAACCGGCAGCAGATCATGGCAACCGCTACCGCCGACCATCGCGAGGCCATCGCGGCGTTCGTCGAGCGGCGCCCGCCCCGGTTCACCAACTCGTGATGGAGTGGGCGGTGATGCTCAGGCGGTAGCGGGCCTGGGCGATACCGACACCGCTTGCTCATCGGGGAAGTGGCATGCCACGAAGTGGCCGGCCGAGATCTCGCGCAACTGCGGTTCTTCGCGGGTACAGATCTCTTGTACGGCGACACATCGAGTGTGGAACCGGCAACCGGGCGGAGGCAGCACCGGCGAGGGGATTTCCCCTTCGATGGCCGTCTTGTGAATGGCGACCTCGGGGTCGGGCACCGGAATCGAGTCGAGCAGCACCTTCGTGTAGTGGTGAGCCGGATGGAGGTACAGCTCGTCCGACGGTGCCACCTCGCAGATCTTGCCGAGGTACATCACGGCCACTCGGTCGCTGATGTTCTTCACCACCGCGAGGTCGTGGGCGATGAAGATGAGCGTCAACCCGTACTCGCGCTTGAGGTCTTCGAGCAGGTTCAACACTTGTGCCTGCACGCTCACGTCGAGTGCGCTCACCGGTTCGTCGCAAATGATGAGCGACGGGTCGAGCACCAGCGCGCGAGCGATCGAGATGCGCTGGCACTGACCGCCCGAGAACTGGTGAGCTTGGCTCTCCATGGCGCGTTGCGGATCGATGCCCACTTGCTCGAGAATGGCGTCGACCTTCGCCTTGCGTTCGGCCGCCGAGCCGCGCTTCCAGATGTTCAGCGGTTCGGTGACTACTTGGTGCACCTTGCGGCGCGGGTTGAGCGACGAGATGGGATCCTGGAAGATCATCTGCATGCGAGTGCGTGCCTCGCGCATGTCGTCGCCCGACAGTGA
>JBAXQV010000247.1:0-3765 GCA_037131575.1 Actinomycetota bacterium
GCCCTGGCGCTGTTCGCCGACCAGCCCTACAAGCGCGAGATCATCGAGCGAGTGTCGGGTGGTGCGGCCGATGGCGCCGATGCCGGTGAAGTGGGCGGTGGCGACACCATCAGCCTGTATCGCAACACCGCCGAATTCGTCGATCTGTGCCGGGGGCCGCACGTGCCGTCCACCAGCAGACTCGGCCACTTCAAGCTCATGAAGGTGGCTGGTGCCTACTGGCGCGGCAACGAAAAGGGCCCGATGTTGCAGCGTGTGTACGGCACGGCCTGGGAGTCGAAGTCGGCACTCGAAGAGCACCTGCATCGCTTGGCTGAGGCCGAAAAGCGCGATCACCGCAAGCTCGCCACCGAACTCGACCTGCTCAGTTTCCCCACCGAACTCGGTGGTGGGTTGGCGGTGTGGCACCCCAAGGGTGCCTCCATCCGCAAGCTCATGGAGGACTACAGCCGCGAACGGCATACCTCGGGCGGCTACCAGTTCGTCTATACCCCGCACCTGGCCAACGCGAACCTGTTCCAGACCAGCGGCCACCTCGACTTCTACAAAGACGGTATGTACCCGCCGATGGAGATGGACAACGGGGTGTACTACCCGAAGCCGATGAACTGCCCGATGCACTGCCTCATCTTCCGCAGTCGTCAGCGCAGCTATCGCGAGCTGCCGCTGCGGTTGTTCGAGTTGGGCACGGTCTACCGCTACGAACGGGCCGGCACGCTGCACGGGCTGATGCGCATCCGCGGCTTCACCCAGGACGACAGCCACATCTACTGCACCGAAGATCAGTTGCAAGACGAGATTGCGTCACTGCTCGATTTCGTCATGAGCGTGCTGCGCGCGTTCGGGTTCCACGACTTCACCGCCAACCTCAGCACGAAAGACCCGCAGAAATACGTGGGTGGCGACGAGATCTGGGACAAGGCCACGGCGGCACTGCAGGCCGGGCTCGAGCGCTACGGCCTGCCCTACAAGGTCAAAGAGGGCGACGCCGCCTTCTACGGCCCGAAGATCGACATCGACGTGCGCGATGCCATCGGCCGTACCTGGCAGCTCAGCACCATCCAGTGCGACTTCAACCTGCCCGAGCGCTTCGGGCTCGAGTACGTGGGTGCCGACAATGCCCGCCACCGACCCATCATGTTGCACCGCGCCCTGTTCGGCTCGGTCGAGCGGTTCTTCGGTGTGCTGCTCGAGCACTATGCCGGTGCGTTCCCCACCTGGTTGGCGCCACTGCAGGCCCGTGTGTTGCCGGTTGCCGCAGGCCACGAGGCATATGCCGAAGCAGTGGTTGCTCGCCTGCGGGCCGAAGGCCTACGCGCCGACCTGGTCGATTCGACCGATCAACTGGGCAAGCGCATCCGCGCCGCGAAGCTCGACAAGATCCCGTACGTGCTGGTGGTGGGCGATACCGACGTGGCGGCCTCGACCCTGGGTGTGAACCCGCGTGGTGGCGATGTGGAGCGCGACGTTCCGCTCGACACCTTCGTCGAGCGCATCCATGCCGAAGTTGCTGAACAACTCGCCAGCGCACGGAGCTGAACCGGGCGTGACCCCGCTCGAGCTGCTCTGGAACGGTTGGCGGACGACCTATGTGACCGGCCTGTCGGGCCGGCTCGATACAACGACGAGCAGCGTCTTCACTGCCATCTTGCAGTCGGATCTGCCCGACGATCAGACCCACATCGTGTACCGCGGTGTGCACTGTTTCGTCATCCTCAATGCCTTCCCGTATTCGGTGGGGCACCTGTTGGTGCTGCCGTACCGCGAAGTGGCCGACCTCGAGATGCTGTCGGCCGAAGAAACCGGTGAACTGTGGGCCACCGTCACCATGGCGGTACGAGCGGTGAAGCGGGCGTTCAACCCAGGGGGTGTGAACGTGGGCATCAACCTCGGCCAACCTGCGGGTGGCAGTGTGAGCGAGCACCTCCACGTGCACATCGTGCCGCGCTGGACCGGTGACGCGAACTTCATGACAGCTACCGCCAATACGCGTACCTTGCCCGAAGCGTTGCCCGATACCGCGGTCAAACTGCGCGCGGCGTGGCCGCAGGCGTAGCCTGGGGGAGTCATGAGCGATACCAGCAACACCGGCGACGTGGGCGAACTCCGCGACGCGCTGCCCGACGATCTCAACGCCGCCGAGCATGTGGGGCCGTATCAGTTCCCCGACAACAGCCGTCGACGTCGGCCGGCACTCATCTACGGCGCGCTTGCCGTGGTGTTGCTCGTGGTGTGGCTCACGCACCGTTCGAGTCCGAATGTGTTGGTGAACGAGGGGTACTTCTGGGCGGCCGTACTGCTCGGTGGTGTGGCCGTGCTGTCGTACACCAGTGGGTGGAAGATGACGGTCACCGAAACCGATGCGCTCGTGGTGGCGCAAACCGCGGTGGGTTTCGCTGTCGGTCATGCGTCGGCGCAGCAGGTGTGGCGTGGGCTGCGCAGCCGGCCCACCTGGCGCGTACTGGTGTATTCGGCCGAGAATCCGCCCCGCCAGCGTGGGCTGGTGCTGGTCGATGCCATCGACGGCGAAGTGGTCGAACACCTGGTGGAAGCCAACCCCGAAGACGACTGGGTCGAGTGACCCCAAGAGGTTGCGGCCGGGTGGCCCCTCGCGCGAACCGCGCGCCGAGTAGGCTGTAGCCAATGTTCGACGGCAAGTTCCGCACCTCGGTCGACAAGGCCGTGAAACCCGTGGGCAACAGCCTGCGGCGCACCGGCATGTCGCCCGACCATCTCACCATCATCGGGTTGGTGGTGGCGGTGTTCGCGGCGGTCGCCATCGGGCTCGGTTACCTGCAACTCGGTCTGCTGTTGGTGATCCTCGCAGCGTTGCCCGACCTGTTCGACGGTGCGCTGGCGAAGGCCTCGAACACCTCGAGCCAGCGCGGTGCCTTCTTCGACTCGGTCATCGACCGGGCCACCGACGCCCTGCTGTTCGGTGGCGTCGCATGGCACCTGGCGTCCACTCCGTCGCCGCGCATGGCGATGCTGCCCTTCGGTGTCATGGCTGTGAGTTCGCTCATCTCCTACGAACGGGCCAAGGCTGAATCGCTGGGACTCGATGCCAAGGGTGGGCTCATGGAGCGCGCCGAACGCATCATCCTGCTCTGCCTCGGCCTGCTGTTCGAGCCACTGCTCGTACCCATCTTGTGGATCATGCTGGTGCTCACCGCCGTCACCGCGGTGCAACGCTTCTTCAAGGTGTGGCATCAGGCCAGCGTCGCGCCGGTCACGGCCGCCAAGATCGAACTGCGCCGCACTCGTCGGCAGCATCGCCGTGTGGTGCGGTCCGAGCGTCGGCGTACGTCGAGCATCGCTCGGCCCATCCGTCGCCCACCGCGCGACTGACCGAGCGAGCATCGTGGCCGAACAGGCTCCGCGTCCGTCGCTCACTGATGCACTCACGCTCGGCGGCTACCGGCTTGGTTCGCTTGCAGCGCGCCTAACGCCCGGCCCTGTCGCCATCGCCGCATCGTCGGCCATGGGGTTCGGTGCGAATGTGGCCAACCGAGAACGGCGGGAGATGTTCCACCGGCATCTGCGCCGGGTGAACCCGGACATCACGCCCACACAACTGCGACTGGCAACGCAGGAAGCGTTCGAGAGTTACGCGCACTACTACGTCGAGAGCTTCAAGCTGCCCACGCTGTCGAAGCGGGTGGTCGACCGGGGGTTCACACGCGACGGCTACGAGCACATCACCACCGGCCTCGAGCGCGGCAACGGGGTCATCCTCGCCCTTCCGCATCTCGGTGGGTGGGAATG
>JBAXQV010000248.1:0-3726 GCA_037131575.1 Actinomycetota bacterium
GCGGGTGCGTTCGTGCTCTACCTGGGTGGTCACATCGCGCCAGGTGAACCCCACGCGGTCGTCGTCGACGCGCGCGGCGCGGGCATCGAAGTAGCGAATGTCGCCGCTCGGGTTGCTGGCGATGGGTGAGCGGTCGACCACGAGCGTCTCGCCGGTGTCGAGTACCTGGCGAAACGACCCGATGTAGCCCTCGGCCACCTGCGGGTTCTCGAAGTCGGAGAATCGGTACTGCTTGAGGTCGGTCTCGGTCATCCCCATGAAGCGGCACGCGGCGGCGTTCACTTCTTCTCCCACGAAATCGACGATGGCGCCGTCGTCGTTGCGGATGGCCACGACCACCGCATAGGGGTCGGGCATCGCATCGAGCGCGGCGCGGAGCTTGGCAAGTGCACGGGCGGTGAACTCGCGGGAAGCGACTTCGTCGTGAATATCGCGCCACGCTGCGGTGCGGCCGATGAGGTGCCCGTTGCGGTCGACGGTGGGTCGCTGCGATACGCCCACCCAGCGATAGGTGCCGTCGCTGTGGCGGAGACGCACCTCGAAACGCTGCGGAACGCCTGCCACGATGCCCTCGTGATACCGGGCTACTCGCTGGGCGTCGTCGGGGTGTACCAGGGCCGATACCGGTGTACCGATGAGTTGTGTGGGTGTGAAGCCCAACACATCCACCACCGACTGGCTGATCCACTCGAATACGCCATTGTTCGAGGTGCGCAGCAGTACGTCGGAGGCATTATCGAGAAGTGCCAACGTGTCATCGGCTGATAAGAAAGTGTTAATACTGGTCGCGTTCGCACTCGCTGCAGACGCGTCTCCCGCCATGAAGCACACCCTAACTGGGAACTTGGGCCGATGTACCGGGCCTTTGGACCATCCGCGAGGCCGAAAATGCCCTCAGAGCACGTCCGACTGGTCGAAACTGTGCGCTGGAAGATGCCATTCGACTCTAGAAAAAAGAGCGGTGAACCATGGATGCTGCTTCGAATAGGTCGAGGGAGGGCACGCATGAAAGCCAGTCGAATCGTGGCGCTCGTGGTGGGGTGCGTGTTGGTCGGCGGCGGCTGGTTCGTCACTAACGACAACGGAAGGTCGGCCGGTGGACGTGTCAAGTGCCCGGTAACATGCGCTTCATGAGTGATGCCGCAGTTCGTCGAAGCGCAGCCCCACACGGGCTCTCGCTTCTGCCGCGTGCGCTCTCTGCCTCCGACCTTCGCGATGCTCCGGTATTGCTGTCGGAAGACGCGTTGCTCATCGACGACCTGTCCAGTGAGGAAGACGACGCGTTTGCTACTGCCCTCGAGCAGTGAGACTCGGCGCGCCCCCGCCGCCGGGGTGGGTTGGGGTGGGGCGGTAGCGTTCGGGTATGGCTGAACTCGAACAACGCTCGTTCGATTGGTTGTCGACCGCGCCGGTGCGCATCGAGGCCACTCGCGACATTGCTGCCAGTGCTGCTGCAACGTTCGCTGTCATCGCGGCGCACGAACGCTGGCCCGAATGGTTCAAGCAGGTGAAGCGGGTGGAGGTGACGGGTGCGCCCACGGGTGTGGGTGGCCAGCGGCGTGTGACGTTGCCGGGCGTGGTGGTCGATGAGGTGTTCATCGCCTGGGAGACCGACCGGTTGTTCGCCTTCACCGTCACCAACACGTCGCGGCCGATGGCGAAGTCGATGGTGGAAGCCGTACGCGTGGACCCACTCGGCGACGATCGTTGCCGGGTCACCTACACCCAAGGCATCGAGCCGCTCGGGTGGATGAAGCTGGCGATGCCGTTGCTGAAGAAGACGATGCAGTCGACGTTGGCCAAGGCCCTCACGAATCTCGAAGCACGCGCCCGCGCCTGAGCGGGTTCAGCCGGCCTGGTTTGCTGGGGGAACGAAGCCGGCGGTCTGTTTGTAGCGGGCTGAGATGGCTTCGCGTTCGCCGTCGGCAAACACGGTGGTGATGTCGTCGAAGCCGTCGGGGGCACGCTGTTCGGCGAGGTCGAGCATCACTTCGGGCCCGTGCTGGCGGTTCGACAACACGATGGCTGCGGTCTTCGGGCGGCGCTCGTTGTCGTAGGCCTCGAGTGCGGCGTCGATGGCGGCGGCACCGGCGTGACGGTCGGCAGCGGCTGCGCCCAACAGGTCGGCGATGGTGAGTGCGTCGATGATGGCCTGCGATGCACCGTTCGAGCCGATGGGGTACATGGGGTGGGCGGCGTCGCCGAGCAGGGTGACCCGGCCCACGGTCCAGCGGTTCAGCGGGTCGCGGTCGACCATGGGGAACTCGTAGATGGCGTCGGCGCCGCGGATGAGGGCGGGCACGTCGAGCCAGTCCCACACCCACTGCTCGAAGCGGGGCAGGAAGTCGGCCAGCACGCCCTGGCGGTTCCAGTCTTCACGGTCGGCCAGGCCCACATCGCGGCGGTCGAGTTCGGCGATCCAGTTGATCACCTGCATGCCGTCGGCGTCGGGTTCGGTGAGCGGGTAGGCGACGAACTTGTGGGGCAGGTGGCCGGCCATGAACATCGACCGCCCGGTGAGGAACCCACGGGTGCGGGTGGTGGCGCGCCACAGCACGTTGCCGCTCCACTGGGGCAGGCCTTCGTGGGGGTGGAACTGGCGGCGCACGGCCGAGTGGATGCCGTCGGCGCCGATGAGCACATCGGCCTGGTCGGTGAACACCCGGCCGTCGGCGCGGGCTTCGAGTTCGAGGGCTACGCCGTTGCCGGTTTGTTCGAAGCCACGGATGGCGTTGCCGGTGATGATGCGTTCGGCGCCCAGGCGGGCCGTGGCCTCGGCAAGCAGTGCCATGTGCAGCCGGCCGCGGTGCACCGACAGTTGTGGCACCGGGTAGCCGGCGGCCAGGCCGCGTGGTTCACGCCAGATGAGTTGGCCGTGTTTGTTGAAGAAGCACAGTTCGGCGGTGGGTACGCCGAGGGGAAGCACCGTGGTGAGCAGGCCGAGCCGATCGAGTTGCGCCATGGCGTGGGGCAGCACGTTGATGCCCACGCCGAGGGGTTGCAGTGCCTGCACGGCTTCGTACACGGTGACGTCGATGCCGTTGGCGTGCAGCGCCATGGCCGCCGTGAGCCCACCGATACCACCACCTGCGATTACCACCTTCATTGCCGCACCTCCCGTGGTGCACAGTCTGCCGCAGAGGCAATGTGTCCACATCGGTTGATACTGTGCGGCTGTGCACATGGCCGATGACATTCCTGTGGCCCATACCCCTGCTGGCGGGTATGGCGCATCGTTTCCGCCCTTGGTGCTGGCCGGGTGTACCGAGCCGTTGGTTGCTGGTGCGCCCGACCTACGCGGTGTGTGGAAGGCGGTGAGTGCCACCCGTGGCGGTGAGCCGGTGCCGGCTGGTGACCGGTTGTTGGCGTACACGGAACGCATCGAGCAGTGCGGGAACCGGATCGTGGATTGTGGCGGCGGCACCATTGCCGATGCGCGGGCTGATGGGACGGAGGAGAACGGTGTGCACGATGTGTCGGCGTTCGATTACGTGACGCCGATTCATGTGGTGGCCAGCTACGAAGATGGTGCGTTCGTGTTGCGACCGGTGGGTCTGCCTGGCTTCGAGGTGCGACGTGAACTCGACGCCGATGGACACATGGTGTGGACCCGGCCGGACATGGGCGGCATTCGGGTTGTGCTGGAACGCGTGGGCGGGTTGGAGTATCAGTACTCCGGCCACGAGGCTCACCTCGAGTCGTTAGGTTAACTATTCAGAACAAACC
>JBAXQV010000249.1:0-3716 GCA_037131575.1 Actinomycetota bacterium
CTTCGGCGGCCAGTCGGTTGCGATTCACACTGCGATCCACGAACTCTGGGTCCTTTGCGCGTTCGCCGGTGGCGATCATCGCGGCCACTTCGGCGTCGATCGCACGAAACACTTGGTTCCCCAGCTCGGGATGGAGGGCGAAGGTGCCTTCGATCATGCCGTTGGCCATGTTCAGGCGGCGCATGATGAACGTGCCATTGCGTTGGCGTTGGTTGCGTTCCAACCCATTCGAACGTTCCAACCCGCGCACCGTGGCCTGCAGATGTCGTTTGAACTGATCGGCTTTCATCGAACTCGCCTGCTCGGCCAACTCGTCCTGCGCGTCGAACAACGACGCTTTCACGTCATCGGTGGTGTTCGCCGCAGCATTCGCGAGCGCATCGACATGACCGGCACTGATCCGACCCTCAGACAGTGCCTCACCGAACGACGGCGCGTCACCCAACACCTTCGCGCGCCGCTGCTTCCTCAAACTGTCGGCCGCCGAATCGCCACTACACCTCGTATGCACATCGACCGACGACGCGCCCGAACCAGCCGCAGCCAACTCATCGACACGAGTCGTCACCCTGGCCTCGAACGCGTCCAACCAGCCACGCACCCTGCGCACATCCAACAACAAGTTCGAACACCCCGCCGCGGACACGACAGCAACGTCGACGCCCTCGAGCACCTCCACCACTGCTACCACGGCCGAACACGTCATGCCGCAATCATCGCAAGGGGGTCTCACACGGTTTCGCTTGTGACCGTGATGACCGGTGGGCAAGCGAGCAACAATGAGACTCTGCGAGGACGACTGTTGCCTCAGGGTGTGGTGATGAGGCGTGGCCTAAGCCCCCGGGGTTGCACCGCGTCGAACGAAGCTGATCAACATCATCAGTGCGCCGGCGAGGAAAAAATACATTCCGATGCGCACGATCAGGGACGCTTCGACACCGGTACCTGGCAACAACGTCGGCGATGCCAACGTCGTGGTAGGTCCACCACTGGCGGAACTGTCGGCAACACCTGTCACCTGACCAGATGCGGCCAGCACCATTGACCCCACGACTGTCAACGTTGAGCCATTCGACGCAACACCCGAGAGTGTGAGCGTGTGGGTTCCGGCTCCGAGCGAACGAGGCAACATCACCGTTGCATCAATGGTGCCCGCTGCGTTGGCTTTACCCGACCACAGCACAGCGGGGGTCGACCGTGCGGTACACGTTGCATCGCTGAAGGGCGCCAGACCCGTTGCCGAGCACGTTGCGGTGAGCCCGTCGGAAATGTTGTCGCCAGTGTGGAAGAGGAAGTGAATGTTGCCAGTCCCGGCGCCAGGCGCCGCCGTAGGTGTCGGCCCGCCACTGGCGACAGACGTTGCGGTCGGACTTGATGTCGATGTCGCGGGACGGACCGTGGTCATGGTCGTTGACGAAGCCGCAGTTGTGGAGGTTGGGGCACGCACAGTGGTCGACGTCGTCGAGGAGACAGTGGTCGTCGCTGCTGTCGACGAAGTGGCGATTGTAGATGTCGTCTCCGTAGTGGACGGCTGCACCGTCGTCGACGTCGTGGTCGGCGCCACGATGGTAGTCACAGGTGGAGGCGGCTGCGTGGTGCTCGGCGGCGGCAGCATGGTCGTCGTCGTAGATCCATTGCTGAGCTCAGCCAGCGTGAGATCGACACCTGTGAGGTCGGCAGCGTCGGTGAGCACGAGACGGTTCGCCGTAGCGAACGACGACTTGCCGCTGTACCACTGCGGTTCGAAGTGCTGAACATAGATAGAACCTTGCGGAACAGTCACATACCCGTTGAACTCGATCGAATACGTGCCTGGGTCGAGGGCGAGCGCGAACGTTCCGTCGACTTCAGTGCGCGTCATCTCGCTCCCTGCGCTCTGACCATCGACGACGTCGTGGACAAAGAAAAAAGCGTACGCAATCGGGTGCCCTGAGGCATCGGTGACTCGGCCCTTGATGTAGCGCACCGGCCCGAGCACTGCATCGACGTTGGATACGTCGGAGGTGCTCGTCACCATCACTACATCGGCTACTCCGCTGGCGCTGCGGTTCTTGAACCACTGCGTCGCATATGGCTTCTCGAAGACGTCATCGAACGCTGGGTTTCGGACCTCACCGACGAACTCGACCTTGTACGCCCCGGGAGTGACGTAGAGAGAGAAATTTCCATTGATGTCGGTCTCTGAGATCTCTGTCTGGCCGAGTTGGTCGCTGGCGGCCACAACGGTGTACGCGATCGGGTGGCCTGCCGAATCGGCGACATGACCAGAAATTCGCCGCAGCGGAACAAGACTTGCGTTGATATTTGTGACATCTGTAGCCGCTGACACCAAGACGTGCTTTGCATGTACAGAGTCGGCAGAAGCTTGGTACCACTCTTCGACGTACCGATGATTTCCGCCGAAACGGTTCAGAGGCGCACCGATGTCCCCCGAAAAGTCGATCGCGTAGGTACCTGGGGTAACCGGCATCGAGTAGCGCCCGACGACGTCGGTGACTGCCGAGGTCGGTGCAGACCCCGGTGATGCGCCGTCGGAAAAGGCGTAGACCGACATTCCTGCGATCGGCTTGCCCTCTGAGTCGGTGACGCGACCAACGATGTGTTGCGGGGCGGTGTCGAGTGCCTCAAGCGCGGCGTCGATACCCGGCATGTCATTGCCTGCCGCGACCACCACCGGCGTTGCTGCGGAGCCTCCACCCATGTGGTCGAACCATTGGCTTCGATAGCGTTGGGTGTAACTCGGCGTTGGTGCCCACGTCCGTATGAACCCCGTGAAATGGACGAGGTAGGTCCCCGGCCCAGCCGCCAGTTTGTAGTTACCAGCTGCGTCCGTGTAGGTCCAGCCCCCTGGACTACCGTCGTCCTTGGAGATGAGTTCGACTTCGGCGTCGCTCACCGGGTTGCCGGCTGTGTCGGCGACGTGCCCGGTGATGTGACCCGAGGCGGCCAGCGTGACGTCGACATCGGCGACGCTGTGCCCCCGAAGCACCGTGAGCACCTCGGCAGATTCCTGCGACACTTTCCCGTCGTACCACTGGTTGTCGTAATCGACGAGGCCGTCTCCGTGAGTAGGCGCTACGTAGAGCTTGTAGGTGCCCGGATCGACGTAGAGGTCGTACGAGCCGTCGGCGTGTGAATACGCCTCGTCGGCCGACCCGCCGTCCTGCGGCTCAGCAGCGACGATAACGCCCTGCACCGGCTTGTGCTCGATGCCATACACGTGTCCGCTGATGTGATCGCGGTCGGCCAAGGTGACATTCACGGCGGCCTTGGAAGCGGCATTGCTCACGGTGACTGGTTGAGGTGTCGACGACGAACCCGATGAATACCATTGATGGCTGAACGGGCACGTTCCGTACGACGGGTACGAGAGGCATCCTTCAAAGTCGACGAGGTAGGTGCCTGCTTCGAGGCCGACATCGAAGGATCCGTCGGCGGCCGTATGGGTCGACTCGAGTGGCGTCGACATGTCGTCGGCTCGATAGATGTCGACGATCGTGTTCACGATCGGGGCGCTGCGAACATCGGTCACCCGTCCCGAGATGCTGCCAATGGCCGACCAAGTGGAATCGATGCCGCCAGCGTCAGCTGAAACAACCGGAATGACGGTTGCCGCCGCCGGGCTGGCGGCTTGGGGATACCAACTTGCCTTGTAGCGGTGCTTCTCGGTCCGAGCCGATGACCCCACGTATCCGGTGAATTCGATGGTGTAGTGA
>JBAXQV010000250.1:0-3610 GCA_037131575.1 Actinomycetota bacterium
ATGAGCAGTAGATACTTCATCTTCGAAGTCTTACGCATGAATTTGCTCCTTCATGGATCGGCGTCCGAGTGCGGTTCGCATGGGAGTCGATAGCGGGTCGAGGCTCCGCAGGGTTGGGCGAAACATCTTCGCGGTGTCGGGTTTCCATTTCAGCGCCCCTCGGTTAGCCGTTGAGAATCGCCTTCGCTTGCGCCACTATCGCTTCATCCTGCCGATGGACTTCCTCAAGAGCTCCAGCATTGGAGTCGACCCACGCTGCAGTGCGTTCGACGACGATGCTCTTGAGCGTCTCCAGAATGCGGGCCGTTCGCTGACAGTGAACATCAGCGAGTGCCATCTTCACAGCTTTGGGTCCGGCGAGGCCATCGGCCAGTGATGCCGCCAAAGCAAGCGCATCCTCCAGGGTCGTGACGTCGTATCCCGCTTTGGACATGCAGTCCGACCATCGAGCTTGCGCACTCTGGAATCTACTGTCGCCATACGCCGCCGAAACCATGTCGCTGTCGGCATCAGAGATGACCTGATGTGCCTGCGTGTAGTCCTGATAGCGCAATTGTTGTGCAGCCGCTGGGCCACAGGTGGTGTCGAGCGCCGACTGTGCGGCGCTCGACAAGGTTGGCGTTACGCTAACGTTGCCCGTCATCACCGACATACGCCAGTTGTAGCCGTCTTTGCTCAACATGTCGTCAGTTGGGTAGCCGCGATAGACGACTTGAGGGACGAATGGCGCTGGTGTGTACTCGTAGCCCAGATCGGCCATGCATCGCCGCTTGAGCACCTCGAGGGCATCACTCAAGTACTTGACGGATTCGTCGCCCATCTGAGTAAGTTCTCGAAGCGTGGCGCCTGCTGAGGGCACTGTGGTTGCAACATCGGGCAATGAGGATGTGGTTTCCGCGTCGACGCTGCTCGAGTGCAGCGACACGCTCGTTCGCGCCGAGAACGTCGTAGATTCTCCCGTTGATCGGCTCGCGCCGCATCCAGTGAACACAACCGATACAAGAGCTATGCAGCCAATTCGTGTCATCGTGATTCACCTGAGAGGGTAAGGAGTGTGTGAACAAGAGTTGTAGCCCGCTCGTTTCGCCTCCATTGAGACCGCACCAGAATGGGGAAGAATGCCCGAACTCCATAGCCGACACTCCGAGGGACATTCATAGAGGAGTGCGTACCAGAGTTCCCCGATGCGTTGAAACACAGACAGCTACCTGTACTCGTACAAGATTGCACTCGGTTCAGGCGCGTTCGTCCAGAAACACAGCCGCTGACCTGATCCAACAGGGCTGCAGAATCATCAGCTGCCGAGGCAGAAATTGACCGCCCCAAGGACCCGACCAATGTCGGCGGTGAAACCAGAATTCCTGTCATCACGGCTCGATTCTCTTCGGCTCTGTGTGAAGTCACAGAAGTGTTCAGATTGTCTGCCGCGAGGCAAACGCTAGCTATCGACCTTCGTGTCGTCAAGTACAGGCCGCGACATCGAATCCGCCAAGACACCTCGGTCGATGGTGGCCACGGGTTGGTGCTGTTCCTCAGCAACGACAACCTGCGCAAGGGCGCCGCCCTGAACGCAGTACAGATCGCCGAACTGTTCCTCTAGCCGGCGGACGCTGCGGGTGCGCCGTCAAGGCGCGCAGTCGTGGTCAGCGATCGCTGAATCACCCCGGGAATCGTGCGTTCTCACGAGTTCACGTCGGGCTGAATTTGGCAGATTTGCATCGTCACTGTGGCCAATCTGGTGGCCAACTCCGTCTGGCTCGCGATACGGTCGCGCTCGTGACATCGTCCGTGGGGCCCGACGTTTCGTTTCCGGGCGGGTCTGATTCTGCATCGTGGATCGAGCGCCGCCGGAGTCGCCGCGCATCGAAGTGGCAACCTCCGCTTCGCTGGTTATATGCACTCAGCGTGTGGCTTTCAGCGTGCAACCTGCTCCGAGGCCACGGCGTCGAAATTGGCCAAGCGACACCGTTGATCGGTTTGCTGGTGCTCTTGGTCGGCGGGTTCGTGGCGCTCTTCCGCGTTCCATCGTGAGCGATCAGCAACACGATGCGAGCGGTCATTGTTGTGCGAGTCGCGACGGCAACGACTCGGATGCAACCTGACATTACGACGACGTTGTTCCGCTGTTGGTTTCTGTCGCCGCGACGACTCGCGCTGCCTCAACGACAAGTCGAGTTGCCTGGTTGACCGCTGCTTCAGCATCCTTGATGACCATCGACAAGGACTGGTACTGCGACTTTGTCTTCGGTTTCAACAGTCGGTCGAGTGTCGTGGCGAGGTCGGCTCCGATCTTGCCGGCCTTCTTCGGTTCACCGACAGCCTGCCGGTGATCGTCGGCTTTGCTGGTCTTGCCGACCAAGACGAAGCAGATGGTGTCCTTGGCATTGATCCCGGCGATGACGGCGTTGGACGTGGCAGCATTCAGATGCCCGTTCGCAAGCGCGGACTTTGCCTCCGTCAGGAATTCCTGTGCCTTGGCAAGATGGCCGCGTGCGGCGTCGAGCGGCATCATCCGGGGACCGCCCTGAGCAGAGTGTCGAGGCTGGTGCCGGCAAACGTGATGCCGTCTCGGATGAGAGACGCGATGAGCGGGTCACCGGTTCGCTTCAGCTCGGCAAGTTCGTGAGATGAGTACTCGAGCACCTCGCATGGTGACCCACACCAGCGGCCGACTCGCGCTGAGAGGTTTGCGACGTTCGTCGCCCAGCGCTCATCGTCGAATGGCACCGCTGTGGGACGGATCACCAGGAGGTCGATGTCGCTGTCGAGGGTTTCTTGCTGCCGTGCGGCCGACCCGAACAGAACGACGGAGAGCGGGGGTTCATCCCACTTGGCGACGTCTTCCGAAATCCGCCGCTGGAGCTCGTCGCGGGTACCGAGAAGAGCCGTGATTGCACGGTAGGCAAGGTGGTCGCGATTGATCTCGTATCCACCCGGGACCTTCATGACCAGCCCATGGCGCCCGAGTTCGATGAGCAGGCGGCTCGTGGTTGGCTGGCTGACGGTCCCGGTGAGCGCCGCGATCGTTCGACCGGTTAGCGGTTGACCGGTGCGCTCGAGCACGGTGAGGATCATCGCCTTGTCGGGCGCGATGAGATCTTCCAGCGGCCTGCTCAGGGTCATTTCAGTCCTCCGAAAGTGAGTCTACACTGAATCATGTGAATCACAAGTGAATCATATGAGTCACATCTGAATCGTTGTTTGGAGAACTGCTCACGCCTGACACTGCGTTCGACGAGAGTCGCGACATCCCGGGCAACCTCGATCCGCGCCGCCGCGGCCCGTGTGTGCACGATCACGCAATAAGTAGTTCCGTGAGCCAGAACACCGTCTGTGGTGTGCAGGCTCACGAAGCAAGTGGTTCCGTGAGGGAGGGCACCGGATGGGGTGTGCAGGCTCACGGATGGGGTAGCTCCGTGAGGCTGGGCGGGCGGCTCGGGGCGCAGCGCGGTGGGGCGCAGCGCGGCGCGGTGGGGTTTGGCGCAGCGCAGTGCGGCGGGGTTTGGCGCGGCGCAGCGGGGTTTGGCGCAGCGCGGCCTGGGGCTGGGGCCGGGTCAGGGGCAGGCGCAGGGGATGGCGCTGCAGCGGGGGCAGCCGTTGGCGTAACGCT
>JBAXQV010000251.1:0-3599 GCA_037131575.1 Actinomycetota bacterium
GACATGATCGCTGCTGGCAAGCCGGGCGCCCCGACGATCGCCAAGTGCTACCGACTCGTCCACGCCATCTTCGCCACTGCGTTGGAAGACGGCATCGTGGTTCGTAACCCGTGCATCGTGAAAGGCGCGTCGACGGAACGCCCCGCCGAACGCCCGGTCGCGACGATTGCGCAAGTGTTCGAGCTGGCCGACGCGATTGCGCCCGAACTGCGCGCGGCAGTATTGCTGGCAACATTTTGCGGGTTGCGGCTCGGAGAGATTCGGGCCCTACGCGTGCGACACCTCGATCTGCTGCACCGCACCGTTCGCATCGAAGAGCAATATCAGGAACTCGCCGACGGCACCCTCGTCTTGGGCCCACCCAAGACACACGCCGGCATACGCACCATCGTCATCCCCCACGTCATCATCGCCGACCTCGAGCAGCATCTCGCGTCCCTACCGCTCGGCCCCGACAGCCTGCTGTTCACCACCACGAGCGGCGCGCCGATGCGACGCGCAACGCTCTACACCGCATGGGGCCGAGCGACGAAGGCGGTGGGCATCACCGGGCTACGGTTCCACGACCTCCGCCACACCGGCAACACCCTCGCCGCCGCGACCGGTGCAAGCACGAAGGAACTGATGGCGAGAATGGGGCAGTCGTCACCACGAGCTGCGCTCATCTATCAGCACGCAACACGCGACCGCGACGCAGCAATCGCTGCCGGCCTCAGCTCGATGATCGAACAACAACGCACCACAGCAAACCCGCGCACCAGTCGCGCCTGATTACAGCCCGCCGAGCAGATTGCCAGCTTCTGGTGGGGGTGATCAGTCGTCGTTGTTCAACGAGGAGAGCCGGACCCCCAGCACCGCTCCTCCAAGGGATGAAAGGAGCCCCGCGACAAGTCGATCAGAGATAGGCCCGGGACTGACTGCGAATCCGATGGTCCCGAGGAGCAAGGCTCCACACACCACGCGAACGCGCAATGAGTTCCATCGTCGCCACCGTTGCGCAGCGAGCGCATTGCGGTCGAGAAGTTCGGCGATCTCGCGAGAGGGCAAGGGTGCGGTGTTTCCAGTCTCATCAGACTCCACCGGCCCAGACACCCACGCAGACTGCCATGCCAGAACGTCCCGAGGTGGGCTTAGTGGCAGATCTGTGCGGGCGGTTACCCGGTCGATCTTGCTGCCGAGCACGCCCGGCGCACCGACAGGATTTCGCCGCTTTGGTTCATCCTTACGACCAAGCAGGCACCTACCGGCGCGGCTGCGAGGTCGGCGGGTAGGTCACCACTGGCGAAGCACTTGGAGGTGTGGTTCTCAACACCCTCGACGCACACCTGGCTCCCCGTGCTGACGACCTGCACGGAAGTGTCGAACGGACGGTCGCAGGCCTGCAAGCCGACCATCAGTCCGATGAGTCCGACCGCGAGCGGAATCCTTCGCACCATGGAGGCAGTGTGACAGATCGCTTCGTCCACGCAGAACGGCAGCTACGCGCTCGCACCGTCGGCTCGCGACTTCTTCGAGAACCTCACAGCGCCGGATTGCTCCCAACTGCGTCGGTATACATTGAACGAGTCGGCGCGGACGTTCGCTCCCGGGTTATCGTCGAAGCCAAACTCGAATCCGCAATTGGGGCACACCTCATAGCTCGGTGCACCGAGGAAATCCTCGTACGGTGGAGTAATGGTGACGCCTGTCGGTGGCGGCCAGATTGCGTACGGGGGCGAGGCCAGCTCGGCTGATCCGCATACCGGACAGGTGAACACGAGCCGACCCTAGTGCCCGGTATGTGCGCTCTTTGCAAGGGTTGGTTGGGATTGACTCCTTGGCGGTGGTGGTGTCGCGATGGGGTGCTTCCCATCTGAATGGAGGCACCCATGACCACCACCACCCTGCTGAGTCGATTCCACGACGAGGTCTTCACCGATCCGGAGACTCTTGCTCTGGCCGGATTCCTTGCCGGCTACTCCGGTCTCACCCGAACCGCGTACGCGCTCGATCTACGCATCTATGCCGGTTGGCTCGCGACCCACGACATCCGACTCTTCGCCGCCAAGCGCGCCCACACCGAAGCATTGGCCCGCGACCACGCGCTCATCTCGCTCCTCGTGCTCAATGGACTCCGCGTCTTCGAGGCGATCGGCGGGCGGACACGACGGCTCACACCAGGCAGATCGCCACGACAACGACGGCTACCAGGACGAGAATGTTCGACCACATAACCTCGTTGCCGGCAGGCACTACTGGGGTTGCGTCGGCGCACAGCATGGCTACGGACATAGCGCACTTTGCCTGATATGGGCGCTGTTTGCGAGAGGGTGAACAGGGCTCGACGGTTGTTGGTGGTTCGGGTCGCGATGGATGTTTTCCCCCCAGAGCGGAGATATCCATGACATCCCGACCCTGCCCGCCATGGTTCGCTCCTCGGGGCAGCGCGCTAACCCCTTACGAGAGAGCACATATCGGACAACCTGCGCTTCTTGTCGACATCGCCCATCGTCATCCACAGCAAGGGATTCCACTGGCTCACTTGGCTATTGACAGCAGGTGTGGCAATCGGGATGCTCGGCGTTGTGGCGTCTGGCCCTGAGCCGGACCCGGGACCAGTCGATTACATAGGGGCTTCGGTGCTCGGCGTCGCTTGGGTTCTTGTCCTTCTTCGAGCAACCCGAATGCGTGTGGAGTTGTCCGACGTCGGGGTGCGCATGTTCCACTACTTCGACACGCCGCTCGTACCGTGGGTGGACACCAGCGATGTCGCGGCCGGCTACTACGGACTCGCCATCATTCTGAAGGATGGCACCTCACTACGAACGACGGCGCTGGGTAAGTCGAACTGGTCGAGATGGACGGGCACACGTAGTTCAGCCGACGATGCCGTCGAGGCCATTCTCACTGCCCTTCGGGAACAGCCCGGTCCATAGCTGCCGCTCGGCAATGGACACGTTGCTCATGGTCGGGCAGAGTTATCGCTGTGGGGGTACGTACTGGTCTTCGGCGCTTAGCAGTGGTGTGTGTCTCCCTGGCCCAACTCTTCCTGGTGTCAGGCTGCACCGTGGAGGTCGCTGGTTTCGCCGGGGTCGGAGTTGACGGGGCGGGAAACCTCGTCGGCTACTTCCAAATGTGCAATCACCACGTAGACGGCGCAACCTTCTATGACACCGGTGGGTTCAACGGTAAAGACAAGGGGTCGTGGACCGCCCCGGGGCCGGTCACAAGCTTCGTGTCCTGGTCGCTCGCAGCTCCGGCCGATGGGTGGCAGGCCAGCAAACCCTATTCCTCCCCTCGCGGTGATCATGAGTACGCCTTGTACGGATGGACCACCGACAGCAGCTGGTCGGCTGAACACGTCACGTTTCATCTGTCGGACCTTGTCGGTCTCACGCCAGGAGAGGTCCTATACACGCACATGGGCAAGCTTACGCGGAGCACCGAGGACGTCTTCCGGAAGACCGCCTGCAACGATTGAAGCAGCAACCGTCCGCCCGGAACTGCCGCTCGGTTCTGCGGCGGGTTTGGTCAATATTTCATTTGTGGGGTGTTGCCCTACGCAAGGATGGATGCCATGCCGGGGAAGTTTCCTTCTGAGTTCAAGCGTGATGTAGTCA
>JBAXQV010000252.1:0-3594 GCA_037131575.1 Actinomycetota bacterium
CCCAATCAGGTGAAGAGTGCCGTGGCCGGTTGGGGTGGCGCCGGGAAGGAACAGGTGCAGAAGATGGTGCAGGCTCGGTTGGGCCTGGCCACGGTGCCTGAACCCCCCGATGCCGCCGATGCCGCCGCGTTGGCACTGTGCCATCTCGCCATGGCCCCCATGGCCGACCGGGTGGCCGAACGCATCGCTCGTCAGCAGGCGGGGGTGGTGCGATGATCGGGTCGCTGCGCGGTGTGGTGCTCGAACGCACCAACGACGGTTCGGTGCTGGTGGAAGTGGGCGGCGTTGGCTACCTCGTGTCGGTCACGCCCCGCACCCTGGCCGAACTCGAGCCGTCGTCACCGGCATTCCTCTACGTGCACCATCACATCCGCGAAGATGCGCAAACCCTCTTCGGCTTCCGTCAGCGCGACGAACGAGCCACGTTCGAGGTGCTCATCGCCACCCACGGCATCGGGCCGTCGCTCGCCATGGCCATTCTCGGCACTCACGCGCCGGCGGCACTGGTCGACATCGTGGCCACCAGCGACCTTGGCGCGCTCACCCTGGTGCCCGGGGTGGGGAAGAAGACCGCTGAGCGATTGCTGGTGGAACTGCGCAACCGGCTCGATCTCCCCATGCTCGATGCGCTCACCCCGGCAGGTGGCGCAGGCCAGGGCATGGGCGTGGTGTCGAGTGTGCGTGAAGCGCTCATCGGCCTCGGTTACGGCCCCGATGAAGCACGTGATGTGCTGCGCGAGCTTCCCGCCAGCGACGATGCCGGCGTCATGTTGCGCGACGCGCTGAAACTGTTGGGAGCCAAGCGTGCGTGACGAATTCCTCGACCCTGCGGCACCCATCGAAGTCGATCGTGTCGACGATGTCAGCCTGCGGCCACGGCGGCTCGACGAATTCGTCGGCCAGCGTGAGTTGAAAGAACACCTTGCCATCGTGCTCGAGGCTGCCCGCCGCCGCCAGCAGGCGGTCGACCACCTTCTGCTCGCCGGCCCCCCGGGGTTGGGCAAGACCTCGATGGCCGGCATCGTGGCCGCCGAGATGGGGGTGCAGTTGTTGGTCACGTCGGGCCCGGCGCTCGAACGTGCCGGCGACCTGGCCGCCATTCTCACCAAGCTCGAAGAGGGCGACGTGCTGTTCATCGACGAAATCCACCGCCTCTCGCGTGCCGTCGAGGAGATCCTCTACCCGGCCATGGAGGACTTCCAGATCGACATCGTGGTGGGCAAGGGCCCGGCGGCTTCGTCCATTCGGCTCACCCTGCCGCGGTTCACGCTCATCGGTGCCACCACCCGCACCGGCATGATCACCGGCCCGTTGCGCGACCGGTTCGGGCTGGTGGCTCGCCTCGACTACTACGCCGATGACGAACTGCAGGCCATCGTCACCCGCGCCGCTGGCATTCTCGATGTCACCATCGACGACGAGGGCGCGTGGGAAATCGCCCGCCGGTCACGTGGCACCCCGCGTATCGCCAACCGCCTGCTACGTCGTGTGCGCGACTACGCCGAGGTGCGCGGCGACGGCACCATCACCCATGCCACGGCCCGCGACGGGTTGCGTGTGTTCGGTGTCGATGGCCGAGGCCTCGACAAGGTCGACCGCGCCATTCTCACCGCCATCTGCCAGCAGTTCGGTGGCGGCCCGGTGGGCCTCAGTACGGTGGCCATCAGCGTGGGTGAACAGCCCGAAACCGTGGAAGACATGTACGAGCCGTTCCTCATTCAGCAGGGCCTCGTCGCGCGCACACCGCGGGGCCGTATCGCCATGCCCGCTGCGTGGGAGCACATCGGCCTCACCCCGCCTGCGCCGGGTGCCGGGCCGAGCCTGTTCGACTGACGACGCCGTCCGACAATTCAGCCTGCGGCGCGAGCCGCCTCGAGGAAGGCCATCGTCTTGGCCCATGCTGCCTTGGCCGCGGCTTCGTTCCAGAACATCTCGCTCTCGTGGTTGTCGAATGCGTGCCCTGCGTTCTCGACGTTCACCACGAAACCCGGGTGCCCGGCGATGGCGGCAGCCACTTGGTCGACGCCTTCGTTGGGGATGTAGCCATCGGCATTGCCGAAGTGGAACAGGGTGGGGCAGTGCACCTGGCTCATCATGTCGAGCATCGACGGTACGCCAGAGCCGTAGTAGCTCACGCAGCACGACGGTTCGCCGAGTGCAGCTACACCCCACGCCACCGTGCCGCCGAGGCAGAAGCCCATCACTGCGGGTGCGCGGTCGACACCGTCGATGCCGGCGAGATGGGCAAGTGCGGCGGTGCAGTCGCCCAAGGCCTGGGGGAAGTCGAGGTTCTGCACCTGGCCGAGCGAAGCGGTGAGGCCCTCGACGGTGTGGTCGCTGGCCCAGTTGGGGGCGAACCGCCAGAACACATCGGGGGCGCCGACCACATAACCCGCATCGGCCAACCGTTCGGCCACCGCACGGATGTACGGGCCCACCCCGAAGATCTCTTGGATCAACAGCACCGACCCCACCGGGGCACCTGCGGGTTCCCACACGAACAACGACATCTCGCCCGCATCGCCGCAGGGCACCATCTCAGTACGCATCGGCCCATCGTGCCACATGGCTGCGTAGCCTGGATGCGTCATGCATCTCGACGAGTTCGACTATCACCTGCCGCCCGAACGGATAGCGCAAACGCCCATCGAACCCCGAGATGCGGCGCGACTGTTGGTCGACCGGGGGAGCGCCGCGCCCGAGCATCGCCACGTTCGCGACCTCGGCGAGTACCTCGGCGACGGTGACCTGCTGGTGGTGAACGACTCGAGGGTCATCCCTGCCCGCTTGCGGCTTGCCCGCCACAGCGGTGGTGCCGCCGAGGTGTTGTTACTCGAACCGCTCGATGCCGAGCGGCGACACTGGGAAGCCATGGTGCGGCCGGCTCGCAAATTGAAGCCGGGCGAACGCCTCGTGGCCGGTGGCGCCACCGAGCTGGTGGAGATCGGCAAGCGCACGTTGGCGGGCGACACGATGGAGGTGACCATCGTGGGCGAAGGCGACCCGCTCGACCTGCTCGGCCGGTATGGCGAGATGCCGCTACCGCCCTACATCACCGAACGTCTCGACGAGCAAGAGCGTTATCAGACTGTGTATTCGGCGGCACCGGCATCGGCTGCTGCGCCCACGGCTGGGTTGCACTTCACGCCCGAACTGCTGGCCCGGCTCGACGCGCTGGGGGTGCGCACGGCTCGGGTGGAGTTGGTGGTGGGCCTCGACACCTTCAAGCCGGTGAGCGAGCACGACCCTCGCAACCACGCCATCCACAGCGAGCGCTACCGGGTGCCGCCCGGAGTGCTCGAGCAGTGCGCCGATGCACGTCGGGTGGTGGCGGTGGGAACCACGAGTGTGCGTGCGCTCGAAAGTGCGGCCACGTTCGGCGAACTCGAAGGCCGAACCCGCCTGTTCATCCACCGCCCGTACGACTGGAAGATTGTCGATGATCTCATGACCAACTTCCACCTGCCGCGCACCACGCTGCTGCTGATGATCGACGCGTTCATCGGCCCGCGGTGGCGCACCCTGTACGACACGGCCATCGCCGAGCAGTACCGGTTCCTGAGCTTCGGCGACGCCATGCTGCTCGATCGCCGC
>JBAXQV010000253.1:0-3559 GCA_037131575.1 Actinomycetota bacterium
CGCTGCGGCGAACTCCATGTGGCGCAGCTGGCCCGGCAACTGACCACGCTCGACGAGATGCTCGGGGGTCGGCTCACGGTGAACATCATCTCCTCCGACCTTCCCGGCGAAACACTCGCCAGCGGTCCGCGCTATCAGCGCACCCTTGAAACGATGCAGGCGCTGCGCACGTTGCTGAGCGGCGAACGGCTCGACCTGGAGGGCGATTTCATCGACCTTCACCTCGACCCGCCGCGGGTGAGCACGGTGGCACGTCGCTGCCCACCGCTGTACTTCGGTGGCCTCAGCGAAGAGGCCCGCGAGGTGGCAGCCCAACAGGCCGATGTGTACCTGATGTGGCCCGACACCGTGGCCGCTGTGGGCGACCTCATCGCCGATATGCGCGCCCGTGCAACCCGGTACGGCCGCACACTTCGGTTCGGTTTCCGGGTGCATGTGGTGGTGCGCAACACCGAGCCCGAAGCACGCGCCGCCGCAGCGCATCTGGTGAGCGCGCTCGACGATGAGGAAGGCGCACGCATCAGGGCTCGTTCGCTCGACAGCGGGTCGGTGGGGGTGCGGCGCCAGGCCGAACTCCGCGAGGGGGCCGATACCGACGGCTACATCGAACAGCATCTCTGGACCGGTATCGGGCGGGCCCGCAGTGGGTGCGGGGCGGCCATCGTGGGCGACCCACAGCAGGTGCTCGACACCCTGCAGCGCTATCGCCAACTGGGTATCGATGCGTTCATCCTCTCGGGGTACCCACACCTCGACGAGGCGCGTCGATTCGCCGACCTCGTATTGCCACACATGGCGCACGCGCCGCTGCACTAATCTCCCTACCAATGCCTCCAAGTACGAACTCCCACGACGCACCCACCCGCCAGCCGAACGAGGGCCCGCCCCGAATCGCACTGGCACCGGAGGGCGCACCGTCGTGGATGGCCGAAGCGATCGTGGCCGGTGGCGGCCAAGTGGTGCCTGTCGATGAAGCCGAAGGGTTGGTGTGGGCTGCGGCGCGCAACCCCGATGCCCTGAAGGATGTGCTCGACGGTGCCGAGCATCTGAGCTGGATCCAACTGCCCTTCGCCGGTATCGAGAACTTCATCGACCTCGTCGACGACGACCGACTGTGGACCTGCGGGAAGGGCGTGTACGCCCAACCGGTGGCCGAGTTGGCCCTGGCGCTGGCCTTGGCCGGTATGCGTGGGCTGGGCACCTACGCACGGGCCAAGACGTGGGGCGGCCCGCGTGGTGCGAACCTCCACGGCGCCAACGTCACCATCCTTGGCGGCGGCGGCATCACCGAGGCGCTCATCCCCCTGCTCGCCCCGTTCGATTGTCGCATCACCGTGGTACGCAATCGGGCGCTGTCGATGGAGGGCGCCGATGAAGTGGTGGAGGCCGACCGGTACATCGATGCGTTGGTAGGTGCCGATCTCGTGGTGTTGGCACTGGCGCTCACCGACGACACCGAGGGCATGCTGTCGCGCAACGAGTTCGAGATGATGGAACCCCACGCCTGGATCGTGAACGTGGCCCGCGGGCGACACGTCGTCACCGACGATCTCGTGTGGGCACTCCAGAACGGCATCATCGGTGGCGCCGCGCTCGACGTCACCGACCCCGAGCCGTTGCCGGTGGGGCACCCGCTGTGGTCGCTCGAGAACTGCATCATCACCCCGCATGTGGGCAACACGCCTGAGATGGCGGTGCCGTTGCTGAGCGAGCGCATCACGGCCAACGTGCGCCGTTTCGCCGACGGCGACGAGTTGATCGGCCCGGTGTACACCGACCTGGGTTACTGACCCGTGAACCATTATGAGGTGCTGGGGGTGGGCCCCTCGGCCCAGCCGAACGAGATCCGCGATGCCTATCGGCGCGCGGCTCGGGCGGCGCACCCCGATCGGCACGGTGCGGGCTCGGCCGAGCGCATGGCGGCGGTGAACGAAGCATGGCGAGTGCTCGGAGACAACACACGGCGCAAGGCGTACGACGAGGCCCGACGTGGGCACACTGGCGACACCGTGGGTGGTGGGCACACGGGTAACTCGTCCACCGTGGCCAACGATCGGGTCGATGCGGTGCCAACGCCCGTGTACGGCCCCGCCAAGGTGCCGTGGCGGTTCATGGTGGCCATGACCATCGGAGGTATCGCGCTGCTGGTGATCGGCCGCCTGTTCATCTCGCCAACACCCACGCCCGGCCCCGACAACGTGTTACGGCCTGGTGATTGCGTCACGCTCAGCCTCACGCTCGAGGCGACCGAGGTGGCCTGCACCGGGGCCTACGATGCCACGGTGCGCGTGTTGATTCCCATCGACCAGGTGTGCCCCAACGGCACTGAGGCGTACCGCGATCACCAGGGCATGGGCACCGCCTGTGTCGAGCGCAAGGGGGCCTGAATGGCTGCGGTCGACGTCGAGGCACTGCAGGCTCAACTCGACCAGTGGGCGGCGGCTCATTATCACGAGGGCGTGATGGTGCGAGCCTTGCGGCCGATGCCCGGCCATGCCGGGTTGAGCTTCGGGTTCGACGTTGCCGACAACACCGGGGTGCTCGACCGATTGGTGATGCGGATGCCGCCCAAAGGTGTGCGCCGTGCCGGGAACACCGACGTGCTGCGCCAGGTGCCCTTACTGCGCGCCCTGGCGGCACAGGGCGTTCCCGTGGCGCCGGTGGTGTGGTTCGACGACGACGAGCAGTGGTTCGGCGTGCCGTTCTTCATGGTGCGCTTCTTGCCCGGTGAGACGTTCGTGGTGCGTGAGCCGGCGGCTGTGTTCGCCGATGTCGATACCGCCCAACTCTTCCGAGCCGCTGTGGAGGCGCTCGCCCAAGTGCATCGCGTCGACCATGCCGATGCGCTTGCCGGGTGGCAAGAACCGCGCCTGCTGCGCGATGAGATCGAGTTCTGGACGCCCATCCTGGCCAAAGCCGCCGAGCCCGAGTGGGTGGCGATGGGCGAGCGCGCCCGCGACCTCTTGCTCACCAACGTGCCCCAACACCCGAGGGTGGGTGTGTTCCACGGCGACTTCCAAACCGGCAACATCCTGTTCGACGGTGCATCGGTGGTGGCCATCGTCGACTGGGAGATCAGCGGTATCGGTGCCCAACTGCTCGACATCGGCTGGCTGCTGTTCATGAACGACCCCGACAGTTGGGCCGACCGTTCTGGCGTGGACGGTGTGCCGCCGTTCGAACAGATCGTCGCCTGGTACGCCGACGCCCTCGGCGAACCAGTGAGCCTGGACGATGTGGCGTTCTACCGAGCGCTGTCGGGGTATCGCTTCGGCGTCATCAGCGGCCTCAACGTCATGCTCCACCGCACCGGCAAACGCCCCGACCCCGAATGGGAACGGATTGCGCTGTCGGTACCGGCCATGTTCAACCAGGCCTGCGCGTTGTTGCAGTAGTGCCGAGGGTGCGCTCATCGCGGCAGTAGTGGAGCGGCCGGGGCGCTGCTAACCTCTGTCTCCCTAGCCGGGCGATTAGCTCAGTCGGCTAGAGCGCTACGTTCACACCGTAGAGGTCACAGGTTCGAGCCCTGTATCGCCCACAGCAACGCCCGCTTTGCGGG
>JBAXQV010000254.1:0-3539 GCA_037131575.1 Actinomycetota bacterium
GGTTCGAGTTCCTTGATCTTGCCCGGGCGGAAGGCGTGGTTGAACAGGCCCCGCATCTCGCGATGCTCGGGGTCGTCGCGGCCGGCCAGAGTGGGCGCAGGCACCCATCCCTTCTCCTGGTACATCTGCCGCAACATGGCTGAGCGAGGGTCGACACGGCCGCGGTGACGAGCGCTGGTGAACCGCTCGGTGTCGAGCAACACGGTGCGCACGTCGTCGTAGCGAGTGATCACGAACATCTTCGTCACGGGGTCGCGCCACACCGGTGCTTCCTCGCGCAGCGCGGCGTACGCGTCGTACGGGCAATCGGAGGTTGCAGGGTTCAAGAAGTTGATGTCGTCGACAGGCATCGCAGTAGCCCCCAGGTTCGCGGCAATCGGCTCGATGCACCGTACAACGGCCGGGTGGTTTCGGTGAAGAGGTGCGCGTCGGCACCGGAAAACGACGAAGGGCCGCACCGTGCGGTGCGGCCCTTCGCAGAAACGATGGGTTGCTCAGCCGAGGAGCGAGGCCTTGAGCTTGTCGAACTCGGCCTGGTTGATGGTGCCCGAGTCGAGCAGTTGCTTGGCGCTGGCGAGCTCGCTGGCGGCGCTGCCACCTGCGGTCTTGCGGATGTAGTCATCCATGGCTGCCTGGGCATCGCTCTGCTGCTTCATAGCGCGCTGTGCCATGCCGTTGCCACGGATGATGAGATACACCAACAGCGAGATGAAGGGGAAGACCAGCAACAGGATGACCCACAGGGCCTTGGCGCCACCGCCGAGTTCGTGGTCGCGGAACAGGTCGCCGACCACGTTGAAGAACAGCATGAGGTAGCTGATGAAGAAGAAGCAGATGATGATCGACCAAACGAGATTGCCGAACGTTGACATCGCGAGCATGAGGTAACTCCTACAGGTGTGCGGACGGGCACGGATGTACCCAACTCTCAATACCTTACTTGACACGGTATCGGCCCTCGGTGGATCACCCCGCAAGGGTGATCGCCGTGCGGTGCGTGCTGCCGACTGGCGAGCGGGTGGCTACCGTGCACCTCCATGGCCGACGACATCACCCACTACGACGCCGTCGAGGGCTACTGCGGAGCGCTGAGCTACACCCAGGGCGACACGATGACACTGCACGTGCGGTGCACCACCGACCGCTACGACGTTGCCATCCATCGCTGGGGGGCAACGCTCGAGCAGGTGTGGTCGGCCACCGAGGTGACCGGTACGGTGCCGCCCACTCCGGCCGATGCCGACGCGAACGGGTGCGGATGGCCGGCCTCGTTGAACGTGCCCATCGCCGCCTCGTGGCGTAGTGGGTTCTACATGGTCACGCTCACCGCCCACGGTGCCCCGCCCGAACGCGCCGTCGGGTACGCCGCGTTCGTGGTGCGCGCCGGAGCGCAGCGGGCACGTGCATTGCTGGTCATCGCCACCAACACGTACAACGCCTACAACAACTGGGGCGGGCGCAGCCTGTACACGGGCGGCAAGCAGGTGTCGTTCCGGCGGCCATTCGGGCGAGGGATGATTCTTCGGCCGTCCACCGAACGCGACGATCGCAAGGCACCCCCGGTGGGGTTCGGTGAGCAACCCGATGTCGATGGCGACACCTACCAGCAGTATCGCTACGCGCTCGGGTACCCGGGCTACATGAGCTCGGCCGGTTGGTTCACCTACGAGCGCCGCTTCGTCGAGTGGGCCGAACGCAATGGTTTCGAGTTCGACATGGCCATCTCGGCCGACCTCGCCGAGCACCCCGAGGTGGTCGAGGGCTACCCGCTCGTCATCGGTGCTGGCCACGACGAGTATTGGTCGGCCGAGCAGCGGGCCACCATCGAGCGCCACATTGCGGGTGGTGGTAACTATGCGAGCTTCTCGGGGAACACCATGTTCTGGCAGGTGCGCCTCGTCGACGGCGGCAACCACATGCTCTGCCACAAGTATTCGGCGCACCGCACCGACCCGGTGATGGGCACGCCCGAGCAGGGTTCGATGAGCGGTATGTGGTGCGATCCGGTGGTGGGCAAGCCCGAGAACACGGTGCTCGGCGCCGGCTCGGCGGGTGGGTTGTACAGCCGGTTCGGTGGGGCCATGCCGCGAGGTTCGGGCGCGTTCACCGTGTACCGCGATCGGCACTGGTTGTTCGCCGGTACGGGTCTCACGTACGGCGACCAACTCGGCCGCGACCAGGGTGTGGTGGGCTACGAAACCGTCGGGTGCAAGCTGACGTTCGACGAGTACGGCCTGCCCGTGGCGACCGGGGTGGATGGGACGCCGGCGGATGCGGAGATCGTTGCGTTCACACCGTCGTCGAATCTGGCGATGGGTGAATATCCCAAATCGATCGCGGCACTCGACGATCAGGGCGATCTCGAATTCATCGCCGAACGACTGCACGGTCGGGTCGACGACGATTCGATGAACCGGGTGCGCCACGGCAATGCGGTGATGTTGGTATGCCGACCGTTCGGCGCGAGCAGCGGCGAGGTGGTCACCATCGGTTCCACCGATTGGGTGTACGGCCTGGCTGGCGACCCTGCGGTGGCGCAGGTGACCCGCAACGTGTTCCAGCGCTACACCGCAGGGTGACTGCGGTGTTCGATCGCATCCCGGTCATCGACCTCGAACGTCGCGCCGATGGCTCGTCGACGGTCAACCCCGAACGCCTCGAGGAACAGCTGCTGCACGCATACAGCACGGTGGGGTTCGCCTACGTGGTCGGGCACGGGATTGATGCCGAGTTGGTCGATGCCGTGTTCGAACAGTCGCGGCGGTTCCACGCCCTGCCTCACTCGGTGAAGATGGGTGTCGAGTTGAATGGCGTACACCGTGGCTTCATCCCGATGGGCGCATCCACCGATGTCACGTCGACGCTGGCCACGGTCACCAAACCCAATCAGAGCGAATCGTTCATGATGATGCGCGAGGCCGGCCCCGACGACCCCGAAGTGTTGGCCGGCGCGTACCTGGCTGGGCCCAATCAGTGGCCCGACGACTTGGCTGAATTCAGGGGCGTGCTCGAGCGCTATCACGATGCCATGAGCGCACTCGCACAGCATGTGGTGACGGCGCTCGCCAGTGCCCTTGGCGATACCGACGGGGCGATCGCCGGCTCATTCGATCCACCCACCACGTGGTTGCGGTTACTGCATTATCCGCCCCGGCCGGCCAATGCGCCCGACGACCTCTACGGCTCTGCTCCGCACATCGACTTCGGCTGCATCACGCTGCTCGCGCAAGATGCCAACGGGGGCCTTCAGGTGCAGACCCCCGACGAGCGCTGGGTCGACGCGCCACCCATGCCCGGATCGTTCGTGGTGAACGTGGGCACCATGTTGCACCGGTGGAGCAATGGCCGCCTCCTGGCCACACCGCACCGAGTGATCAACCGGTCGGGCCGTGAGCGATACTCGGTGCCGTTCTTCTACGACCCCAATGTTGCCACCGTCATCGAACCGCTCGCGTGCTGCATCGCTGCGGACCGGCCCGCGCAGTTCCCGCCCATTCGCTTCGACGAGTTCCTGCGGCACGAACTCGAGTCGAGTTACC
>JBAXQV010000255.1:0-3525 GCA_037131575.1 Actinomycetota bacterium
GGAAACTCACGGCGTGGGTCGAATCCTTCCGGCCGCTCGAACCCGCTACCCGACTGGACGGTCACCGTGCCATCGATCCGGTCGACACGGTAGGTACGCGTTTCGTTCTGTTCGTGTTCGTGGCCGATGAGGTACCAGAACCCACCCCGCAGCATCAGCGCGTATGGATCGACCGTGCGGGGTTTGTCGCGGTAGTCGAACGCCACCGAGTTGCGGTCGGCGCTGGCCGTACGCAGTGTCGACAATGCATCTGCCTGGGGCAGATTGGCCACCACGATGCTCGTCGGCACCACTGCGCCTCCGAGTTTCCAGATGGCTCGTTGCCCGAAATCGGACCGGATGGTGGCCACTGCCATCTGCAGTGCCTGGCGTTCGTCGTCGTCGAGTTGCAGCCCCCGCAATTCGTACTTGTGGCGGTCGACCCAGTACGCGGTTTCACCAGCCCGGTCGCCGCCGAGCACTTCGGTTTCGATCGGTACGCCGATCTCGCGCAAGACAGCCTTGTCGCGTTCGAACGCACCTCGTTGCGCAGCACCACCTTCGGGGTACTGGCCCGCGAGTTCGTGAACGATCTGATCTTGGGTGAGTTTCCCTGCCCGCTCGAGCAACAGCGCAAGCAGGTTGGTCACTCGTTCCGTCGTGGGAACCATGCTTGGAGACTAGAGGCTCGCGGCAGGCTCTTTCTTCGTGATGACCACATCGAGGCGCACCAAACCGCGCAGCACGAAGCTGGGGTGGTAGCGGAAGTCGTTGCTGTCGGCGAGTTCGATCTTTTCCACTCGGCGGCCGATCTGCTCGAAGGCCACCTGCATCTCCACCCGCGACAGCGGCGCGCCGAGGCAGAAATGGATGCCCTTCCCAAAGGCCAAGTGCTCCTTCAGGTTGGTGCGGTCGGGGTCGAACCGATCGGGGTCGTCGCCCCACACGGAACGATCGCGGTTGGCCGCCGAATACATCACCACGAGGCGCGAGCCCTTGGGAATGCTCACACCGCCGAGCTCGGTGTCTTCGGTGACCACGCGGAACATGCCCTGGGTGGGGGTGGTGAGGCGCAGTACCTCTTCGGTCACCAGCGGCGCGTACCCCTCGGGGTCGGCCTGCAGCTTGGCGAACACGGCCGGGTTCTCGGCCAACAGGCGGATGCCTTCGGTGATCGACTTGGTGGTGGTCTCATTGCCGGCGACGAGCAGTTGCTGCACGATCGACAGCATCTCCGCCATTTCGAGCGGACGCTTCACGCCCGGGGTGCCATCGGCTGCGGGGTCGGTGTCGATCTGAGCCTGCACGAGGTCGCTCATCAGGTCGCCGATGGGTTCGTTGCGACGGCGTTCGAGTTGTTCGGCGAAGTAGTGCTGGAACTCGACGATGCCGCGGTAGGCGTCGACGCGCCGGTCGTCGGTGATGGTCGTGCCGATGTTGGCGATCGAGTCGTCGCTCCAGCGCTTGAAGTCGGCCAGCCGGTCGGTGGGCACGTTGAGCACATGGGCGATCGCTTCGATGGGCAGCGGGACGGCAAACGCTGGTACGGCATCGAACACGCCGCTCGGCAGGTTGTCGATGAGCCGCGTCACGATGGCCTCGATGGGGGCGCGCAGTTCGGCCATGCGCTTCGGGCCGAAGTAGGGGGCAACAGTGCCGCGATAGCGGGTCTGGTAGGGCGGGTCGATGGTGAGCATCGTTTGCACCTGTGGCCAGCCCGTGGCCAGCACCTCCCTGATGCGCTCGACCACATCACCCTTGGCCGGCTCGCCTGCACTGCCGAACCGACTGCTGTACTTCTGCGTATCGCGCAAGATGGGGGTGACCATCGAGTGCGGGGTCACGAGGTAGAGGTCGGTGCCTTCCACATGGAACACCGGAGCCTGCTCTTGCATGGCGCGGTAGTACATGTGCGGGCACTGCTGCACCGCCTCACTGAACGGGTTGAAGTGTTCCAGCGAAACAGCGCCATCGGCGCCCGCGTTGGTGTCGGTACTCATCTCTTCAGTCTCGCCTATCCGTCAAGCAGGGAACGACCCGAGACACCACCGGCAGGTCAATGCCTCAACCCGCTGCGTGCGCTTCGCCGCGTACCAGGCCGTCGTCGTATGGTCGCGATCATGGGAACACGCTTCGAAGGAAAAGTTGCAGTCATCACCGGAGGCGCCAGCGGGCTCGGGGAGGCCACCGCTCGCCTGCTCGTCGCTGAGGGAGGCAAGGTGGTCGTGGCCGACTACGGCGAAGAGCGCGGCAAGGCGGTGGCCGACTCGCTCGGCGACTCCGCCATCTTCGTGCGCTGCGATGTAACCGTCGAGGCCGATGTTGCCGCCGCAGTCGATGCTGCCGTGGCGAAGTGGGGTCGCCTCGACGGCGCCTTCGCCAATGCTGGCATCGTCGGTGTGGTGGGTCCCATCAGCGAGACCCCCATGGACGACTTCGACCGCACCATGGCAGTCCTCGTTCGTGGCGTGTTCGTGACCGTGAAGCATGCGGCGCGGGCCATGCAGGCCGCCGGCAACGGTGGGGCCATCGTGGTCACGTCGTCGGTGGCCGGTGTGCAGGGTGGCCTCGGGCCCCACGCGTACACAGTTGCCAAGTCGGGTGTCATCGGCCTCGCCCGATCGGCCGCGTCCGAACTCGCCCAGCACCGCATTCGCGTGAACGCCGTGGCGCCGGGCAGTATCCCCACGGCGATGACGGCACACGTCACCACGGGCAACCCCGACGATCTCGAGCGCACCACCGAGCGCATCGCCAAGCAGTCGCCATTGGGCCGCGCCGGTCACCCCAACGACATCGCCGAAGCAGTGCTGTACTTCATGAGCGATGCGGGCAGCTACGTCACCGGCCAGACCATCGTGGTCGACGCCGGGCAAACCAGCGGGGCGTCGATGGCCGCCACGTGGAGCGCCACCCGCATGGTCGTCGCCCGCTAACCCATCCGAGTCCAGCGGGCTCATCCGAGTCGCTCAAGCACCACCCGAGTCGTTTCGGCACACCAGGGTGCGCCGAAACACTCGCATGTCTCGTGGCGACTCGGATGCCCGCCCCTGACTCGGATGGGTTAGGGGCGGTGGGCGCGGTACCAGGTGATCAGGGCCGACGTTGATGCATCGTGGGTGGGAGCCTCGGTGGCGGTGAGTTCGGGAGTGATGCGGTTGGCCAGTGCCTTGCCCAGTTCCACGCCCCACTGATCGAAGCTGTTGATACCCCATACGCAGCCCTGCACGAACACGATGTGCTCGTACAGGGCGATGAGCTGCCCCAACACCGACGGGGTGAGTTGCTCGGCCACGATGGTGGTGCTCGGCCGGTTGCCTGGGAACACCCGGTGCGCCTGTTGATGTTCGGCGATGCCTTCGGCGCGCACTTCCTCGAGGGTTTTCCCGAACGCCAGCGCCTCACCCTGCGCGAACAGGTTGGCCATGAGCAAGTCGTGCTGGGCCACCAGTGGGTGGTTGGGCCGGGCGAAGCCGATGAAGTCGATCGGTACCAGCCGGGTGCCCTGGTGGAGCAATTGGTAGAACGCGTGTTGCCCGTTGGTGC
>JBAXQV010000256.1:0-3515 GCA_037131575.1 Actinomycetota bacterium
GTTATCTGCTACCCATATATTGGTGCCGTCCGAGGCCACACCATTAGGACTGCAGCAGACGGAGATGTTGGCGATCACCGTGTTCGTGACCGGATTGACCTTCACTAGCCTACCCGTGGTTATTAGGGAGACCCAGATGTTGGTGCCGTCCGAGGCCACACCAATCGGAGCCCCGCCGACGGCGATGGTGGCAATCACCGTGTTCGTGACCGGATTGATCTTCGACACCGTCCCGTCGCTGCTGTTCGTGACCCATATGCTGGTCCCGTCCGACGCCACACCCCACGGCTTGACGCCGACGTTGATTGTTTTGATCACAGCGCTCGGCTTCGGAACAGTCGTGGTCGTGGTTGTCGGCAACTCGGTGGTGGTAGTCGTCGTTGGCGCAACCGTCGTCGTAGTCGTCGGAGCCGTGGTCGTGGTCGGCGCCACCGTGGTCGCCAGCGCAACCGTCGTCGTGGTCGGCGCAACCGTCGTCGTGGTCGTCGTAGTCGTCGTGGTTGTCGTAGTCGTCGTGGTCGTGGGCGGGGCGGGGCTGTTCACGAGGAACGTCTGCTCCACCGGCGAGGCAGCGGCGTAGGTGGCGTTACCGGCCTGGCTGGCGCGCACGTTGCACGAGCCGGTGGCGATGACCGTGATCGACAACCCGCTGACGGTGCAGGTGTCGACGGTGAGCGACGCAAGCGACACCGTCAAGCCCGAACTCGCCGTGGCATTGCTGGCCAGACCGAACGACGACCCGCTGTAGGTCTGTGAGCCGGGGTCGGGGAAGGTGATCGTCTGCGACGTCTTGGTCGACACCGAGAAGGTCTGGCTCACCGGCGCAGCGGCACCATACGTGGCATCGCCCGCCTGGTTCGCGTCGATGCTGCACGACCCCGTGGCAACGGTGGTGATCGACAGCCCGCTGACGGTGCAGATACCCGGCGTCAGCGATGTGAGCGTGACCGCGAGCCCCGACGACGCGGTGGCACCCGAAGCGAACGTGATGCCCGGCGCCTTCGCTCCAGGACTCGCGAAACTGATGGTCTGGTTCTGCGACGACACAGCAAACGACAACGTGTACGCAGCGGTGCTGTCGACCAGCACATCGTTCACACGGAATGTGAACGATGACGCAGCGGTGGTCGTGTAGCGCACCATTCCCGTGTCGATCTGCGCAGTCGGGATGAGTTCGCCGGCCACGACCGCCTGCCATGCGCCACCTACGAACCGCTCGAGGGTTCCCGCCGCCGGCAGGGTGACCACTCGCACGGCGTTGAACGGGTTGCTGTCGGCATCGGCGAACGTGCCGAAGTCGGCCACCTCGAGGGCCGCAGGCACCGACGCCACCACGTTGCGGCTGTCGTCGGTGGACGTTGGCGCACGGTTTGCAGGGTTGACGGCAGTGACCGTGGTGCACGAACACCCCGCCCATGGGTCGGGCAGGAAGATCACGGCGAACATGTTGTTCGACGTGACAATGTCGGCGCCGAACGACACCGAGAACGAGCTGAGCGAGTCGTAGGTCACGGCAGCACGGTCTTCGGGAACGTTCGACCGATCGCCGCCGCCGCTCGAGATGAATCTCACCAGCCCCGGTGTCGGTTGGCTCACGGCGAGGTTCGTTGCCGGTGACGATGTAATCGTGTACGTCTGGAAGCTGGTGAGGTCGGTGAACTGACGTTGGCCGTTTCCACCGTCGAGATCGAGGGAGGCGACCGTCACGTTCCGTAACACCACCGGCAGGCCGGAGCCGACGGTGGTGTACGTGCCTGCTTCGTAGAAGTCGAAGCGGAACGTACCGGCGCCGTACGCAGCGGTCGTGCCGAAGTTCACCTGGAACGCATCCGCCACCACCGTGCCCGGGATGGGGTTCGATCCGGTCGCTCCACCCGTCGAGGGGTCGTAGGTGACGGTGCCTGTGCCCGACAGCGAGGTGGTGACCACGGCATCCACCGAGAGGCCGCCAACCGAGGTGACGTTGCGGTAAATCACCCGGTCGCCACTGTTCTTGCCTGTGGGATTCGCCAGGCCCGTCTGCGGATCGGTGCTGCTGTACACGAACTTGATCGGCGTGGCGCCGACGTCGAGCGTTGCGGCCCGCGCCTCGCGAGGTGCCACCAACGGTAGGTAGGTCGAGACCAGACAGATCAACGAGAGCGACAGCACGGCGATTGCCGGGCGCGGTCGACGGATCCTTCGCCCCCTGCGCAACGAGCGCTGTCGACATGTCTGATCCGGCATTGTGAGAAACCGTTCGTCGCGCAACCCCGGCGGACAACGTTCAGCGGCGATCTTGCGGAAAAACTGCAACGTCAGTACATGTGTCCCGACACTTGGCTACTCCATGGCCCACAATGTCCGCCCGAGGGTGTGGCGATCGCGAGCCGCGAACTCGAAGCCCGGGGGCGTTCGAAGCCGGCACGGTCAGCGAATAGCTGCCACCAGCACCGCCACGGCCACCACACCCCGAGCCGACCATCCGATGGTGCGGATCCAATTCGTGCGCACGAGCCGGCGCATCGCCGCCGGGTCGGCAGCACGCGAGAGCAACGAGTGGGCGGGCACCTGCAGGAACACCGTGCTGGCGTGCACCACCGCCAACAGCGCGGCGCCAACGAGAGGCAGCCACAGCCCCACACCTCGTGGAGGCGCAGCCAGCAGCACCAGCACGCTCACCCCTTCCACCGCCATCGGTGGCCCCACCACGAACGACGTGAGGCGAGTGTTCGTCAATTCGTAGGCCACGAAGTGGTGCTCGCCAACCTGCGAGAACAGCGGGTAATGCACCACCTGCACGAACCAGATGATCCCCACCATCGCCACGGTGGCCACGAGGTGGCTGCACACCAGCACCAGTGCACCGGTGCTCACGACCCTGGCCTCGCGTCGACGACGTGGCTGTTGCAGTGGTGGGCCTGCGGATGCATCACGCAGCGAGCCTGCCATGCCGGGGCCGATGAGCGAGAGGTCGTGAGGCCACGACGTGGGTGTTCGCATACCTGGGTGAGGACGTTCGAGGTTCGGGCGTGCCGGTGCCGGCGCACGGCTCCCCCCTTGGGGAGTCGTCACCCCGATCAGGTGTTTCGATTTCGATGGTCGTGGGGCAGCGCGCATCACGCTGCGGGTGTTCGTCTGCCGGTGTCGGGTGGGTCGCCGGTGTCGGGAGGCTCACCGGTGTCGGGCGGGTCGCCGCTGTCGGGCGGCTCACCGGTATCGGGAGGCGCTCCCGTACCGGGCGGGCCGGCTGGTGGCGGGTCGGCACCCGGCCCTTGGTGTTGGGCGAGGTGGGGGCGTGTTCGTGCGTATTCGGTGCCGTCGGGTTGGGTGATGACCAGTGTGCGGTCGGGTTCGAGCCTCAGTTTCCACGCAAGGTCGTGCACGAGGTGATGGTGGCGGGAGCAGAGGGGTATGAGGTTGTCGAGATCGGTTGGGCCACCGCGTTCCCAGGGGATGATGTGGTGGATTTCGCAGCGATGGAACGCCACATCGCAGCCATCGAACGCGCAGGTGCGGTACATGGCGCGCAGGGC
>JBAXQV010000257.1:0-3507 GCA_037131575.1 Actinomycetota bacterium
GTGGAAGAGTTCGACCTGCCGTTGGCCTGGTTCGAGGTGATGTCGGCACTGCAGCGCGCCGGTGGCGCGATGCGCGTGAGCCGACTCTGCAGCGAACTCGACGAGGTGCCATCGAGCCTCTCGCGCCGCCTCGACCGGATGGAGGGCGAGGGCTTCGTGGATCGTGAAGCCACACCCGAACCTGGCGACCGCCGCGCCGTCACCGTGAGCCTCACCCGTGAGGGCCGTTCGCTGTGGCGCGATGCCAACGTGATCTACCGCCGCGGGGTGCAGCGGCACTTCGCGCAGATGGTCACCGAGACCGACATCCACGCGCTGCAGCGCCTGCTCGCCAAACTGTCGCGATGACCACGCCAACCATCACGTTCAGCCCTGGCGACCCGGCGGCCGCAGAGCATTTCCGCGCCCACGGGTGGGTCGTGGTTGATTCGCTCGATGCTGCCGGTGCCGAGCAACTGCGCACCTGGGTCGACGACATCGCCGCATGGCCCGATGATGCGGGCGAGTGGTTGCACTACCGCGAACTCACCGACCACGGGCCGAAGCTGTGCCGCACCGAGAACTTCGTGCCCTTCCACGCGGGTATGCGCGCACTGCTCACCTCGGGCGAGTTCGTGGCTACCGCGTCGCTGCTGCTCGACGAGCCCGCCGTGCTCTACAAGGAGAAGATCAACTACAAGCTCGCCGGTGGTGCCGGGTACGCGGCCCATCAAGACGCGCCGGCCTATCCGTTCATCGACGTACACGTGTCGTGCATGGTGGCCATCGACGATTCACTCGTCGACAACGGTTGCCTGGAAGTGGTCGACGCGTGCCATCACGCCCTCATCGCGGGCGACGAGCGGGGCTGTATTCCGGCCGCAGTGGAGGCCACCATGATGTGGCAGCCGGTGGAGGTGCGAGCGGGGCAGACGCTGTGGTTCCACTCGCTCACACCGCATCGCAGCGGCCCCAACACCTCGGCTCTCGACCGACGCGCCATCTACCCCACCTACAACGCGGCCTCGGCGGGCGACCTGCGCGACGAGTACTACCGCACCAAACTCGCGGCACTGGCCGAGCGAGCCCCGGGCGACACCGTCACCGTGTCGCTCATCGGCGACTTCCAGGGTCGTCCCGTTCCCTGACGGTCTGACGGCCGCAGCAGCATGCTGCGGCAACCGCTCAGCTGTTGCGGCTCATCACCGTGAGGCGGCTGGCGAACTCGTCGCGCTCGATGTAGCAGCTCTGCAAGTGCCGGGCGCCGCCGCTCGAGAAACTCGTGCGACCGTGCAGCACACGGTGGTTGTCGACCATGTACATGTCGCCGGCACCCATGTTGATGCGCAACTGGTATTCGTCGCTCTCGCGCATGCGGCCGAAGGCGCGATACGCCTCGTAGAACGCCTCCATCTGGTCGAAGGGCACCAGGAAGGGTGTGGCCGAGTGGTTCGAGTACTGGATCTGCTTGATGCTGCCATCGGGGTCGAGGCGGATGATGGGCGACACGTTCTCGTGCTCGGCAGTGGCATCGGCGAAGTGATAGTGCACCAACACCGTCGACAGCAGTTCGAAGTAGTCGGGCCGGTTCGAGCGCAGGTCTTCGGCGATCTTGAAGCCATCGACGAGCGTGGCCATACCGCCCGAGGTTTCCGACACCAGGAAGTGCTGGAGCTGAATGGTGGGCGCAGGATTGCGATAGCCCTCGTCGGTGTGCGTGACCAGCCGCAGGTTGGTGTAGGCCACCGAGTTGGCGTCGGTCATCGAGCGGACGTCGAACACGGTGCCCCAGCTGGTGGTGCGCACTTCGCCGAACTCCGCGGCAACCTTCAACACCGTGCCGGGCTCGGTGGGCACATCGTGCAAGATGCCCACGCCGTAGACGAGGAAACCGGCCATGTACTGGCGGCGCACCTCGGGGTCGGCCAACAGCTCGGGGTAGCTCGCCTGGGGTACCAGTTCGCCGATGGAGGCATCCCACAGGATGGGGCTGGTGCGCTCGATGCGGGCGCCGCGCGAGTAGTCGAAGCGGTGCAGCCATTCGGCCGAGTAGCGGCTCTCGTGGCCGTCGTGCGCCCACAAGATGACCAGGTCGCCATCGATGAGTTCGGCACTGGCCGGGTGCACATCGTCGGGGATCTCACTGGTCTCTTCCACCCGGTGCTTGGTGGTGGTGTGCATGGCCTGCGGGCTGTTGTCGCGCAACCACATGTGATGGAAGCGGCTGAGGCTGTCGTCGGTCCAGGTGATGGTGACGAGGTGCGGGCCGAGGTCGACCGCGGCGATCGGAACGGTGGTGTCGAGCGTGGTCATGAGGGGCCTCAGTTCCGGTAGCCGGGTTCTTCGTCGTCGAGAATGTCTTGCAGCGCCTTCAGGTGCATCGGCGGTGCATCGGTGTACCCGAGCCACTGCTGGCAGGCGTGCGCGGCGATGTGATCGGGCACGAGTGCCAGCGGCCGGCCGGTCGACAACGCGAGCACCTGCAACTGTGCGGCCTTCTCGAGGTAGTACAGCTCATCGAATGCTTCGGCCACGGTGGCACCCACCACCATGACGCCGTGGTTGGCGAGGAATAGCACGCTCTTGTCGTCGCCCAACAGGCCGGCGACACGCTTGCCTTCATCGTCGTCGAGGGCCATGCCCGCGTAGCCACGGTCGTAGGCGATGCGGCCATGGAAGCGGCAGGCGTTCTGGTCGAGCATGAGGAACTCGAAGTCGGCGAGGCACGCCAGCGCCGTGGTGTACGGCATGTGCGTATGCAGTACCACTCGGGCCCGGGGCACATGCTGGTGCAGGTGGGCGTGCAGGTACCACGCAGTGGGGTCGACGTTGCTGGCAGGCCCATGGGTGCCGGCGGCATGCGCGTCGAGCAGCACCAGGCTGCTGGCCGTGATGCGCGAGAAATGCGCGCCCTGTGGGTTGAGCAGGAAGCGGCTGCCGTCGCCCGAAACGGCGGCACTGAAATGGTTGGCACAGGCCTCGTGCATGTTGAGCCTGGCCGCCCAGCGGAAGGCCGTGGCGAGATCGACTCGCGTGGTGGCCTCGACGGCGGGGTCGACTGCGGTTGCGTCGAGCAGATCGGTCACTGCAACACCTCCGGGAAACCGGGCGCCCGCAGGTCGGTGCCGAGCGCGTCTTCCAGCAATTTCACCACCTGGCTCGACCATGCGCCACCGCCGTATTGCGAGCGGGCACGGATGAACGTCTGCTCCACCAGCCCGGCCAACTCGAGCGGCACACCGAACTGACGGCCGAACCCGGTGGCGAACCCGAGGTCTTTGCAGGCGAGGTCCATGGTGAATTGGATGTTGTACGAGCCGTTCAAGATGACCTGGCTCTCGGTCTCGTGCACGAAGCTGTTGCCCGAGCTCTCCTTGATGGCCTCGAACGACTTGGCCAGGTCGAGCCCACCGCGCTTGGCCAACATGAGTGCCTCACCACAGGCCACCAGGTTGATGAACGCCAGCATGTTGGTGATGACCTTGATGACCGCGGCGCTGCCGAGCGGGCCCATGTAGAGGATGGGGT
>JBAXQV010000258.1:0-3442 GCA_037131575.1 Actinomycetota bacterium
CGTGCTGGCGGTGGCCGTGCTCGACACACTCGCCGCAGTGGTGGACCCAACCGTGGAACTCGGGTTCGACGACGTGCTGCTGCTACATCCGATCAACAGCAGCGGCAGTGCGAGTGTGCCTACAACGTTCTTGCGGGGGATCATGAGATGCCTTTCGTGACACGAGGTCTTCCTCGACGACAGCGTATGGCCGACCGTGTCCAAGTTCTGGTTGTATACAACCGTCGTTTGGACAGCCTTCCTCACGCCTTGCCCGCAGACCCGAGCGACGGCGATGCAGGCCCACCACCTACGCTGAGCAGCAATGAGTCGGATCTTCACCACCAGCGTCGCCTCGGTGTACCCCCACTACGTGAACAAACTCGAACGCAAGGGACGTACCAAGGCCGAACTGAATGAGGTGATCACCTGGCTCACCGGGTACGACGAGGCGGTCTTGCAACAACACCTCGATGCGGGCACCACGTTCGACACGTTCTTCGCCAAGGCCGAGCTGAACCCGAATGCCGGGTTGATCACCGGGGTGGTGTGCGGTGTGCGTGTGGAGACAGTCGACGACCCGCTCATGCAGAAGATCCGCTACCTCGACAAGTTGGTCGACGAACTGGCCAAAGGCAAGCCGATGGCAAAGGTGCTCCGCGGCTGACGAACGTCGCTAGGCGAGCGTGTGCCCGAGCTCGTCCAAACTATGGTTGTACATGACCATGGCTTGGACGAGCCAGCGGCCGGAGCATTCGAACAGCGGATGGTCATGTGTCCTCCTGCAGCCGCCATCACACACCCGTGCGGCGAATGCGGATCGGGCCTTTGCATGTGGATGGGTCGACCACTCGCCCGCCCTGGGTGATCTCCACGCTCCCCGCCACCACCAGCCGTCGAGCCGCGGCGCGTGCCGGTTCCATCAGCTCGCGCCAGCCCTCGGGGTCGACCACTCGAGCCGCCTCGCTGGGGCAGATGGTGGCACCTCGGGCCCGGGCTCCGAGGAGCGACAAGATGGTGGTCTCCAGCGCCGTGTCGACCGGGCGCACCTTGCGGCGACGGCACCGGTCGGAGCAGTAGCGCACCTCATCCCAGTTCGCCGCCCACGCAGCGCGCCAAGTGATGGTTCGCCCACAGGCGACACACGGCTTTGGCGGCGGGGTCATGCCGGCCCGCCCGGCGGCGCCGCATCCGCAACTCGACATGTATTCATCGGCTGATTCTCGTTCACACGTGCAGGGATGGGTCGAGATATGGCACTGCCCTGGCTCGGAACGAACTGATGTCCGGACCGAACCAGGGCAGAATGAAACGCCAAACAGACGTGCTTAGGCGTCGGCGTGATCTTCTTCGAGCAAGGGCGCGTAGCCCTCTTCACGAGACTTCGCCAGGGCGATGCCCATCACCAACAGGCCGAACAACGGCTTGGCCAGCACGTCGCCCACGGCGTAGCCGACCTGGCGAAGTACTTCAGCGGTCGACTCGTTGTCGATGACCATCGGAGCGAGGTAAGCGAGCGGGTAGATGCCCCAGGTCGCCAGGATGATGTAGCGCAACCCGTCGAGCAGCTTACGCACCGCCGGGCTTTGCTTACCGAGCGATCGGCCGAGCTCGACGAACAGCACGAACAGGATGTAGAGGAACGGAATGGTCGATGCCACGGCCCAAACGACGCGAGCGGTCGAGTCAGGATCGGAGATCTCACCAGGCCAGCCGAGCGCAATCATGGCGATCGCAGCGATGATGAGGCGCACGAGCAGGCTACGGGTTTGAGCCTTGGCCAGCTTGAGTGCGATCACCAGTTCGGCGAGCAGCAACGGAACGGTGAGCAGCCAGTCGACGTAGCGATAGCCCTCGTTGAACGGCCGGCCGTCGCTGACGTACTTCCCACTGTCGAACTTGAACGCTTCCGACCACGAGTTGAAAATTCGGAAGTAGTGATAGAACGCAATTGCGACCACGAGGGTCGAGAGGGTGATCGCCATGCGGTGACGAGGTGCAACCCGGTTCCTGACGAGCAGGAAGAAGATGAACGTCGCACCCATGCAGGCGATCACGAACGAGAAGGAGTTGTACACGAGGTTGAATTGGCCCCCGCTCAACGTCAAGTTCATGGTGTATCTCCACAGTTTGAGGCACTGCGTCTGCAGCGCGGAGAAGGGTCTAGCAGCCTTTAGCACTAATCAGCGAACTCTGGCGGGAAATCTTCCAGCCCGGTTAGGTTGACCGATATGAAGCTGGTCCATCGCCAACGATTCGACCTCGAGGCGGCGGCCGCAACCGCGGCGGCACTCATCGCATCGAAGGCATGAACAATGCCGCACCTGCCCACTCCCACGTTCGACGATGCCACCGAGTGGGTGCAGCACCACCTCGGCCACCTCGTGTGCGACCCAGGGGTCACGGCACGGCCAGCTCGCCGCGGTGGGCAACGCGCAGCCGATGAGGCACTCGCCACGCTCGACATCACCGGATACGCCAAGCGGCGCAGCCAGGTGCACCCGGCGCGCAGCCGCGGCGCATCGGTACTGTCGCCATACATCCGCCATGGGTTGATCACCCTCGCTGAGGCGAGTGCTGCGGTGGCCGGAGCGCCCGCAGCCGACCGGCAGAAGTTCGTCGACGAACTGTGGTGGCAGGAGTACACGCGCCATCTCTACGCCCGCGTTGGCGGCCGCAACGCCGCACCGCTGCGCCGGCAACCTGCGGTGGCGTCACCGGCGTGGCCACAGGTGCTGCCCGAGAACATGGCGTGCCTGCAGCAGGTGAGCGACGAACTCGAGCAGACCGGTTGGCTGGTGAACCAGACCCGCATGTGGCTGGCGTCGCACTGGTCGGTGCGGGCCGGTGGCGACTGGCGCGACGGTGAGGAGTGGATGTTCCGCCACCTGCTCGACGGTTCGCGAGCAGCCAACCGATACGGCTGGCAATGGTCGGTGGGCGCGATGACGGCCGAGGCCTACGGGTTCTCACGCTGGCAGGTGGAACGCCGGGCGAAGGCATGGTGCGCCAGCTGTCCGCTGGCGGCGAACTGCCCCATCGACGGCTGGCCCACTGCCACACCCGGCGAGGCATTCGACGACTCTCTACTGCGTGCAGGCCCCGACCTGGTGGGCCCGGTGGAGGCTGAGGTGACCGCCCCGCCCGAGCAGGTATGGCTCACCGCCGAATCACTCGGCCAGCGCGACCCGGCCTTGGCCGCATGGCCCCACACGCCCGCCGTGTTCGTGTTCGACGAGCCGTTGCTGCGGGTATTGCGCCTCAGCGCGAAGCGACTCGTGTTCATCGCCGAGACCCTGGGTGAACTGGCCGAGCACCGGCCCCTGCGCGTCGTGCTGGGCGACCCCGTGCAGGAGCTGGCTGGGGTGGCCTTGGCGTGCACGTTCGCGCCAGTGCCGGGCTACCAGCGTCGTGCCGCACAGTTGAACGTGGTGGCCACGCACCCGTACCCGTGGTGGCGACG
>JBAXQV010000259.1:0-3427 GCA_037131575.1 Actinomycetota bacterium
TCGGCAGTGACGGTGACCGTGCTGCCGACAGCGCCCCGCACCACCCACGACGTCAACACCCGATCGGGGGTGCCGTCGTTGCGGCCGTTGAATCGAGCCTTCATCCGCCCGGCGAGCTGACCGAGTTCGACGCGCGCCGTTCCGCCCAGCACCTCGGCACCTTCGAGGTGGGCGACGATGGGCCGCACCAGCTTGCGATCGGCGGCGAGCTGCGTGACGGTGGTGGGCAACCAGCCGGTGTTGGCGACGCCCATCTCCACTCGCCACGTATCGCCGCCCAGTGCCACGGCGGCGGTGTGGAGGATCTCGAGTTCGGGGGCCGCGAGGGCCTGATAGATGGCGAAGTCGGCGTGCCCCGCCACTTCATCGGCGAGCAGGGCCAGCGGCGGGTTGGTCCACGAGCACAGTTCGTTCCAACCGCCCAGTTCGACCGGGCCGAGTTGCGGATGGTCGAACGAATACCAGTCGACGTAGATCTCTGGGTGGTGCACGTCGGCCCAGTGCAACACGGCATGTTCTTCGGCCTCGGTCGGGCCGGTGTACCAGAACTTCGTGGACTGCTTGTTGCCGGTGGCGGCGAGGATGATGTCCCAGAACTCGGTGGTCCACCCGTACACACCGAGGTGTTCGTACGCCCAGTCGTCGGCGGCGCCGCTCATGGTGTCGGAGATGTCCCAGGTGAAGTCCTCGTACACCGAGTGCACGGTGTATCGGGTGAGTTCGGTGCCACGCTTGCCGAGTTCGCTCCACGCCCACACATCGTTGGGCGGAAGGGCACTGTCGCGGGTGGTGCTCGACGGACGCAACAGCACGCCGCCACTGGTGTGAAACGCGTTGTAGCCACACACGTTCGGGCGGGCGCTGATGGCCCGAACGAGCGCATCGATTTCGGGCTCGCTGAGTGGATGGTCACCACTGCCCGGCACCTTGGGGCCCCAGCCCGCTGGGAAGTTGCGGTTCATATCGAGCCCCTGCGGTGGCCGCGGCGTGGGCACGGTGAACCCGTCGTGCTCCACCACGTCGCCCTCGTAGAGGAGGCGATAGCGCTGCACCGAGCCATCGGTTCCCTCCGGCGGCACCGGTGCCATCAACCGCGGGTCGAGCGCCGACGGCATCCACGCTCCGTTGGGGTCGGCGACGCGCATGGTGAGAATGCGTCCGTCGCCATCGATGTCGCGTTCATGCAAGCCGGGTGCACGGCGCGCATCGCGCCATGGCCACGCGCGGGTGCTGCTGCGGCGGAACAACGGAGCATCGGCCAGGGCCCACTCGACACCGTCGGGGTTCACCCGCGGCACGATGTAGAACGTGCGTCGCTGCAGCGCGCGGGTGACCGTGGGGTCGGTACCGAAACCCGTGACCAGTCGCTGGATGATGGCCAACGCCGCCACACCAGCGGTGAGCTCCACCGAGTGGATGTTGGCGTCGACCCAATGCGCCGGTTTGGTGTCGTGGGTTCCGGTTGATGCGTCGGTGATGGTGGCCAACCACAGGTCGCGACCTTCGTGCGAGCGGCCGTACGACTCGAGTGTTACGAGGCCCGGGTGGGCAGCCGCCGTCTCATGCAGCCATTGGGTGAGTTCGTCGTACCGGAGGTAGCGGTTGAAGTGGTAATCGATCATGAGGCACCAGACAGATGAAGGAGCGGATGGAACGGTCGATAGAAGAATGTGAGCAATTGCTGATACTTTTGCATGCGTTGTTGGACCCCCTGGCCGACACCCGTGAACAAGGAGAACACGATGAAGAAGTTCGCATCCCTGGCGCTCGTAGTGGTGAGCGCAGTTACCTTTACTGCCTGCGACAAGGCCAAGGAGGTTGCCTCGAGCGTAGTGGCTTCGGCTGAGTGCTCGGCCCTCGATGCGGCTGCCAAGGGCCTCGGCGCCACCGACAACCTGTCGGAGGGTGCCATCAAGGGCTTGTCGAAGGCCGCTGGCGCGCTCGACACCGCATTGAAGGCACTGCCCACCGACAAGCTCCCCGCCGGGGCCGGCGACACGGTGAAGAACGCCATCGCTGGTATCGACGACGCCGCCAATAAGTTCGCCACCGATCCGTCGGCCGCCAAGGCTGAAGTGGCCAAGCAGGTCGCCTCCTTGCAGCAGGTCATCACCGACACCAAGGCCAAGCAGTCCTGCTGATTCGTGCGCGCAGGGTGTTCAGGGCAGATACCTGCCCGAACACCCTGCGGTACGTACCGTCAGTGGTAATGGCACCCAGGCGTCACCCTCGTTCGTTCACCCGACTCGCCTGCGCGGGCGTGGTGACTGCGCTGCTGGCGGCCACCAGCGGCTGTTCGCTCGCCATGGGTGCGGCCCGCGGTGCGGCTGAAGCCGCCGAGTGCAGCGCGCTCGACCTCACCAACAAGGGCCTGGCGAAGACCGACCATCTGTCGGGTCCTTCGATCGGCGTGTTGGCCGGTACCGCACGCCTCGTGGCCAACACCGTGAAGTCGCTGCACATCGACGAGTTGCCGAGCGACGCCAACGCGCGCCTCGACGACGCCGCCAACCAACTCGATCTCGCCTCGCAGGCATTTCCCTCCGACCCGAAGGGTGCCCAAGAAGTGGTCACCCGCGCCGTGGGGCAAATCGAATCGGTGGTCACCGATGTGCGCGAGAAGCTTTCCTGCTGAACGCCGCTGGCCCCTACCATTCACGCCATGACCGGATCGCTGGTGTTGCTCCGCCACGGTGAGAGCGAGTGGAACAAACTCAATCTGTTCACCGGTTGGCACGACGTATCGATGACCGACAAGGGGCTCGGTGAGGCGCGAGCCGCTGGCCGCACCATGCTCGAGGCCGGGCTGCGGTTCGATGTGGCGCACACCTCCCTGCTCACCAGGGCCGTGGTCACCTGCCATCTCGCGCTCGACGAGATGGGCATGGTGTGGTTGCCCATCCAGCGCAGTTGGCGACTCAACGAACGTCACTACGGCGCACTGCAGGGCCTCGACAAGAAGGCAACCACCGACCGCCACGGTGCTGAGCAGACCTACCTGTGGCGGCGCAGTTTCGATGTACCACCGCCCCCCGTCGGCACCGACAGCCCCGAGCATCCGTGCAACGACCCGCGCTACGCTCGCCTCGCCCCCGACGTGCTGCCCGCCACCGAATGCTTGCGCGATGTGGTGGTGCGTGTGCTGCCGTACTGGCACGACGCCATCGTGCCGCAGTTGCGAGCCGGCCTCGATGTGCTCGTCACCGCCCATGGCAACAGCCTGCGCGCCCTGTTGATGCACCTCGAAGGTGTATCGACCGACGACATCGCCGAGGTGAACATCCCCACCGGAGCACCCCGGCGCTACACGTTCAACGAAGCGCTCGAAGCCACCTCGGCCGAGTACCTCGGCGACCAAGAAGCCATCGCTGCCGCCATGGCCGCCGTCGCTGGCCAAGCCGGCGGGCACGGCCACTGACCCGCGTCG
>JBAXQV010000260.1:0-3363 GCA_037131575.1 Actinomycetota bacterium
TGGTAACACTGCGGCCGCGTTGGACAATCGACTGATGCGCTGGCTCGTGATTCCGCCTTCGGTGCGCCAGGTTTCCTACACTGACTGCTCGGCGGTTCGATCGAGTCGAGGAGCATGATGGCCGGGTTGAGAACTGCGTTCCGCAAGGTGGCACGGCTTCCAGGAGTGAGCACTGTGCGCTCGGTCGGCGAGCAGGCGTTCACGCCGCACGTGCGGGTCGATGTTCAACGCCTGGCACTCGATCATGCGTCCACCGAGCACCGCCTGCAGGTGGTCGAGGCCAAGGTCGACGACTTGTTGAACCGCCTCGCCGGACTCAACAACTGGGTTCGCACCATCGAGGAATACCAGCCTGCCGTGCTGAATGCCATTGCCTCCACCAACGGGGTGGCCCGCACGCTCAGCCGCGAGATGGCCGCAGTGAGCCCCCATGTGGAAACGATTGCCTGGTTGCTCCAGCGCGTCGAGACCGTACGGGCCGAAATGATGCACGAGTTCAGATACGGTGCCGCGTCTCGGCGCGATGGCGACAACGCGCCTCCGGTGGTGCGCATCATCAACCCAGCGGCACTCGAAGGCGACGCTGTGAAGTTGAACCTCGGTGCTGGCCACATCGCTCTCGCCGGGTACGCCAATGTCGACGTGCGCGAACTGCCGGGTATCGACGTGGTGGCTGCCATCGATGAACTGCCGGTGCCGGTGGCGTCGGTGCATGAGATCTTCTCGAGCCATACACTCGAGCACTTCCCCGAACTCGAACTGCGGCGCCGACTGCTGCCCTATTGGCGCAGCCTGCTCACACCAGGCGGAACCTTCCGTGCTGTGGTACCCGACCTCGAAGCGATGGCCAAGGCCTATGCCGCTGGCGACATGTCGTTCGAGCGCCTGCGTATGGTCACCTACGGGGGCCAGGAGTACGAGGGCGACTTCCACTTCACCGGTTTCACCCCCGAGTCGCTCGTGGCCTTGCTGCTCGAGAGCGGGTTCGTAGAGCCGACGATCATCGCCCGCGGTCGCCCCAATGGCGATTGCCTCGAGTTCGAAATCGCGGCCACTCGGCCGGCCGACTGATGCGCGTCTCGGTCGTCATCTGCACGCTCAACCGCGCCGATGGCCTCGACGCGACGTTGCGGAGCCTGGTGCATCAGCGCCATGCCGACATCGAGGTCGTGGTCGTGAATGGACCATCCACCGATCGCACCCTCGATGTGCTCGAACCATGGCGACCGCAGATCAAACTGGCGCACTGCCCTGTTGCCAACCTGTCGATCTCGCGCAATATCGGTATCCGTGCTGCTGCCGGTGAGATCGTCGCCTTCATCGACGACGATGCACTGCCCGAATTCGATTGGCTCACGCAGGCGTTACCTGCCTTCGACGACCCTGAGGTGGCCGGTGTGGGCGGCATCGTGTTCGACCACACGGGCATGGACCTGCAGTACCGCTACAGCGCGGCCAACCGCTTCGCCGAAACCGAATCGCGCGCTACTCGCCCCTTCGACGAAGACTGTGTGCCCGGGGCGTTCCGCTTCCCCTACCTGCAGGGCACCAATGCGTTGTTCAAGCGCACCGCACTCGAGGAAGTGGGCGGCTTCGACGAGGTGTTCGACTACTACCTCGACGAAACCGACCTGTGTTGCCGACTCGTCGATGCCGGCTATGTGCTGAAGCAATTGCCCAATGCCGGCGTTCATCACAAGTTCTTGCCGTCGGGTAACAGGAACCAGCATCGCGTGGTCACCAACTGGTTCCCCATCATGAAGAACCAGGTGTACTTCTCGTACCGGCATGCTTCGAGCGGCTACTCCGAGTACGACATCTACGAGCATTCCTGGGCGTTTCTGCAGAGTCGAGTCGACGATGCCCGGGCGCACGAAGAGGCGGGCCGACTGCCTGCCGGTTCGGACGACCAATGCGCCATTCGCTGTGCCGAGGCGTTCTCGGCGGGTATCGCGCTCGGCCACGAACGACGCGATGTGCGCCTCGGGCCGGTGCGATGGGTGCCGCCCGTGTTCAAGCAGTTCGCCACGCTTCCCACCGACGCTCGCCAACGCATCACGTTCGTGTCGAGCGGATACACACCTCGCCTCACCGGTGGTATCTCCCGGTTCATCAGCGATCTAGCACCCGCACTGGCTCAGCGCGGCCACGAGGTGCGGGTCATCACCCGCGCACTCGAACACCCCGCCGTCGACCTCGAGCAGGGCGTCTGGGTGCACCGCATCGCGGCACCGTCGGCGGGCGCCGCAGGTGTTGCACCGGGGGTGCTCGCGCATGTCGACGATTTCGCCACAGCAGTGGTGGGCGAACTCGAACGCATCGAGGGGTGGGCCGAACACGACGTCGTCTACGGCCCGCTGTGGGATGTGGAGGTACTGGGGGTGTTGCGCCGCACCGCGCTTCCGGTGGCGGTGCAGGTGGCCACACCGCTGGCCATCGCGGCCGACATGGCGGGGCACCTCGCCGACGACGAGTCGGGCGAACCGATGCGCAAGTTGATGGCGCTCGAAGCAGCAGTGCTCGCCGAGGGCGACCTGTTCCACGCCAACAGCGCCGCTGTGGCCACCACCATTCGCACCCACTACCTCGACGAGGTCGACAGTCGCCGCTGGGACGTGGTGCACCTCGGGCTGGTCGATCATGGCCACGATGACCCGCCCGAACGCGCACCCGGGCCGCTGCGAGTGTTCTTTGTGGGCCGTTTCGAGGTACGCAAAGGCATCGACACACTGCTCGACGCCATCGCCCGTCTCGCCCCCGAACAGCCCGATGTCGAGTTCATCGTGGCCGGTGAAGACCGCCCGCTCGAACCAGGGCAGCCGCTCGTCGGCGCCGCCTGGCGGGCAGCACACAGCGATGCACCGTGGATCTCTCGCGTGCACTTCCCCGGTGAAGTCGACGATGCCGAACTGCACCGCCTCTACGCTACGAGCGATCTGGTGGTGTTGCCGTCGCGCTACGAATCGTTCGGGCTGGTGATGGCCGAGGCGATGATGCACGCCAAGGCGGTCATCAGTTGCGACAGCAGCGGTATCCGCGATGTGGTGCGTCACGATGTCGACGGGCTGCTGGTGCCTCCTGGCGATGTCGACGCGCTCGAAGCAGCAATGCGCGATCTGCTCGCGCAACCAGCCCGCCGCGCTGCGCTGGGCAGGGCCGGGCGCGAGCGATTCGTCGCTGCGTTCCACGTCGACCGGTTCGCCGAACGGTTCGAACGGTTCACGGCGCAGGTGTCGTGCATCGGGCCTGCCGCGCTGCTGCCATCTGGCCAGTCGGTTGCCTTTGCGCTGCACCCCGGTTGCGCTGCCCGAGTGGCAGTCGAGGCATCGGCACCTGCCACCATCGCCATCGATGGCCGCAGCG
>JBAXQV010000261.1:0-3349 GCA_037131575.1 Actinomycetota bacterium
GGGGTGTCGTGCCCGTTGTACCCGCACCGCCGCCGCCGCCAGCACCCGGCTCGATGCCGCCCCCGCCGCCACCCACCCCGAACTGACCGAACAGGCTGCACCAACCACGAGGGCCCGACCGCAGTGCGGTCGGGCCCTCGTGGTTGTCGAGTGGAGTGAACTCAGAGCGTGGCGACGATTTCAGCCATCAGGTCGCCGGCCTCAGTGGGGTTCAGGCCCACCTTCACACCGGCGGCGCGCAGCGCGTCCATCTTGCCCTTGGCCGTGCCCTTGCCACCACTGGTGATGGCGCCAGCGTGGCCCATCTTCTTGCCCTCGGGCGCCGTGACGCCGGCGATGTACGCGCTCATCGGCTTGGTGACATTGGCCTTGATGAACTCGGCTGCTTCCTCCTCGGCCGAACCACCGATTTCGCCGATCATGATGATGGCGTGGGTTTCGGGGTCGGCCTGGAACTCGCGCAGACAATCGATGAAGTTGGTGCCGGGCACCGGGTCGCCACCGATGCCCACGCAAGTGCTCACGCCGATGCCGCGCTGCTTCAGTTCGTACAGCGCCTGATAGGTGAGCGTGCCCGAACGGCTGACGATGCCCACATTGGGGCCGCTGGCAGTGGGTAGCTCGGCGATTTCACCGGCGGTGATGCCGATGTTGCACTTGCCTGGGCTGATGATGCCGGGGCAGTTGGGGCCGAGCAGCCGCGTGTTCGGAAAGTCGCGCACCAGGGTGTTGTAGACCTTGGCTTCATCTTGGGCGGGAATGCCTTCGGTGATGCACACGATGAAGCCGATGCCCGCCGCAGCAGCCTCGAGAATGGCAGCAGCGGCGGCCTTCGGCGGCACGGCGATGAACGAGGCAGTAGCGCCCGTGGCAGCCACTGCTTCGGCCACCGAGTTGAACACCGGAATGCCTTCCACATCGGTGCCACCCTTGCCCGGGGTGACACCACCCACCACTTGGGTGCCGTAGGCCTGATTACGCAGGCCGTGGTACTTCCCTTGGCCACCGGTGAGGCCCTGCACGATCACCTTGGTATCGGCGTTGACGAAAATGGCCATGATCAGGCTCCCGTTGCGATTGCGACGGCCGCACGCGCGGCTTCCAACATGGTGGGCTTCGACATCAGCTTGCTCTCGGGGATACCGGCGTTGGCGAGGATCTCACGACCCTGCTCGGCGTTGGTGCCGTCGAGACGGATGACGATGGGGGCACGCAGGTCGACACGGCTGAGTGCCTCGACGATGCCCTTGGCGACTTCCTCGCCGCGGGTGATGCCACCGAAGATGTTGATGAAGATGCTCTTCACGTTCTGGTCGAAGTTGATGACCTCGAGGGCCGCAGCCATGACGTCGGCATTGGCACCGCCGCCGATGTCGAGGAAGTTGGCGGCCGAGCCACCCACTTGGTTCACCACGTCGAGGGTGCTCATGGCGAGGCCAGCGCCGTTGGCGATGATGCCGACGGTGCCGTCGAGGCCGATGTACTGCAGGTCGTGGGTGCGGGCCAGTTGTTCACGCGCATCGAGTTCTTCGGTGGCGCGGAATTCGTCCCACTCGGGGTGGCGGTAGCCGGCGTTGTTGTCGAGGCTCACCTTCGCGTCGAGCGCGTGCACCCCTCCATCGGGCCGCAGGATGAGCGGGTTGATCTCGGCGAGGTCGCAGTCGCCCTCGGTGAAGCAGCGGTACAGCTTCACCAACATGTCGGCCACACCGTCGACGGCTTCGGCGTCGATGTTGGCGCGCACGGCAGCGTCGTGTGCCACGGCGGGCGAGATGCCATCGACCGGGTCGATGTAGAGCATCACAATGGCGTCGGGGTCGCTCTCGGCGACCGCTTCGATCTCCACACCGCCCTGGGCGCTGAGCATGAGCAAGTGCTTCTTGGCGGCACGATCGAGCGAGTACGAGGCGTAGTACTCCTTCGAGATATCGCTGGCGTGCTCGACCCAGATGCGCTTCACGAGATGGCCCTTGATGTCCATCCCGATGATGTTGCCGGCGTGCAGGCGCACCTCGTCGGCGTTGTCGGCGAGCTTGATACCGCCCGCCTTGCCACGACCGCCCACCTGCACCTGCGCCTTCACCACCACGGGGTAGCCGGCCATCTCGGCCACGGCCACGGCCTCGTCGACGGTGTAGGCCACACCGCCAGGCGACACCGGGATGTCGAAGCGGGCGAAGTACTGCTTGCCCTGATACTCGAAAAGGTCCACTCTTCAGTCCTCTCTGGCGTCGAGCGCCGTTTCCAACCATTGGGCGATCGCCTTCAGCGACGAACCCGGCCCGAAGATTTCGGCCACACCCTGCTCGCGAAGCGCACGGGCATCGGCATCGGGGATGACCCCGCCACCGAACACCATCACATCACCGAGATCACGTTTGCGCAGTTCATCCATCGTGCGCGGGAACAGCGTGAGGTGTGCCCCCGACAACAACGACAGACCTACCGCATCGACATCTTCCTGCAGCGCCGTTTCGGCGATCTGCTCGGGCGTCTGGTGCAGGCCGGTGTAGATGACCTCGAACCCATGGTCACGCAGCGCGCGGGTGATGGTCTTTGCCCCGCGGTCGTGCCCATCGAGACCGGGTTTGGCGACGACAACTCGATACGGACGCTTCACGAGTCTGTGACCCTATGCGCGAACAGGCACGCGGCTCCAACCCATCGCCCCGGAGGTGTGTCGGTTGACCCGACTGGCCGGCTTGGCCCGCGTTGGCGAACGAGCGGCGAACGAGCAGACTGACCCCGTGCTCGAACGCTTGCGGCCCACCACACCACTCGGTCGCGCCGTGTTGCCAGTGGTGGGCGGCATCGCCTTCTTCGCCCTGCTCGGTGGGGCCACCTGGGGCATCGCGGCGCTCATGTCGAACAACCCGGGCTCGGTGAGCGAACGCCTGGCTCCCACCACCTTCGACGTCGGTGGCGAGAAGGCCACGGCCGACATCATCACCAAACAGGGGCCGCTGGTGTTCCCCGGCCTCATCGGTGGCAGCCATCAGCGCAGCATCGTGCTCGACTACGACCCCACCACGAAGCTCTTCAACATTCATCTTGCCTACCCGGCCGACCGCACCGATGTCTGCACCCTGAAAGTGGTGAAGGGCACACGCACGTTCACCGACTGCGAGGGCCGCACCGTCACCGTCGACGATCTCGCCTTGCCCCCTCAGGGGGTGCGCCCCGCGGTGAAGGCTGGTGAACTGTTCTTGAACTTGAAGCCCGACACCCCGGCCACCAGCGCCCCAGCCACCAGCACCCCGGCGGGGGCCACCACCACTACCGGCTGACGGTCGACAGATCGGGCAGGTTGGCGAGCAGACGGTCGACGAACACTTCGCTGTGCTCGTCG
>JBAXQV010000262.1:0-3337 GCA_037131575.1 Actinomycetota bacterium
GACGTCGCCGGGACGTCGCCGAGAATGCCCTGAAGATTTTTGCCGCACCAGGTTGTGACCGAACGTGTGTTCGTGTAACGTTCTCGCTGTTCCACCTTCCCCTGGAACCAGATCGAGCCCGTCATGGGTTCCCGCGTTGTCGTTCCGTATCTGGGCCTGGCCATTCGGTCGGGTGAGGGGTGAGTCATGGCTGCAGTGTCGTCGGGGTCTGGTCCCGATTCATCCGGTGACGATCCTGGTGCTGCGCTGCTCGCCCGGTTCGAGCGGGTGGTGCGCGCCGATGCGGCGAATGCCCATCAGGCCGACGTGGCGGGGTGGTTGGCCGATGTCGCGTCGCTCACCCGGTGTCTGCAGGGTCGCGAGGTCGACTTCAACCAACGCCTCCACCAGCTCTCCGCCATGGAACCAGGCGTCGACCCAGGGGCCATCAACGCCGCCGCCACCGGCCGATCTGCCCGCGCCGCTACCCATGCCACCGAGCGCGCCCGGGCCGCACAGGAGACGCCCGAGTTGAAGGCACAGGTCTCGCAAGGTCGGCTCTCGGGTGAGCATCTCGATGCCTTCGCAGCCGCCGTCACCTCGCTCGAACCGCATCTCCGGCCATCGCTCTTGGCGCTCGAGGCCGAGCTGTCACAGCGCGCTGCTGCCACACAGGCCACGGTCGAGCAGTTCCGCCAGTGGCTCCAGCACGAGGTCCGCGCGCTCGAAGCCGACGATGGGAAACGCCGGCTCGAACGGCAACGTCGCAACACCCGCCTCAGAATCTGGGCCAACCCACATACCGGTATGGTGCACCTCGCCGGCGAGTTCGACCCCGAAACAGGTGCGGTGCTCCACCACCGTCTCGCCAGCCAACTCGAGACTCGCTTCCACGGTGAACGCCCGCCCGAGTGCCCCACCGACCCGCTGGGCGCTCACCACTGGTTACAAGCCCATGCGCTCATCGATCTGGTGCGTGGCGCCGCCAGTGGCGCGGGTCGCCCCGAGATGATCGTGGTCATCGACCAGCGCACCTTCGAGCACGGCCGGCATGCCGAGTCGCAGGTCGATTGCGGTCCGGGTATCGAACTGCCCATCGCCACCATCCGCGCCATCGGGCAACGATCCACGTTCGTGCCGGTGGTGGTGAACCGCGACGGTGTCGTCATCCGGCAGGGCACACCGGTTGCCACGTACGAGCAGATCGTCGCGTCACTCGAACGGCCGGTCAGCCTCGTTCACGGCCGTGGCCGCCGGCATGCCAGTGCCCAGCAGCGCCGGGCCCTGCGCGCCATGTACCGCACCTGTGCCATCCCGGGCTGTGGCCGCCACATCTCCACTGTCGAGGCGCACCACATTCGATTCTGGGAGCACGGCGGACATACCGACCTGCACAATCTGCTGCCACTCTGCCGCCATCATCACGATCGCCTGCACGCCGAAAAGTGGCGTGTGCACCTCGGCACCGACCGGTCGCTCACCGTTCGAGCGCGCGATGGCACCACCTTGTGCCGCGCCGGCCCGCCACGTGCCACGTGGGATGTGCCGTGATGGGCCGCTCGTCGTTCGGCGGCGGCGCGACATTTTGGCTGCCGATCAGGGCGTCGGCGATGGGCTAGGGCTGGGTCAGGGCTGGGTCAGCGCTGGATCAGGGCTGAGTCAGGGCTGGATCAGCGCCCGCACACGGGCCCCGGCGTCGGGGGCGGTGAGGTCGACCAATCCGGCAACTGGGCGGTCGGGGCCACACACGGCGTCGAGCGCACGGCCACCCGAGGCAGTGCTCGGCATGCCGCAATGGAGTACCGCGTATCGCTGCGTCCGGTCGTGGGCCGCCACCACGGCTCCCTTGGCGATCGCCCGCCACAGCACGTCGATGCGCTGCAACCCGGGCCGGCTCCCGGTGCGGCCACCGGCCACCTCGAACCACCACACGGTGCCGTCGGGGGCCACGGCACGGAACGTCGGTTGCACGCCGGTCACCACGGTGGCGTCATCGGTGATCTGGGTGAGGCCGGCAGCTTCGAGGGCTAGGCGGGCCAGGTCGCGGGCGGCGGTGCCGGCAGTGAACGGGTCGAGGTGATCTGCGTTCCCGGGCGGCAGAGTCACCGCGCCCGCGGAGATGGCGGCACTCGCGGAGGTTGCGGAGTCCGTGCTGGATTCCGTGCTGGATTCCGTGCTGGATTCCGTGCTGGATTCCGTGCCGGAGTCCGTTCCGGAGTTGGTGGCCGGGCGGGTGCTGGAGCGGGTGCTGGAGCGCGCGCTGGAGTGATTGGCGGCGTAGGCGGCCGCGAGTTCGGCAACCACCCGCTGCTCAGCGGCGGCCACGTACGTAGGGTCGAGGTCGTACCCGATGTACTGCCGGCCGGTACGCGCCGCGGCAACAGCGGTCGAGCCCGAACCCATGAATGGGTCGAGCACCACATCACCCACATAGGTGTACAGGTTGATCAACCGTTCGGGCAGGGCCACCGGGAACGGGGCTGGGTGCCCCACACGAACTGCGCTCTCGGCGGGCATCTCCCACACATCGAGGGTCGCTTCCATGAACTCATCACGGGTGAGGCTGCTCAACGATGGCAGGCCGACTTTGGCTCGTTTCGCGGCCGGGATCGCCCGGTCGAAGCGACCCTTGCCCGCGATGATCACCCGTTCGCTCACATCACGCAGCACCGGGTTGGCTGGGCGCTGGAAACTCCCCCAGGCGCACGAGCCCGAGGCCCCCCGCTGTTTCACCCACACCACCTCGCCGCGCAGCAGCAGGCGCAGATCGTCTTGCAAGATGGCGGTCACGTCGGCGGCGAGCGAGCGGTAGGGGCGGCGGCCGAGGTTGGCCACGTTCACCGCAATCCGGCCACCGGGTTCGAGCACGCGCACGCACTCGGCGAACACATCGCGCAACATCTGCAGGTACTCGAGGTAGTTCGCTGGTATCGCGCCTTCGCCGAGCGCCTCCTCATAGGCCTTTCCGGCGAAATAGGGCGGCGAGGTCGCCACCAGCGCCACCGAGTTGTCGGCCACGTCGGTCATGGCACGGGCATCGCCCACGACGATCCGGTTCACCAGGCCCGGAGAATTCACCGTCTGGTCATCGCTCACTTCGGGAGGCGAGAAGCGGGCGTAGAACGCCGACGCGTCGTGGCTCTCGCGTTTGGAGACGCCGAAGTTCGACGTAGAAGTCCCGCGCGTACGTTCGGCCACAGGGCGATGCTACGCGCTCGTGCAGCGCGGGCGCGCGACGGTCAGCCCGGGTACACCTAGCCGGCAGCGCGACGGTCAGCCCGGGTACACCTAGCCGGCAGCGCGACGGTCAGCCGGGGTTCACCTGGTCGGCGGCGCGCTGCATTCGCTCCACCGGCAT
>JBAXQV010000263.1:0-3333 GCA_037131575.1 Actinomycetota bacterium
GCGAAGGCGTCTGAGGGGGAGGGGTCGAGAACCTCGGGGCAACCCGGGTCGCAGACGAACCCCTCGAACCGCTCGGACCCCTGGAACCCCCGAACCGCTCGAACCCCTGGAACCGCTCGAACCGCTCGAACCTCCGAAGCGCTCGAAACCCCGAACCGCTCGAACCTTCGAAGCGCTCAAACCTTCGAAGCGCTCAAACCGCTCAGCGGCGAAGGGTCGTGCCGGCCTTGGTGGTTTCCACGGTCCAGCCCTCGGCCTGCAGCTCGGCGCGGAGGGCATCGGCGGCGGCGAAGTCTTTGGCGGTGCGGGCAGCATCGAGCGCAGCAGCCTTCGCCGCAGCATCGGCCGGGATCTCCGAGGCGACCGCTAGCGGCAGACCGAAGGCGACGCAGATCTCGTGTACCGCGGCAGCCAACCCGGCGGCATCGGCCGAGCCGGCGTCGAGCGCAGCATTGGCCCGGCGCACCGTGTCCCACAGCAGTGCGGTGGCGCCCGGGGTGTCGAGATCGTCGTCCATCAGCGCGCGGAACCGGGCGAGCACATCTGCGTCTGGGGCAACATCGCCGGAACTCCCAGCGCCGGATACAGCGGCGCTCACCAGGCCCGCCGTGCGGTGAGCGAACGCGTCGAGCCCGGCCAAGGCCTTCACCGACGCATCGATGTTGTCTTGGGTCACGCTCACCGGGCCGCGGTAGTGCGACTGGAGGAGCAGCATCCGGTAGGCACGGGGGTCGTAGTGATCGAGCAGGTCGAGCAGGTTGGCGACATTGCCGAGGCTCTTCGACATCTTCTCGCCCTCGGCATCGACGACGAACCCGTTGTGCATCCAGTGGTTGGCGAACCGCTTCCCGAGCGCCACCGCCTGAGCACGCTCGTTCTCGTGGTGCGGGAACTTGAGGTCCATCCCGCCGCAGTGGAGGTCGAACCCTTCACCGAGCAACCCGAGGCTCATGACCACGCATTCGCTGTGCCAACCCGGGCGACCCTCACCCCACGGCGACGGCCACGCCGGTTCGCCGGGCTTGGTGAACTTCCACAGCGCGAAGTCGGCCGAATGCCGCTTGGCGTCGGCACCGAACACTTCGCGGTCGCCACCACCGGCGAGCAGATCGTCGAGGTTCTGGTTGGCGAGCAGGCCGTAGTCGGGAACGGTCTCGACGCTGAGGTACACCCCATCATCGGTCACGTAGGCGGCGTCACGGGAGATCAACTCACCGATCATCGCCACCATCTCGTCGACCCATTCGGTGGCATGCGGTACATCGGTCGGCCGGGCCACACCGAGGTTGCCCATCGCCTGGAACCACACCGTTTCGCACTTGTGGGTGATGTCTTGCCACGGCCGGTTCTCGCGGTTGGCGCGGTCGATGATCTTGTCGTCGATGTCGGTGATGTTGCTGGCGAGGCGAACGGTGAGCCCGTTCCACTCGAGATAGCGGCGCAGTACGTCGTACACCAGGGTCGCCCGGCCATGGCCGAGGTGCGGGGGGCCGTACACCGTGGGGCCACACAGGTAGATGCTCACCGTGCCGGGCTCGCGCAGGGCGAGCTCACGAACCTCTCGGGTGGCAGTGTCGTACAGGTGCAGCATGGGCTACAGCCTACGAGCGCTCGCCGGTAGGCTCGCAGCCGATATGCCAGCCGATAAGACGAACACCGCGGACATCCCTGACAAGCCGTCGCTCGACGGTATCGAGGCCCGTTTGAGCGAGCGCTGGGAAGCCGACGGCACCTACCGCTTCGACCGCACCGCGAGCCGCGACCAGGTATTCGCCATCGATACCCCACCGCCCACGGTGAGCGGTTCGTTGCACATCGGCCACGTGTTCAGCTATACCCACACCGACACCGTGGCCCGCTTCCAGCGCATGCGCGGCAAGCAGGTGTTCTATCCCATCGGTTGGGACGACAACGGCCTGGCCACCGAACGCCGCGTGCAGAACGTCACCGGCGTGCGCTGCGACCCGTCGCTGCCGTTCGACCCCGCCTTCACCGCCCCGTACAACGGCGATGTGCCGAAAGATCACCGCGCCATCCCGGTGAGTCGGCCGAACTTCGTCGAACTGTGCCGCGAGATCACCCACCTCGACGAGCAGGTGTTCGAAGACCTGTTCCGCCGCCTCGGGCTCTCGGTCGACTGGACCCTGCTCTACACCACCATCGGCGAACGTGCCCGCCGGGTGAGCCAGCGCGCCTTCCTCGGCAACCTCGAGCGCGGTGAGGCGTACCAGCAAGACGCACCAACGTTGTACGACATCGACGAACGCACCGCCGTGGCCCAAGCCGAAATGGAAGACCGCGAGATCCCGGGCGCGTACCACAAGGTGGCGTTCCACCGCACCGACGGCGGCGGCGACCTGCTCATCGACACCACCCGCCCCGAACTGCTGCCGAGTTGCGTGGCCATGGTGGCGCACCCCGACGACGAGCGCTACCAGCCACTGTTCGGCACCACGGTGCGCACCCCGCTGTTCGAGGTGGAAGTGCCGGTGCTCGCTCACCCCTTGGCCGACCCCGACAAGGGCACTGGTATCGCCATGATCTGTACGTTCGGCGACATCACCGACGTCACCTGGTGGCGCGAACTGAACCTGCCATCGCGTGCGCTCATCGGCTTCGACGGGCGCTTCACCTCCGAGGCCCCGGCATGGATCGAATCGACCGAGGGTCGCGCTCACTACGGCGACCTCGCTGGCCTCGCCCCGAAGCAGGCCCAGAAGCGGATCGTCGAATTGCTCACCGCATCGGGCGAGATGCTCGGCGAACCACGGCCGATCACGCACCCGGTGAAGTTCTACGAGCGTGGCACCCGGCCGCTCGAAATCGTCGCCACCCGGCAGTGGTACATCCGCAACGGTGGCCGCGACGCAGCCCTGCGCACCGAACTGCTCGAACGCGGCAACGAACTCACCTGGCACCCGAGCTACATGCAGCACCGCTACGACAACTGGGTGGGCGGCCTGAATGGCGACTGGCTCATCAGCCGTCAGCGGTTCTTCGGGGTGCCAGTGCCGGTGTGGTACCGCCTCGATGCCGACGGCAACCCGCGCTACGACGAGGTGCTCACCCCCACCGTCGATCAACTCCCGGTCGACCCGTCCACCGACTGCCCACCCGGGTTCACCAACGCCCAGCGCGGGGTGCCCGGTGGGTTCATCGGCGACCCCGACGTGATGGACACCTGGGCCACGTCATCACTCACACCCCAAATCGCTGGGGGGTGGGCGGAAGCCGGGGACGCGGGAACCGGAACCGAAACCGGAACTGGAACTGGAACTGGAACCGGAACAGGAACCGGAACAGGAACCGGCACAACCGGGAGCACGGAACCCG
>JBAXQV010000264.1:0-3309 GCA_037131575.1 Actinomycetota bacterium
TGTGGGGGGTGTCGGCGGCAAGGGCGGTAACGGTGCCGGCGGGGGCGCCGGTGGGGCGTTCGGTGAGATACGTGGGCCGGAAGAAGGCCACGAACACGACTCCGGCTCCGGCGATGCACAGGGTGGCCACCACGAGCGGCGTATTCGACGCGAGCGAACCGGTGATGAAGCCCACCAACGCACTGGCCGGCACCTGAGCGAGGTTCATCACACTGCTGGAAATGCCCATTGCCTCACCTTGACGACCAGGTTCGGCCGAACGTGAGATGAGGCTCGACTGGTTGGCCATCACCAACCCGTTGAAGAACGTGAAGAACGGGATGACTGCCCACAACTGCCACTCCTTGCCAGCGAGGAAGTAGGCGCTCATCGCTGCAGCGAGACCGAAGAACGCGAACCGCAGCACCTCGTAGTCGCGCAGTTTCTTGGCCAGGCGCGGTACCAAGGCCGCCTGTGAGATGGCGATGAACAGGCCAACCACCGCGAAGTAGTCGCCAGTATTGCCCTGATTGAACCCGAACTTGCGGAACAGGTACACCCCGAAGAACGTGGTGAAGAAGGTGAAGCCGGCGTTGAAGAGGAACGACGATGTGAGGATCACGCGGAAGCGGGGTGAGGCGAAACCACGCACCACATTCGACACCGACGCGCCGAATGAAATGCGCTTGTTCGCATCTTTGTGGGCGATGGTCTCGGGGAACTTCCAGAAGATGAGCGCCACGTTGATGATGCACAGGCCGGTGGCGAACCAGAACGGTGTGGTGGCCGAGAACCACGAGGGTGTGGTGAACAACCCATAGAAGCTCACACCCGGCAGGCTGAGTTTGCCGCCGATGTACGGCCCGATGATGAACCCCAGCCCGAAGGCCGCGCCCACCAACCCGAAGTTCTTCTGCCGGTTGGTGTCGTCGCTGATGTCACCGATGGCTGCTTGGGCCACAGCGATGTTGCCGCCGGTGAGGCCATCGAGGGCCCGACCGATGAACAGCAGCGGAATCGACGCGGCGTGGATACCGAGGGCGAAGATGACATAGCCGATGGCCGTGCCGGCGATGGAGAACGCCAGGATGGGACGCCTACCGAAGCGGTCGGACAACTGCCCGAGGATGGGCGCAGCCAAGAACGTGCACAACGGGTACACGGCCTGCAAGAAGCCGAGCATGATGAGCCCCTGTTGCGGCGTCCACGATGCCGGGGTCACTCGGAAGGGCGTATCGCCGATGAGCAACGGGAAGATCGGGATGAGGATGCTGAACCCCACCAGATCGATGAACACAGTGAGGAACACCGGGAAGATGGGCGTGGCGCGCTTGGTAGGCGCGGGAGTGGTGCTCATGGAGAGGTGAACCGATCAGTTGGGCGACAAAAGCGTGCGAGCGTTGTCGACATCATGCTTCAACTGGGCCACCAGCGCGTCGATACCGTCGAACTTGCGCTCACTGCGCAGGAAATGGGCGAACTCGACCTTGGCGAATTCGCCGTACAGATCGCCCTGGAAGTCGATGAGGTGCGCCTCGAGCAGCGAATGATCGGCATGTTCGTAGAACGTCGGCCGACGACCGAGGTTGATGGCACACGCATGACGCTCGCCCGAGGGCCGGATGTACCAACCGGCGTACACACCGTCGGCCGGCAGGCAGATGCTCTTGGGTACTTCCACGTTGGCAGTGGGAAACCCGATGGTGCGGCCACGCTGGTCGCCCTGCACCACCGGACCGCGCGCCTGGAATGAATGCCCCAGCATCGACGCAGCAAGCTCGACCTGCCCACCTGCCATGGCACGGCGAATGGCGGTAGAACTGATCGGCTCGGCGACACCGTCGGCGCGCTCGATGAGCGACATGGGGTTGAGTTCGAACCCGAACCGCTCTCCCAATGCGCTGAGCAGCGCCACGTTGCCGCGACGGTGGTTACCGAAGTGGAAGTCTTCGCCCACCACGATTTCGCACGCGCCGAGGCACTCCACAAGCACCCGTTCGACGAACGATTCGGGGGTTTCGGCGGCCTGTGCTTCGTCGAAGTGCACGAGCACGGTGGCATCGACACCTGTGGCCGCCAGCAACTCGAGCTTCTGGTCGAGGTCAGTGAGCAACAACGGCGCCGACTCGGGGCGCACCACCGAAGCAGGATGCCGATCGAACGTGACCACGACCGAACGAGCACCCAGTTCTGCCGCCCGTGCCCGCACTCGGGATATAACGGCCTGGTGGCCACGATGTACACCGTCGTAGGCCCCGATGGTGAGCACCGAGCGTACGCGGTTGCCCTGGGCGTCGGGCACACCCCACACGGGCTGGGACAGATCGGTCACGACGAGCACGGGCCACGACGTTACCGGGCCGACCGATTCAGCGCCCACTCGGTGAGTGCGTCATCAGTCACCCACCGACCCGGCGGGCGGGATGACCACATCGGGCTTCACGGTGCCGGCGTCGACGCGTTCGTACATGGCCAACAGGTCGCCGTCGGGGCCGCACACCGCCCAGGGACCCGCTGTATCGCCCACTTCGGGCCACGCAGGCAGCACGCGCCCGTTACCCACCAGGGCTGCGGTGGCCGCATCGACCACCACATGCTGGTAGTCGCGCATGGCCTCGGCGCAGGTCAACAGCGCCAGTTCGGTGGGGGCCGATGCCTCGCCTTCGCCGAAGCTGCCACACGCCGTGCGGCGCAGGTTGCGCAGATGTGCTCCCCCACCCAACAGATGGCCGAGGTCGTCGGCCAGGGTGCGCACATAGGTGCCCGACGAACACACCACCTCGATGCGGTACACCATCGGGTCGGCGGTGGGTTCGATGTCGAAGCGATGAATGGTGACCGGGCGCGGGGCACGTTCGACCTCGATGCCCTCACGCGCCAACTCGTGCAGGCGGCGGCCATCCACCTTCAGCGCGCTCACCATGGGCGGCACCTGCATGATGGGCCCCACCAGGTGTTCGGCTACGGCGGCTCGCACCTGAGCCTCGGTGACAGCGCTCATATCGTGCGTACCGGTGACCTCGCCCGAGGCATCGAGCGTGCTCGTTTCGGTACCCAACACCACCTCAGCCGTATAGGTCTTACCCAACGCTGTGAGAAAGCGCAACAACCGGGTTGCATTGCCCACCCCCACGAGCAGCACACCGGTGGCGTCGGGGTCGAGCGTGCCGGCGTGACCCACTCGTCGCTCACCGAGGTGACGGCGCACCATGCCCACCACATCGTGACTGGTGACCCCGGCAGGCTTGTCGACCACTGCCAGGCCGTGCACCGAGGCCGGCTTACGCCTCGCCATCGTCGGCGGTGTCGTCGTCGGTGTCGTCGTCGGAG
>JBAXQV010000265.1:0-3307 GCA_037131575.1 Actinomycetota bacterium
GATTGCCCGCAACGTTCACGTTGCCGGTGATGACCGCCCGGCATCGATTGCTGTATGAACGCTTTCTCGCGTTGCGCCGGCCAGACCGTCCGGTCGCGAGCGGGGTGTGTCTGATCACGAATAATTTCTCCACCGGCGGCGCTCAGAGCAGTTGGTCCGAAGCCGTATCTATCGAGTTCCTCGGCATGTACGGCAGTAGGCGCGGCCCGGCGCCGACCGCATCGGCCACCAGTTGCAGGAACGGCCTCACCAGCGGCAGTCGAACGATCCAGCTGGCGAAGGCCCAAGCCAGGTTGATGTGTTCGACGCTTCGGCCGATGGCGCCCAGACCCGTTTCGGTTCCCACTCCAAGGGCGCGGTAGGTGATTCGCGTCAGCTTGTCGGGCGATTCCTCGGCAGGGGCCACCTCGAGGCCGTGTGGGCGGCGCGCGTCGAGGAAGCGGCCGACTTCGCTGCACGGTTCGCAACTCGTGCCGACGTACACGGTGGCGTCGCCGTGGTGGCCGGTGTAGGGGTGCCACCGGGGCCACCACGGGCGCACGTTCGAGCGATAGCGAAGCCAATCGTCTCCGAACCGGTCCGTGAGGTCGTTCGACTCGTTCCAGGCGGCGAGGCCGGCAGCGAAGGCAGCAGCCATCACTGCCGCGGCGACGACGGCGAGGCTCGAGGTGAGCACCCCCCATGTGGCCAAGGTGATGGCGCCTCCCACCTGCATGGGGTTGGCGATGTACGCGTATGGCCCCGACTCGACGAGATGTAGCGGAGGGTCGAGCGGCACCGGTGTTCCGTTGCCCACCACCGCGAACTCGCGCACCGCTTGCAGCGCCATTGCCGTTGCTGGCGCAGTGACGAGCGCCGCCACCACGAAGTGCCACCGGGGCCGATGGGTGAGTGCCGACCAGCTCTCACCCGTGAGCGTGAAGACGAGGCAGGGCAACACATAGAGAAGCAGGCCGGTAAAGGCGATCACCTGGAGCACAGCCCGTTTCGTCGGATGTTCGCCTCGCGCCGTCCATGCTCCGAGCACCAAACCGGGGACCAGGCAGGTGACGATGCACACCAACTCTCCGACGAGCCATGTCGGGTGGAGAACGACCACCGGCGTGGCAAGCGGCATTGCGACGAGGTCGACGGCGAACAGCGCCAACCCGGCGAGAACCAGTCGCTGGGTGGTGACGAGTACCGGAACGGCCCCCCACAGCAGCGCCCAGCCCACCCACAGGTCGGCCGGGGTACCGGCGACAGCAGCTGTGCGGGTGGAGAACGTCCACCATCCGACGCGCTGGGCGACTGTGTTGACGGCGAGGAGCATCATGAGGTTCCAGGCGACGGCGATCACGGCGCCGGCAACGCGGCGCCGCCCGGGCCGTCGATGAATCACGAGCGCCGCCGTGATGGTGAGGGGCAGGTAGAGCGCCGCACCGCGAACGATGAGTTCTGAAGCAGGAGCGTTCATGGCACTCGTGTGACGACGATGGAGTCGAGCAGGTAGTCGGCTGCCTCGCTGAGACCGAAACGTTGGAGTGGCCCGAAGTAGAACGATGGGCTCAGCAAGCGTCGGTATTCGAGGCGCCAGGTGACCCGAGTGTGACGGGAATCAACTGGCTCCCACGTGACGACAGCCCTTTCGAGCGTGACCCAGCGAGCCAGCATCGTGGAGTCGTGGTCGATGGCGAACACCACTCGCCCTTCGACCGACTCGACGACGGTGAGGTGCATGTGCGAGTGGTGGTCGACGCTGCGTTCGCCCGTGAGCCCGAACAGACGCAGGGGATGGTCGTCGTGCGTGCCACCGGTGAATTCGATACTGCGCTGGTCGCCGACGGCAACACCCGAGCCTGTTGCCGACACCGGTCGATTGAACCCGATGGTGAGAAAGGCTGGCATCGTGGCTGCGAACCGCGGTGTCGCAGCGATGGCGGCCACCACGTCTGCCGCACTGGCCTCGACCACGACCGACGATTCGACGGCGTCGTGCGAGTCGAAGGGCGAGCCGACGACGCCCTCGAAACTGAGCAGCATCAATGGCAGCCCGACCACCATGAGGGCTGGGCCTTGGGGCCGGTTGCGGCGCCGCGCGGCGTCGATGGCCCCGCCCACGATGACGCCGATGAGGCCGATGAGTGGGAGCACGAACAGAAGACACAACAGGCCTTCCGGCAGCACCACGCAGGCGATCACGACGGCAAGCGTCGAACCCTTGATGATCATGCCCGTGGCGCTCTTGCTACTCGGGAGCAGCGCGAGACCGATGGCGAGCAGTGCGGGTACGCCGATGTACAGGGCTGCGGTGTGGGCGAAGCCCGAGGCGTAGACGAGGCGATAGGCGATGTTCACCACGGCGAGCACCACGATGAAGCCCGCCAGCCGGATCTGTGCCGGTGAGAACCGACGCTCGACGGGTTGGGTTGTTGGCTGACTCGAACTCTGCGACACCGGTCACCTTCCTGCTGGGAATCTGCGATAACATGAGTATACATTATGAGAGTAAACACTAGCAAGGTAAATGATAGCGATGAAAAGGTGAGCGACGCACAGGGCAAGGAGCTGACCATCGACGAACTGGCCCAAGCAGCGGGCCTGGTCGTCTCCACCGTCCGGCTGTACCAGAACAAGGGCCTGGTCCCGCCCCCCACCAAGCGGGGTCGGGTCGGTTACTACAGCCAGCTGCACCTCGATCGCCTGTACGCCATCGGTCAGCTGCGGGAGCGTGGATTCTCCCTGGCAGGTATCAAGGAGTTGTTCGACGGCATGGAGGCGGGCGACAGCCTTCGGTCGGTGCTGGGTCTGGGTGGCCAGGTGTCGATCTGGTCGGCTGAGGGATCGCAGGCGATGTCGTTTGCGGAGCTTGCGAGGCGACTCCCCTCGGTGGAGTTCACTCCTGCGGTGGCGCAGCGGGTGTTGGACTTGGGTCTGGTCGAGTTCTCGGCCGACGGCGCCCAGGTGGTCGTGCACAGTCCGTCGTTCCTGAAGATCGGGAGCGAGTTGGCGGCAATGGGGGTGTCGGCCGACGAGATCCTCGATGAGTACGAGCACTTACGCGGGCAGACCGACGAGATCGCTCGACGTTTCACCGAACTCTTCCGTCGCCGCATGTGGAAGCCGTTCGTCTCGAGCGGAATGCCGACCCATCAGGTGGCTCCACTGCTCGAGACGCTCGAGGCCCTGGCGCCGCTCGCCGCCGAGGTGACGACGATGTCGTTGCGGCATTCGCTGCAAGCTGCAGCCGAATCGTTCGCTCGTGAGGAAGCGAACCATCTCGGCATCGACATCCGCAGCCCTCGTTCTGAAGGCCGCAGAGCATGAC
>JBAXQV010000266.1:0-3287 GCA_037131575.1 Actinomycetota bacterium
CGGCCCAACACCCGACCCGGCAGCCGACCCTGGCTCGGTGGCCAAGCCCGGCCCGGCCCGACGCACCGTGACCGCGTTGGTGGTGCCGTCGCCCAGATCGACCACACCGTGGGCGCCCACACCGGGCTCGTTCACGAACTGAGCCACCGCCGGCACGTCGACACCGAGTGTGCGCGCATGAGTGCTGATGGCATGGGCGATGGGGTGCTCGCTGGCAGCCTCCACGGCTGCCGCCCACCCCAGTACCTCGTGGTCGCTGTACCCGGGCACCGCCTCGATGGCGAACACCTCCATCATGCCGGTGGTGATGGTGCCGGTCTTGTCGAGCACCACGGTGTCGACACGGCGCGTGCTCTCGAGCACTTCAGGGCCCTTGATGAGCACACCCATCTGGGCACCGCGACCCGTGCCCACCAACAGCGCGGTAGGCGTGGCCAAGCCCAACGCACACGGGCAGGCGATGATGAGCACCGCCATTGCCGGCCCCATCGCTTCGCTGAGGCTGCCGGTGCGCCCGAACCAGAAACCCAAGGTGGCCACCGCAAGGGCCACCACCACGGGCACGAATACTCCGGCCACGCGGTCGGCCAAGCGCTGCACCGGCGCCTTCCCACTCTGCGCCTGCTCGACCAAACGGGCCATCTGCGCGAGGGTGGTATCGGCCCCCACGCGGGTGGCACGCACCACGAGGCGGCCGTTCACGTTGATGGTGGCCCCGGTGACGGCATCGCCCACCGCCACATCGCGGGGAACACTTTCGCCCGTCACCAATGAGGTGTCGACACTCGACGCTCCGTCGGAGACGACACCATCGGTGGCGATGCGTTCACCGGGGCGAACCACGAACTGGTCGCCCACCTTCAACTCAGCCACCGGCACGCGCCGTTCGGTACCGCTGGCGTCGACCACGTTGGCTTCGAAGGCACCCCGCTCGAGCAGGGCCCGCAGCGCACCGCCGGCCTGCCGTTTCGCACGCGACTCGAAATACCGACCGGCCAGGATGAGTGCAACGGTGGTGGAGGCCACTTCGAGATAGAGATGGGTGCTCTCACCCATGCTCGACGCCAACGACATGGGCATGCTCATACCGCTGTCGCCCGCGTCGGTGAACAACAGCGCGTATGCGCTCCACAGGTACGCGGCGCTCACGCCCAGCGACACCAGTGTGTCCATGCTCGCCTCGGCTTGGCGCAGGTTGCGCCACGCGGCACGGTGGAACGGCCATGCGGCCCAGGTGGCTACGGGCGAAGCGAGCGTGAACGCAATCCACTGCCAGTTGCGGAACTGTAGGGAAGGCACCATCGACAGCAGCAGCACCGGTACGCCCAGCACCGTGGCCACGATGAGGCGCTGCAGCAGTGGGTCGACGCCCGCAGCGCCAGGGGGCGCTGCGGCGGCATTGGCCGCGTGAACCGTGGGCAGCGTGGCGTTGTAGCCGATCGATTGCACGGTGGTGATGAGATCGCTCGGCACCACGCGTGCAGGGTCGAAGTCGACACTCGCCTTCTCGGTGGCGTAGTTCACCGATGCCTGCACACCATCGAGTTTGTTGAGCTTCTTCTCGATGCGCGACGCGCACGCGGCACAGGTCATGCCCTGCACATCGAGATCGACATGATCGACGAGCGAGGTCATGGCCACACCCGCCCAACGCCATAGGCCGCGCCGAACACAACCACGAGCGTGAGGGTGTAGAGCGACAGTCGAAGGCGGATCATGGCAGGGCTCGCATCAGGCGACTTCGAAGCCGGCTTCGTCGATGGCAGCAACCAAAGCGGCGCGTTCGAGCGCAGCACCCGATACCACCACCACTTTGGTGTCGAGATCGACCGACACCGTGGCCACACCGACCACCTTGCCGAGTTCTCCCTCGACAGCGGCAACGCAATGGCCGCACGTCATACCGGGAACGCTGAAGATGACGGTGTCGGCGGGTGTGCCAGCGGGAGTTGAGGTGGTGTTCATGAGTGCTCCTGATCGGTAGACGGGGAATGGGTGCAGTGGCGGTTCACGAACGAAGCAACCGCTCGACGGCACGGGTGGCTTCATCGACGAGTGCATCGACACCGCCAGCCGCGCCCGTGCCGGCTGAACCGGTGCCGGCAGCGGCACCTGCCACACAGTGCTGCAGGTGATCGTGCAACAGATGCACGCCCACACCCTGCAGGCTCTTGCTCACCGCGGCCACCTGGGTGAGCACATCGATGCAGTAGGTGTCGTCGTCGATCATCCGTTGCAGCCCGCGCACCTGCCCTTCGATGCGTCGGAGGCGAGCCAGCAGTTGCGCTTTGTCGGCGTGGTACCCGTGAGCCATGTCGACATGATACCCCTAGGGGGTATATGGGCACAAGGGGACATTGGTCACGACATTGGGCCTCGAGCCTTCGGCACCTACACCCGTCGTTGCCTTCTCCGGTACGCCGCCCGCCGACACACGGCAGTGCATCCACCGTCTACGCTGCTCTCATGCCCGGACCTGCAGTCGACGTCATCCGCCAATTCGGCGCCGTGGAAGACAACCAGCGCTACACCCGCCTGGTCGAACTCTTCGCCCCCGACGCCGTGTACTACGACCCGTTCATGGGGCCACAGCGCGGCCGCGATGCCATCAACGAGTTCATGGCTCATATGGAACGCGTGGTGCCCGCTGCCGGGGTGCGGTTCAGCGAATGGGAAGTGGAGGCCGATCGAACGGTGGGCTGGGCGCGCTGGACGATGTGGGCCCCCGGCCCGGCTGGCAGCGATGTAGGCGTACCCGGGCAGAGCCTCTACCGGCTCAACGACGACGGACAGGTGATCTTCGTTGCCGACTACGTGAGCAGCAGCGCCTACCGCAAGCTTCGCCCCGACGGACCCCGCCCCGACCTCGCCAGTGCTGCCGGCCTGGCGGCTCGCCCCGATGCGGTCGACGGCCCCGCGGCATCGGTGATCGCCGAGTTCTGGCGGCTCCAGGACGCCGCTCGCTACAGCGAACTCGGTGCGCTCTTCGCCCCCGATTCGGTATTCACCGATCTCATCTACGGACAGTTCGACGGACACGCGGCCATCAGCGCCTACCTCGCCCAGATGGAAACAGAGATGCCGAAACTCGGGGCACGCTTCGAACTCGTCGACTTCGCCGGCGATGAGACCGTGGCGTGGAGCCAGTGGTGGTGCCATGTTCCCAACGGCTCGATTCCGGGGTGGACACTGCACACGTTGCGTGACGGCCTCATCACCCTCGACGCCGACTACTTCGATGTGGTGGCGTCGCGCGAATTCCTCACACCCTGACGAGCCACCCCGAC
>JBAXQV010000267.1:0-3269 GCA_037131575.1 Actinomycetota bacterium
TGGTGTTCGGGTTTGCTGCGGCAACGCGAGCCACCAGTTCGTCCTGCGTCCCGGGCAGGGCCATGGTGCGGCGATCTTCACCCTCGGTTTCCCAGTCGTCGTTGGTGCCCACCACCACGACGGCAACATCGGCAGCAGCGGCGGCGGCAACAGCGAGTTCGATGCCATTGTCGACGCGCGGTGCCTCGGCACCGACGATGAGGCCACGCAAGTTGGCGAACTCGAGGAACGGGTAGTCCACTTCCACCGTGGCCGCCACGCCGGCTTCGAGGGGTGCCGTACCGCGCACCTCGGGGCTGCCCATACCGAAGAACGCGCCACCGGTGCGCGGCGTCGACAGGTCGACCACTACGTCGCCATTCACTTTCAACACCGCAGCACCCACCGCGGTGAGACCGAACGTCCAGTCGCCGGTGAACTGGGGAACGAACGTGCCGGTGATCGATGCACCGAAGGCCGACTGGCTGATACCCGGCGCAGGCGAACTCATCCAGATGAACTGCGTGCGGTCGAACGGTGCCGTGGCGGTCTCACCGTTGGGGCCGTGGTACACCACCGTGAAGTCGCCGCGCAGATACGGCAACCGCTTGTCGATGGAGCAACCCTTCTCGTAGGTCACGTCGACACCACGCTCGCGCAAGGTGGCGAGCACACCGACCGGCCGGTTGGCGCGCACCTGCGCCGAGCCGCCGCCCTGAATGTGCCCTCGCTCGGCGTTGGGCCCGATGAGAGCCACCTTCGCCGTGGGGGCGATGGGCAGGGCACCGTCGTTGGTGAGCAGTACCGCCGCGGCGGTGGCGGCCCGTCGGATGACCTCGCGCGTCGCCGGTGAATCATCGGTGGTTTCGGGCGCGCTGCGACCGTTGTAGTCGGCATCGAGCCCACACCACTCGAACAGTTGCAGCAGGCGCAGCACCGATTCGTCGACTCGCGCCTCGGCCACCTCACCGGCGCGCACCGCAGCGAGCAACTTCTCGCCCCGAACCCGCGTAGGCCCAGGCATTTCGAGATCGAGCCCGGCTTCGAGCGACTCAGCGGCGGTGTGGCAGCCGAACCAGTCGCTCACCACCACGCCGTCGAAACCCCACTCATCGCGCAGCACACCACGCAGCAGCGGCACGTTGTCGGCGGCATAGGTGCCGTTGATGCGGTTGTAACTACTCATGATGGAGCGCACGTTGGCGCCGCCTTCATCGACCGGGCGCACGGCAGCTTCGAAGGGCACCAGGTACAACTCGCGCAGCGTGCGCTCGTCGACCTCGCTGGAAATGGTCATCCGCTCGAACTCGGTGTCGTTGGCCACATAGTGCTTGATGCAGCAGGCCACGCCCTCGGCCTGTACGCCACGCACATAGGCGGTGCCGATATGGGCGGTGAGCGTGGGGTCTTCACTCATGCACTCGAAGTTGCGGCCACCCACTGGCGTGCGATGCAGGTTCACCGTGGGTGCCAGCAGCAGGTGCGCACCCTTCGAGCGCGCCTCACGACCAAGGGCGTGGCCCACTTCTTCGATGAGTTCGGGGTCGAAGGTGGCCCCCAGCGCCGTGCCACACGGGAACGATGCCGAGTGCGGGCCGGTGAACGCGGTACCGCGCACACCGGCTGGCCCATCGCTACAACGCAGCACCGGCACACCGGGCACTGCCACGGTGTGCCACGTGTCGCCACCGGCGAGCAACGACACCTTTTGTTCGAGGGTGAGCGTGGCCAGAACTGCTGCGGGATCGATCGCCATGGGTCAATCTTCGCAGATCAGTATGAGGCCTCAGGCAGGTGCAGGTTACGAAACAGGGGGCGGCACGGAGCGGTCGCTCACCCAGTTGCCGTGGAAGCCGTAGGGCACGCGCTGGGGCAGCTTCACTCGGGCCACATACCCCCGCGCGAAATCCTGCGCATCGAGCACCACGAACTCGGTGCTCATGTCGTTGTCGTCGTGCACGAGGGTGACCAGCCACCCATCGTCTTCTGCCGTTGCATCGGGGCGACTCACGAACACCGGCTCACCTGCCCCACGGCCTGGCCCGTGATCGAATGCCGTGCGCGCACCCGTGTGGAGGTCGTACTTGAGCGTCGGCCAATTCGGGTTGTCGTTGGGGCTGGTGGCGTACCCGAATTGGTATGCCCGTGCGGTGAGCGAACCGCGATGGCGGGGAAACTCGACCCGACCGTCGTCGATGACCGTCGTCGAAATGGTACGCGTCACCGGGTTCAGCACCCAGCGCTCGAGGCGAGCGAACGAGTCGCCGAACGGGCCGCGGAGTTCGGTGTCGAACATCCGGTCGTAGACACACAGGTCGATCACCACGTTGCCGTCGGGCGTGTCGTAGGCGTTCATCGGATGGAACGTGTAGCTGATGGGTGCGTCGATCCACACGATGTCGGTGGCCTCGCCTTCACGCGGCAACAACCCCAGGCGACAGCCGTGGCCGGGGTTCCACTTGAAGGGGAACAGGCCAGCAAAGGCCATGTCGAAGTTGAGCGTGACCGGCTGGTCGTACACCACCGCATAGCGCTCGGTGATGGAGATGTCGTGCAACATGGTGATCTCGTCGACCGGAATGTCGACCGTGCGGCGCACCCGCCCATTCGTACCCACCACCACGTACTGCAGCTTGTCGAGCCACTGCGGCGGGCTGTACACCATGGCGTGCATCTCGCCGCTCACGGGGTCGACCTTCGGATGCGCGGAGAACCCCCCGGGTAGGGTGCCGTAGAAGTCGTTGCGAGCAACCGTCTCGAGTTCGTAGGTGAGTTCCACCGGGCAGCCACCGGCCTCGACCATCGCCCACGTGGTTCCGGCGAAGCCACCCACGTTGGTGTTCGGCGCGGTGCCCGATTCGTTCCAGTTGGGCCCGGCGATATCGGGCAGCCCGAATGCCGCGCTGTGCGCCGTCGACCCCACGTAGCGATTGCGATACCACTCGGCTCGGCCGTTACGAATGCGCAGCCCGTGCACCATGCCATCGCCGATGAACCAGTGGTGTGTGGCTGGGTCGACATCGCCGATGGGGTTGGGCCCGTTGCGCAGGTAGCGCCCCTCGAGCTCTGTCGGCAGTTCACCGATGACCGGGAGATCGAAGGCAGTCACTTCCTCGCGCACCGGGGCGTAGTTGCCCGTGAGATACCTGTTACTGACGACATTGCTGCTGGAGAGTTCGTTGTTGGTGATATCGGTCATGAGAGCCTCCCGAGCCTTGAGAATAACACTGTTATTACAGTATCCACCGCGATTGCGGCTATGTCAAGATCTCACTCTCCGCTATGACTGA
>JBAXQV010000268.1:0-3265 GCA_037131575.1 Actinomycetota bacterium
CTGTTCCCACCCCCACGGTGCCGCTGCCCCCCGTCGGCACCGTCGGTGCAACAGCCTTCGCCGCCGGGTCGATGCCCCCACCGCCGCCGCCGTCCTCTGCGCCGCAGCCGGCACCATTTCCCGTGGCGGGAACCGATGTCCACCAGCCGGCCGCGGCTCGCCCGCGTCGTGGTCGGCTGGTGGCTGCGGTCGCCGCTACAGCACTGATCGCCTCGAGCGCCGGTGCCGCTGCCGGTGTACTGCTCACCCGCGACGACAACAAGAACAGCTCCGCTACGAGCACGGCGGTGAACACATCGAGTTCGGGTTCGAGTTCGGCCATCACCCCGCTGTCGACACAAACCGGCACGGTGCTCGACACCCCCACCATCGTGGCCAAGACCACGCCATCGGTGGTGTCGATCAGGGTCACCACTACGGGTACCGACATCTTCCAACAGCAGGTGACCCAAGAGGGAGTGGGCACGGGTTTCATCGCCAGTGCTGATGGCCTCATCTACACCAACGCTCATGTGGTGTCGGACGCCACCGAGGTGGAAGTGACCCTCGGCGATGGCAGCACCAAGAAGGGCACCGTGGTGGGTACCGACACCACCGACGACCTCGCCGTGGTGAAGGTCGACGCGTCGGGCCTCACGCCGTTGCCACTGGGCAAGTCGTCGGCGTTGCGCGTGGGCGACCCGGTTGTGGCCGTGGGCAACGCGCTGGCGCTCACCGGTGGGCCCACCGCCACCCAGGGCATCGTGTCGGCACTGAACCGCACCATCGACACCAACAATGGCGAGCACCTCGCCCGCCTGTTGCAAACCGATGCCGCCATCAACCCCGGTAACTCGGGTGGGCCGCTGCTGAACGCCTTCGGCGAAGTGGTCGGTATCAATACCGCAGGCGCCACCAACGCCGAGAACGTCGGGTTCGCCATCGCGCTCGACACGGCCAAGCCGATTCTCGAAGAACTCGCCCAGGGCAAGTCGCACCTGAAGGCATTCCTCGGTGTGCAGACGAAGGACGTGACACCTGAGTTCGCCTCGCAGGAGAGCCTGTCGGTCGATCAGGGTGCGTACGTCGCCGCGGTCACCTCAGGGTCGGGTGCCGATGCTGCCGGTGTGCAGAAGGGCGATGTGATCACCAAGATCGACAGCACCGACATCACCAGTTCCACCGATGTGGGTGTGGCGCTCAGCACCCATCAAGCGGGCGACAAGGTGACGGTGACAGTGCGCCGTGGCGACAAGGACGAAACGCTCACGGCCACGCTGGGTTCACGCAAGGCCTGAGCCACACCAACTGAACTGAGCAACAGCTACGAGGCCGTTGCCCCGTACCCGAGCACGAACGTGGTCGGTGCGGTGGCAGCGGCCTCGAGCCGTCCACCGTCGGCTCGAGCCAGGCGACGGGCGAGGGCCAGCCCCCTGCCGTGCGATGCGGTGGGCGGTGTTGTGGACGTGAACAGCGTGTTGAGACGGGTGGGTTCGATGGAGCCTTCGTCGCGCACGGCGACGCTGCCGTCGCCCACGTCGACGATCACCATGCCGTGGCCGTGGGTGAGCGCGTTGTCGATGAGGATGTCGATGATCTGCCCGACGAAACCCGGTGTGGCCCGCACCTCGGTGGAGCGTTGCTGGAGCACGATGGTGCGGCCCTGAGCGTCGGCGCGTGGGCGCCAGTCGGCCACATGATGGGCCACGAGTGCCGAGAGGTCGAACGACACGCGCTGGCCGGCTCCGCTGCGAGCGAGATCGAGGAGTTCATCGAGTGTGGTGGTGAGCCGGTCCACTTGCTGGCGTGTGGTCGCAGTGGTGGCCTGTACGTCGGCGTCGCCCTGAGCGGCGATGAGGTCGAGTTGGAGGGCGATGCCGGTGAGCCCGGTGCGCAGTTGGTGCGTGGCGTCGCCGGTGAAACTTCGTTCGGCGATGAGCATTTGGTCGATACGGTGCGCGCTCGAATCGAGGGCTGCACCGATGCCGTCGATCTCGGCGATGCCCGAGGGTGGGGGAACCGACACGCTGAAATCGCCGGCGCCGAGTCGGTCGGCCGAGTCGGCGAGTCGTTCGAGTGGGCGGGCGAGGCGGCGGCTCATGACCGATGCGAGCAATGCGCCGAGGGCGATGCTGCCGATGGCGAAGGCACCCAACGCGATCAGGGGGCCGCGCACCCGATTGTCGAGTGAATGGCGTGAGGTGGAGATGCGCACAGAGGTGCCCACGGGGCCGGGTGCCGAACCGGAAATGGTGCGGCCGGTGGCGGTGCCATAGCGCAGTACCTCGGAGCCGTCGCTGGCCGTGATGACGAGTTGGTCGCCGGGCGTGACCATCTTCGCCAACTGATCGACGGTGGGGGTGTTGCCCTGAATCAATTCATCGGCGATGGCCGCGCTCACGGCCGCCGATTGGCTGCTGAGGCGCACCACCAGCTCGCGTTCGGTGGCCCGCTGCAGCAGCACCACCACGGGCGGAACGAGCACGGTGAGCACCGCCATGATGACGGCAACCGTGCCCACGACGAGTCGGCGACGCATGGCAGCTCAGCCCTGCTCGAACCGCAGGCCCACACCGCGGACCGTGGTGATGAACCGGGGCGGGTCGGTGGTGTCGTGCATCTTGCGGCGCAACGCAGCGACGTGCGTGTCGAGTGTGCGGGTGGAGCCCCACCAGTGTTCGTCCCACACATCGGCCATGATCTGCTCGCGGCGCAGTGTGGTGCCCGGGTGCGCGGTGAGGTAGGCGAGGAGATCGAACTCTTTCGGAGTGAGCGCCAGTTCCTCGCCGTCCACCCAGGCTCGACGTGCGGCGGTGTCGACGTGCAGGGCCGAACCCAATGCAGTCGGCGCCGCGGGGGTTCGAAGACGCGCACGAATGCGGGCCACCAACTCGCCCACTCGGAATGGCTTGGTGATGTAGTCGTCGGCACCGGCACCGAGGCCGACGATGATGTCGACTTCCTCATTGCGGGCCGTGAGCATCACGATCGGCAGCGCGGGGTGTTCGGTGCGCAGGGTGCGACACACGTCGAGGCCGTCGAGATCGGGGAGGGAAAGATCGAGCAGCACGAGGTCGGGCGCGTGCTCGCGTACGGCGGCCAGTGCCGGCAGCCCGGCGGCCACGTGGGTGACGGTGAAGCCTTCGTGATCGAGCAGGCGCATGAGCGGCTGGCTGATGCGTTCGTCGTCTTCCACCAGCAGGAGTGAGATCACGGCGCCTGACTGTACGACGGCGGGCCGCCGTGGTCACGTCGCCCGCCCGCCCGCTCGCCCGCCGTCGTACAG
>JBAXQV010000269.1:0-3258 GCA_037131575.1 Actinomycetota bacterium
CCAGCAGAGCCAGCGAATCGGGCAGGAACTGCTGGTGAGCCCGCAGCGTTTCGAGTTCAGCGGCGGTGACCCAGCGGGCTTCCACCACCTCACCGTCGGCGAACGTGAACGGCCCGGCGTGCACCACGCGGTAGCAGCGGCCGAGCAACGACACGTCGGCATCGTCGTATGCCTGCACCTGCCCCGCGTCGATGGGCGCCGGCGTCGCGTCGTGCACTCCCACCTCCTCGGCGAGTTCGCGCACAGCGGCCGCTTCGAAACCCTCGCCGGCGCTCACCACACCTCCCACGGCGATGTCCCACCAACCCGGCCACACGTCTTTCAGATCACTTCGGCGATGCACCAGCAGGCGCCCGTCGGGGTGCATCACCGCGATGAACACACAGCGGTGACGCAAGCGGCCGGATCGCATCTCGCGGCGGGTGACGGTGGCGACCACGTGGTCGAGTTCGTCGACCACGTCGACCAACTCCTCACGGGGAGATACCGGCCCCTGTGGCTGCCCTGCCGACGAATCCATGATGCGTGATTAGCATGCGCACATGCCCATCGACACACTGCGCGACGAAGCCCACGACCTGCTCGACGAGATGGTCACCCTGCGGCGCACGCTGCACCGGTGGCCCGAGATCGGCAACGATCTGCCCATCACCCGCGAGAACGTGCTGGCTGCCATCGAGGGGTTGCCGCTCGAGTTGACGCTGCACGAAACCACCAGCGGTATCGCCGCCATGCTCACTGGTGGCAAGCCCGGCCCCACGGTGCTGCTGCGCGGCGACATGGATGCACTGCCGATGCCGGAAGACACGGGGCTCGAGTTCGCGTCGAACGTCGACAACGCCATGCACGCCTGCGGCCACGACACGCATACGGCCATGTTGATGGGTGCGGCCAAGTTGCTGTCGGCACGCCAGGCCGACCTCACCGGCCGAGTGCTGTTCATGTTCCAGCCCGGTGAAGAGGGCTACGCCGGCGCGCGGTTCATGCTCGAAGAGGGGCTGCTCGATGTGGGCGCCCACGGGGTTGATGGCAGCCCATCGCCCATCACGGGTGCGTTCGCCATGCACATCACCTCGGCCGCACCGTCGGGGTTCGTGAGCACCCGCCCGGGGCCGGTGATGGCATCGAGCGACACGATGACCATCACCATCACCGGCCGTGGTGGCCATGCCAGCGAACCGCACCGCACGCTCGACCCCATTCCGGTGGCGTGCGAGATCGTGCAGGCACTGCAAACCATGGTCACCCGTCGTATCGATGTGTTCGACCCGACGATCGTGACGGTGTCGCGCATCACCGCCGGCACCACCTCCAACGTCATTCCCGAAACGGCGCAGATTCTCGGCACCATCCGTGCGGTGAGCGAGCGCACCCGGAGCAAGGTGCACGACGGTATTCGTCGTGTGGCCGAAGGTATTGCCGCTGCCCATGAGATGCAGGTGCAGGTTGATGTGAAGCTCGGCTACCCGGTCACGGTGAACGGTGCCGACTTCACCCAATTCGCAATGGGCGTTGCCGGCGGCGTGCTGGGCAACGATCGGGTGATCACGCTGCCGCATCCGGTGATGGGCGCTGAAGACTTCAGCTATGTCACTGAGCGACTGCCCGGCGCAATGATGTTCCTCGGCGCCACCCCGCACGACCGCGACCTGTTTTCCGCCGCCCCGAACCATTCAAACCGGGTGTACTTCGACGAGAACGCCATGATCGATGGTGCTGCCATCTATTCGGCAGTGGCGTTGCGTCACCTCGGCGTCGACTGAGCGGTCCGTGGGGGCCGGCGGAGGCATCGGCGCCGCCTCGGAATGTGACACTTCGGAATAAGTGTTGGCGCGGTTTTGACACGAATTCGCATCTTTAGCGCACCCGATGAGCCTGCTGCCACCCAGGGTGGCGGATGTGGTCGGAGCGTGGCGGTGGAAAGCACGGTTACCGATACCGCCCTGGTGGCGCCAGATTCCGGCCGGGCGCACCCCGGAGTCGGCTGAGGCGCAGCGAGCGGCACGTTCAAGCCGGAGATAGGGCCGCTGACCTGGGCGTATATGTCGAACTGAGCGGCGGCCGGCTGAGTGGGCCGCGCTCGACGGTTCACGCGTCGGCGCCAGCGCCATCGTTACGGCCAGATGTCGCGAAGCAAAACGGACTGTCAAGAAATGCCCAAACGGCACTATCGGGCTTGTCAGCGAACTATTTCTCCACCTAGTCTTTCGCAAGGCCTTGTTGACCAATCGGCAAGATAACCGCAGGCGGAGTCGGGCATTCGATGGAAACGAAAGCGAAAACTCAGATCACACCGATAGCGGTGGCCGGTGATCTCGACGAGCGCCCCATGGTGCTGGTGAACGAGGCAGTCATCACCGATCGGAGTGAAGCGGCGCCTCGTCGGCATCTTGGGCCCCATGAGCGGAGGCAGCATCCCGCCGAAGAACGGCGTGCGCATCCCCTCGGCGACGCCGCTGTGCAGATGGACATGGTCACCAGCCCCGACACGCCATTACCGCCGTTCGGGCGTCGGGCGGGCGACATCAAGCCCTTACGGAAGTCGCATCTTGCCTTTCGTCGCACGCTCGACATCGTCGTAGCGGGCACCATGATTGTCGTGTTGTCGCCGCTGCTGCTTGCGTTGGCGTTGGCGGTGAAAGCCACCAGTCGTGGGCCGGCGCTCTTCAAGCACGAACGGGTCGGGCGAGGTGGCAAGCGGTTTCTCGTTCTGAAGTTTCGGACGATGAAGGTAGGAACACATGAACAGTTGTGGAGTTGCGAGGAGCAACAGAGCGGTTTTCTAGCGAACGATTTCAAGCTGAGCCGTGACGACAGCCGCATTACGCCGATCGGTCGCACTCTGCGGAGGACCGGCCTCGACGAGTTGCCGCAACTCATCAACATTCTGCGTGGCGACATGAGCCTCGTCGGCGTGCGACCGCTCGTGCCGGTCGAATTGGCCATGCGGCCTGATATCGACCAGACGCTGTATTGCCGGTTGCGGCCGGGGGTGACCGGGTTGTGGCAGACGTCGGGCCGTTCGAACGTACTCCGGAACCGGCGCATTGCAATGGATCGCCAGTACGCAGCCGAATGGCACCCGATGGACGATCTAAAGATTCTGCTCCGCACCCCTCGATGCCTCTTCCGGACGGAAGAAACGGCCTGAGCCCTGCTGGGCTCACCCCGCGATTTTCGGCCTGAGACCGGCGCGACCAGTTGGCACAGTTGCTTCCGCAGTTACCACCTCCAGGTGCCAGAACCATCGTGTTTGTC
>JBAXQV010000270.1:0-3238 GCA_037131575.1 Actinomycetota bacterium
TGGCTCAGTGGTGGGCCAACACCTGCCGTTCGTGATCGAGCAGCCAGGCCTTCACGTCGATACCTCCACCGAACCCGGTGAGCGAACCGTCGGCCCCTACCACCCGGTGACACGGCACGATGATGCTGATCGGGTTCTTGCCGTTCGCGCCACCCACCGCTCGCGCTTTGTTGCGGTCGCCCAGGGCACGGGCCTGCTGCCCGTAGCTCATGGTCTGCCCGTAGGGAATGGTGCGCAGCACCATCCAGGCCGACTGTTGGAACGCCGTACCACGGGGGTCGAGGGGCAGGTCGAACTCGGTGCGCGAACCCGCGAAGTACTCACCGAGCTGTGCGATGGTGCGCTCGAGGATCTGCTCGGCGTTGCGTGCGGCAGGGGTGTCGGCCATGGTCGCTGCCGCTGCATGTTCGGCGGCGAGCGCGTCGTCGTGCCCTTCCCAGATGAGCAGGCGCACACCGGCCGGGCTGGCGGCGATGGTGAGCGGACCCACCGGTGAATCGATGGTGCGCATCACGAGCGTGTCGGCGGTGGTGGTGGTCATGTCGGGTTCCTCCGAGGTGGGGTGAGACTGCACCACAGATGGTGCTGTGCGTAACTGCGCCACGGGCTCCAGGTGCGTGAGCGTTCGACGAGTTCGTTAGGGCGTGTGGTGGCTGTGCCGAGTGCACGCAGCGCGTTGCGCACGCCCACGTCGGTGGGCATGAACACGTCGGGGTCGCCGAGTGCGCGCATGGCCACATACTGCGCCGTCCACGGGCCGATGCCGGGTATGGCCACCAACTGCTCCGCCAGTTCAGCCCGATCGACACCAGCATCGATGGTGAGGCTGCCATCGGCCACCGCCGCGCAGGCGTATATCAGCGAGCGCGCTCGGGCGGCCGGCATGGGTAACTCGGACGGATCGATCGTTGCCAGTGTGTGAGCCGACGGAAACAATCGGTGCAGGCCAGCCACGCCCGAGGTGGGCACGACGAGCGGTTCGCCCCAGCGCTCGACCAACCGTGCCGTAACGGTACGCGCCCCGGCCACCGACACCTGTTGGCCGATGATGGCTCGTACCAAGAGTTCGCCTCCGTCGACGGCACCGGGCGAGCGCAGGCCCGCTCGCTGTGCGACCAACGGTGCCAGGAGCGGGTCGGCGGCCAGGTGGGCATCCACCGCCACCGGGTCGGCATCGAGATCGAGCAGTCGGCGGCACCGTTGCACCGCTGCCTGCAGGTCGGCCACCGCTTCGAGCCACAGCGTGCACCCCACCGTGGTGGGTTCAGCAGCCGTGGGCGCCGTCAACGTCACCACTCCGGCGCCGTGCGGAAGCCGCATTGCCCGTGTGTACGTGTCGATGTCGCCGTGCTCCACCCCCGGCACCGAGCGGGTGGAGAGGAAGCCGAACAGTGATGGCGCATGGAACGGTTGCCGCACTGCCAGCCTCAGCGAGATGGCACCACCGGTCGGTACGGTGCCCGTCGCCGCGCGGGTCCGCTTCCCGGCCCGCAGATCGCTCGGCGACAGTGCGAACACCTCGCGCACCGTGTCGTTGAATTGACGCACGCTGGTGAAGCCCGCGGCGAACGCGATCTCCGTCATGCTCAACGTGGTGGTTTCGATGAGCAGGCGTGCGGTCTGGGCGCGTCGGGCACGAGCGATGGCCAGCGGCCCCGCCCCGAGCTCGGCCGACACGAGCCGGTTGAGGTGGCGTTCGCTGTACCCGAGACGCTGGGCCAGCCCGGCGACACCGTCGCGGTCGATCACGCCATCGGCGATGAGCCGCATCGATCGCGCCACCACATCGGTGCGCACATTCCATTCAGGTGAACCAGGTGATGCATCGGGCCGGCATCGCTTGCACGCCCGAAAGCCCTGCTGTTGTGCGGCCGCAGCGGTGGGGAAGAACGACACATTGCGACGCTTCGGCGTGATGGCCGGGCACGACGGCCGACAGTAGATGCCCGTGGTGTGCACGGCCGTGACGAACCACCCGTCGAAGCGCACATCGCGGCTGAGCACGGCTTGGTATCGCTGTTCGTGCTGCTCGCCCGAGTCGTCCACATCGCCCAGTGTGCCCCGCCGCGACAGCACTTCCTAGCGGAAATCAGACAGCACTGTTCGAGGTAGGCGACCACCAGGTGATCGCACGAAGGCGGTTACCGACCCTCGGCTCGGCCGCATGCCGGAACTACGACACGGGTGTGAACAGCCGACGCTGCGCGTATCGAGCAGCGACGAGCGGCCACACCGCAACCACCAGGCCGCACAGCAGGTACAGGGTGGCGTATGCAGTGGGAATGGCCGAGTCGTATTCAGGCCAGAGCAGATGGAAGAGGCCGGTGAGCACTGCGCTCCCGCCCACGAACATGTTCATCATTCGCGACCGAGGCGAGAACGCCAGAGCCAGCGTGCAGAGGGCCAAGGCCACATACAGCGCCGCCATGCCTTCGTAGTGGAATCTGGCGCCATGCACGTCGGTACCCGAATCGTGCTGGAGCGCGATGAGATCGGGCACGAAGTGAGCGGCCGCGATGATCAACGGCACGGTCACTGCAACGAGTACCCAGTCGGGCCGGGTGAACCGCCAGGTGCCGCGGTCGGGCCACAGGGGTATCAGGGTCACCAACGGCAGCCACGACAGTGATGAGATCACATCTCCCGACGGGATCGATGTGATCACCATGGCCAGGGCGCTCGCCACCGCCACGTTCCAGGCAGTGATGTTGCCGCGGTTGCTGGTGAACACGATCACGGCAGGGGCCCACAGCAGCAGGTAGTGGATGGCGCCGACCGTGTCGTGGATGCGGTGAATCAGTTCGCCATGGGCGAGCACGCCCATCACCGGATACGGCGCCACAGCAACGATGAGGACGCCCGCTATGCCGTATCCCCAGAGACGGCGAAGCGTGGGCCAAGGCACCGGCCGACCATACTCACGCCACACCTCGGGCGCATCGCCCTGCTCGAGATGGTTTGAGTGACGTTCCGTTGGGCTCAGAGTTCGGCTCCGGTAACCCTGTGACACCCCTTTGCGATGATTGCTGCATGACAAGTTCGCCGGTTGCAGCAGTGGTGGAGGCGCTCGAGGGCGTCGACGTTGCTGTCGTGTCCGCGGCCGGGTGTTCGAACTTGTTGTTGGATGTGCGTCGGGTGCGTGGCTGGTTGGACGCGTTCGAGGCCAGGGTCACCTCTCGGGTTGATGAGTTGGCTGCGGCTGGTTCGGGCGCGTCGTCGGTCGATCTGCATACGCGGT
>JBAXQV010000271.1:0-3238 GCA_037131575.1 Actinomycetota bacterium
CAGCGGGAAGCTCGACCGTACGCATGAACCACCCGACCGCCCCGAAGTAGCGACCTACCTCTACCGGATCGCCCGAACTGTAGGGGTACGGCGTGGCGAGGTAGAACGACGGGTCGAGTTCGAACGCCTCATCGACTTCGGCGTCGTACGCTTCGCGTCCGGTGATTTCTCGCCAGGCAGCCAATACCGCGTGCCGGTAGGCCGGTGTGCGTGCATCGAGCAACGTCTCGCCGAACGGCGCAGCGACATCGGTCATGACAGCACACGTGGGGGTGTTCGTCGTTTCCAGATCGTTCCCGCCATCGTGCTCTCCTCGTCGCCGGCCATGATAGGCCGCGACGCGGCGTAGCCGTGGTCGCACTACAGTCGTACCCATGACGCGTCCGGCCCGACTGTCGGTACCGCGCCTCTATCTGCTCATCGCCATTCCGGTCGGCCTGTTCCTCACCCTGCTCATTCCACCCACACAGGTGCTCGACGAAGCCGAGCACTTCCACCGGGTGTGGCAGATCACCCAGGGAAACCTCGTCGCCGACACCCGCGTCGACCCGGTCACTGGTGTCGAGACGACCGGGGGCACCTACGACCGTTGCGTGCGCGAGTACCTCGATCATTTCATGAAGGTCGCCTCTTCGCCAGAGCCGTTCCGCGTGCACGACTTCTGGTTCGACACACCGCCGTGTTCGCCCCGTTCGCGCGTCGCCGTGTTCGGAGAACCGATGGCCACCTATTCGGCCTGGTCGTATCCGGGGCAGGTGGTGGGTGTTGCCATCGGTCGAGCGCTCGGCCTTGCACTGCCCATCACCTTCTACCTCGGCCGACTTCTCGGCGTGGCGACGACGATCGCCATGTGTTGGTGGGCCATTCGTACAGCGCCGAGGCTTCAACTCCTGCTCGCGTTCGTGGCGTTGTTGCCGATGTCGATGATCGGTGCCTCGGGGTACTCGCCCGATGGCATGGTGTTGGGCTGCGCGCTCATCCTCACCGCGTACTGCTTGCGTTTCGCCACCCTCGACGCGCCCCGCCCAAGCCGAGTCGACGTGGCCGTCATCGTGGCTGCGCTCATGGCGCTGGTGGTGTCGAAACCCCCGTATGCGGTGTTCCTGTTGTTGTTCCTGGCCTATCGACCACACCTGTTCGGCGATCGGCGCCGTACCACCAAAGTGCTCGCATGCATGGCCGCTGTACCGCTGCTCGCAACCCTGCTCTGGAACACGTTGGGCTATCCGTCGGGGGCCGTCCTCGGTGCCGCGGGCGCCGACCCCGGGTCGCAACTGCACTGGGTCATCACTCACCCTCTGGCGTACCTGAACACGCTCAGCGATACGGCCTTCTCGGCGGAATCGCAGGAGTTCGTGATGAAAGGATGGGTTGGTGCCTTCGGCATGTTCCGCTCGGGCGTCGGCGACACGCCACTGATCATGACCGTGTTCGTGCTGTTGGCGGCAGCCATGCTCGGGGCACTGATGATGGCCGAGGCTGGGCCCCGCCTCGCCACGGCGAGCCGTGCTGCGGCCATACGCACCTGGGTGCCGCTGGGTGTTGGCTTTGCCGGTGTGCTGGCCGTGTGCACCAGTGCCTATCTGTCGTGGACTTCCGTCGGCGGATCACGCATCGTGGGTGTGCAGGGCCGCTACCTCATCGCCTTCCTCGCACTTCCTGCGGTGACGGTGGCGTTGCGTCACGAACGATCGAACGCGACCGTTGGCGTACGCGCCACCGTGGTGGTGATCCTCACGCTGTCGATCGCGGCGTTCGTGAAGGTGCTTTTCTACTTCTACTAGGCACAGGCCTCCCGGTGGGCGCTGCCCGGTGCGAGTATCCTCACCACCGCCATGGTTCCGCATCGCACTCACGACTCCGACGGCTTGAAGTTCGCTGGTGAACCAACGGTCGACGAGTTGCTCGACCTGCTCGAACGACTCGATGCCGAGTTCGAGGCACAACGCCTTCGATTGATGCAGGTCCTCGAATGGTTCGAGATGGCCGTCACCGAACAGGTGGCTGCTGAACGGCGCGGCGACGAACTGGCAGGCCGCTTGGCCGCCGCGGAGGAGCAGCTCGGCCGGGTCACCGCCGAGTTGACGGCGCTCGAGCACACCAAGTTGTTCCGGGCCGCGCGGCCGGTGCGGCGGGTGTACGCGCGGGTGCGGAGGGTTCGTGGCTGAGCAGGTGCCCGTCTTCATCACGGTGCGCGATCGGGTGGAGCCGCTACGCGAACTGTTGGCCTGGCTCGAACGGGCCGGCCTGCACGAAGTGTGGCTCATCGACAATGCTTCTACGTACGCCCCGACGGTCGAGTTCCTGGCCGCAACCACACACCACGTGGTGCACACGCGCCGCAACCTTGGCCATCGCGCGCCCTGGCTCAGCGGCACTGTGCAACGGCATGCGCACGGTCGTTTCTATGTGGTCACCGACCCCGATGTGGTGCCCGACGAGGACAGCCCGCTCGATGCCATCGATCATTTCCGTGCGCTGCTCGATCGTTACCCCGACATCGACAAAGTGGGTTTCGGCATCCGTACCGACGATCTCCCGGCCCACTACCTGCTGCGCGACGACGTGATCGACTGGGAGCGTCCGTTCTGGACCGATGAGGTGGAACCCGGTGTGTTCCGGGCAGGTATCGACACCACCTTCGCGCTCTATCGTCCGCTCGATCGCCGCGACGACATGTTGCGTTCGCTTCGTACCGGCGCACCCTACGTGGCCCGCCACCTGCCCTGGTACGTCGATTCCGCGGCACTGTCGGAGGAAGACCGTTACTACCGCGAGCATGCCGACTCGACCGTGTCGAACTGGGACCGCGATCAGTTGGCGTGGTGGAAGCAACGACGGCTCGGGCCACGCCATGACGGCTGAATCGGCCCATGCAGCCGTGCGTTGGCCCACCGTGGCGGTGGCCGCAACCGGCCTGTTCATCGCTACCGGCGGCCCCTCGGTGCAGCTCACCCGCTGGTTCGACACCGGGTCGGCAGGCTGGGAGGGTTGGACCTATCTGTATCCGTTCGGGTCCGTCGCCATCGTCGGGGCAGCACTGTGCGCGCAATGGCTGCGGCAGCGATCGGTACGCGCCTGGCCGTGCCCCTGTGGGCGATCGTCGGCTTGGTGGGGTGGGCGTTGCTCGGCGCAATGGAGTGTGTCGGCCGGTACCACGCCCGTTCGGGCGCTCACGGCGGTGGGCGTCGCCGCATTCGGCTGCTGGTTGGCGCTCGATCTCCGTGGTGGCGAACAG